>NZ_JAVIXS010000015.1:0-315467 GCF_031324065.1 Chryseobacterium metallicongregator
GTACATATCCATTAGTAAAGTTTGCCTTTGAAGTAGATTGGGGCGGAACAAAAGTAGGATTTCAGGAAGTCAGCGGTTTAAATGTTGAAGCAGCTTTAATTGAATACAGACATGGCGCAAGTCCTGATTTCAGTAAGATTAAGATGCCTGGAATGAAAACTTTCAGTAACATCACTTTAAAAAGAGGAACTTTTAAAACTGATAACGAATATTTCGACTGGTTCCAAAGTATTCAGCTAAGTACAGTAGAACGCAGATCTATCACGATTTCCCTTTTAGATGAAACAGGAGCTCCTGCAGTAACGTGGAAAGTGAAAAATGCATTCCCGCTTAAATTACAATCAACAGATCTGAAAGCTGAAGGTAATGAGGTGGCTATTGAAACACTGGAAATTGCCCACGAAGGATTAACTATTGAAAATAACTAATATTAACTTTAAATTTTTAACAAATGAATTACAAAACACCTGGAGTTTACGTAGAAGAAATTGCGAAATTCCCCCCCTCTGTAGCACAAGTAGAAACGGCTATCCCTGCTTTTATCGGACATACGGATAAAGGACCAAGAAATGAACCGACAAGAATCTCTTCTATGTTGGAATATGAAACCATTTTTGGAGGAGCAAAAAATGAAAAAACAGCGATCTCTATTTCGATTGAAGATACTGTGGTAACAGCAAAAGTAGACAACGCCAAACTAAGTCCTTATAAAATGCATTATGCGATGCAAATGTACTTTGCCAATGGTGGAGGACCATGTTATGTTGTTTCAGTGGCAGATTATGATAAAACTCCTGCCTTAGGAACAGAAACACTTGCCGGCGGTTTATGGTTCGGATTAAAATCATTAGAAAAAGAAGACGAACCAACGCTTATTGTTTTCCCGGATGCTGAAGTTCTAGGAGCAGATGCTTATAAACTTTACAATAAAGCGTTGGATCAGGCAGAAGACTTGAAAGACAGATTCGTTATTATGGATGTTTTTGAAGATGCTGCTGCTTTTAGAGCCGGAGTAAACGCTACAGGATTAAAATATGGAGCTGCATATTATCCAAAGTTAGAAACAGTGCTAAGCTATAGCTTTGATGATAAAGACGTTAAAATCGATAGCTATAAAGAAATCAATGCTTCAGGAGCACTTGTAGACGTTACAATGCCTCAGAATGAAAATAATTTAGCATGGTTGAAATCAAAAAGTTCAGCATTGTACAATCAGGCTCAGGCAGTCATTGTATCTAAAAGAGTAGTATTGACTCCATCATCATCAATGGCAGGAATTTATGCTAAAGTAGACAGTACTTCCGGAGTATGGAAAGCACCTGCCAACTTAGCAATCAGCAATGTACTGGCACCTGTAGCGAAAATTTCTCATGAAGAACAAGAAGGATTGAACGTAGATGCGGTAGCAGGAAAATCAATCAACGCGATCAGAACTTTTACAGGAAAAGGAACATTAGTCTGGGGGGCTAGAACACTAGACGGAAACAGTAATGAGTGGAAATATGTACCTGTACGTAGATTCTTCAACATGGTAGAAGAGTCTGTGAAGAAAGCTACAGAACGTTTCGTTTTTGAACCGAATACTGCCAATACATGGGTTCGTGTACAGGCTATGATCGAGAATTTCCTTGATCAGCAGTGGAGAGATGGTGCATTAGCAGGAAGCAAGCCTGAAGAAGCGTATTATGTAAGCGTTGGTCTGCACAAAACAATGTCTGCCCAGGATATTTTAGAAGGAAGAATGAACATCGAAATCGGTATGGCTGCAGTACGTCCTGCTGAATTTATCGTGTTACGTTTTTCACACAAATTACAGGAAGCATAAAATACAATTAAATAACAATTAAATATAAAAATATTATGAGTACATATCCATTAGTAAAGTTTGCCTTTGAAGTAGATTGGGGAGGAACAAAAGTAGGATTTCAGGAAGTCAGCGGTTTAAATGTTGAAGCAGCTTTAATTGAATACAGACATGGTGCAAGCCCTGACTTTAGTAAGATTAAAATGCCTGGAATGAAAACTTTCAGTAACATCACTTTAAAAAGAGGAACTTTTAAAACTGATAACGAATATTTCGATTGGTTCCAAAGCATTCAGCTAAGTACAGTAGAACGCAGATCTATCACGATTTCCCTTTTAGATGAAACAGGAGCTCCTGCAGTAACGTGGAAAGTGAAAAATGCATTCCCGCTTAAATTACAATCAACAGATCTGAAAGCTGAAGGGAATGAGGTGGCTATCGAAACCTTAGAAATTGCACACGAAGGATTAACTATTGAAAATAACTAATCATGGCAGTTTTATATCCTCCAACCAGTTTCTCTTTTATTGTTAACGGGATTTCAACAACAGAGGGTATTGACTCCAGATTTCAATCTATATCTGGTTTATCAACAGAAATTGGAACTGAAGAATATGCCGAGGGAGGCGAAAACAGGTTTACACACCAACTTCCTTTGAGACCCAAATATCCTAATTTAGTTCTTAAGCGTGGGTTAATCGTAAGTTCAGGATTGATAAGCTGGTGTAGAAATGCGATGGAAAACTTCCAGTTTGAACCCAGAGACCTGATCATTACTCTTTCAGGAGGAATTCAGTCTACAGCCCCCTTAATGGTTTGGAATGTAGTGGGAGCATACCCTGTAAGATGGGAAGTATCCGAATTCAACGCAGAAGAAAGCAAACTTGCTATTGAAACAATAGAACTGAAATATAGATATTTCACAATACCCTCATCGTTAGCAAGCTTAGGCTTGTAATTTCTAAATCAAATCTAAGCACCTGAACGTGTGTTAGTTTAAAGATAAATTTTACCCAAATCTTTTTTCATAAAAAACAACAGATTGGTCTATAACAGAGACTGAACACACCCTTCATGTGCTTGGATTTTTTTAAACAAATATGTTAAATCATTGGTTATTAGTGTTTTGAATATTAATGATCATTAAAAAACAAACGAAATGCCAATAGAAATAAAAGAGCTTCACATTAAAATAAATGTGGACGAAAAAGCAGCAGTAACTACAACTGCCACATCGGTAGATGAAGCACAGCTCATGCGCGCCATCAACGAAAGTGTAGAACAGGCAGCAAAGATAGAACACCGTAAAAAAGAAAGATAATGAGAGGCGAAATAAAAAAAATAAAGATAGGAACATACGAAGATTCTACATATGGAAGAATGATTAGTAGTACTGCTTTTGTGGCTCTTATTAATCCGACAGGTTTCTCTTTTACACGTAAAAATGAATATAATACGACACAGGAACCTGGAACCAGTGCTACAGACCCAAAATACATCAATGCAGCCCCTCAATCCTTACAACTGGAATTTTTATTTGACGGTACAGGCGTAACAGAAGCCAATTCTGGTAATAAGCTTATCAATAAAATAAAGGAAGGCTTAGGAAAAAGAAATCCTTTCAGTAAAAAAGCAGTAGAAGATCAATTAGCTGAATTTTATGTAGCTACCGGAAATTATAATGGCTCGATTCATAAACCGTATAATGTTATAATTATTTGGGGAGAATTTGAATTTAAAGGGGTTTTGACTGAATTTACAATAGATTACAAATTATTTAATAATGATGGAACTCCTCTGAGAGCTGTAGGAAAAGCAACATTTGCAGGAGCAGTGAGTAAGGAACTTGCAGCAAGAACTGTAAAAACTTCTTCTCCGGATCTTACCCATAAAAGGACAGTACAAGCCGGCGATACGCTGCCGTTAATGACCGAAAGAATTTACGGAGATTCCAAATACTATCTGGAGGTAGCTAAAGTAAATAATCTTGTCGATTTCAGACAGCTAAAACCAGGGCAGGAATTATTCTTTCCGCCATTAGAAAAAGTTTCATAACATGAATAATAGCGGATACATACAAACAGCAAAAAATCCAGATTTAGTTACCTATAAGGTGATGTCTGGAGGCACAGAACTGCCGGGGAAGTACGGGGTGAAAAGCATTATCGTGGAAAAAGAATTCAACAGAATTCCTTATGCGCGCATTGTTATTTTAGACGGAAGTGTACCGGAGCAGGATTTCAAGCTCAGTAATGAAGATCTGTTAATTCCAGGAAAAGAAATTGAGATCACCGCTGGATACCATTCTGAAGAGGAAACCATTTTTAAAGGAGTTGTCGTAAAGCACAATATCAAAATCAGAAACGGTTCTTCTTATCTGATTGTAGAATGCAGAGATAAGGCTGTAAAAATGACCTTAGGAAGAAAAAGCAAATATTTCTACGAAAGTACAGACAGTGATGTTATTGAAGAATTGGTTGGCAATAACGGACTTACTGCCGATGTTGAAACGACTTCAAATTCACATAAGGAATTGGTTCAGTACCAGGCTTCCGATTGGGATTTTATGCTCACCAGAGCACAGGCCAACGGAAAACTTTGCTCCGTTGAAGACGGAACCATCAAAATCGCTAAACCTGATTTTAGTGGTGAAGCCGTAGAAACAGTGGTTTACGGATCATCTGTACATGAATTTGACGGAGAAATTGACGCCAGAGACCAGTTCAACAAGATTACAGCCAAAACATGGAGCTATACCGATCAGGAACTGACAGAAGTGGAAGCTCAGGATCCTGCCATCAACCTCAACGGAAATCTTTCATCAGGTGATTTGGCAGATGTTTTCGGAATCGAAGACCTGCAGCTTAAACACGGTGGAAATCTCACTCAGGGAGAATTGCAGGAATGGGGTGATGCGAAAGCAACTTTCCAGCAATTAGCCAAAACAAGAGGAAGAGTAAAATTCCAGGGAATTCCCTCTGTAAAACCGGGAGTTTCATTGACCCTTCAAGGCGTTGGAAACCGATTCAACGGGAAAATATACGTAACAGGTGTCCGTCATGAAATTGCTGAAGGAAATTGGCTGGTAGATGCTCAGTTCGGACTTTCTCCAACATGGTTCTCAGAAACCTATGATGTAAGTGAAATGCCAGGTTCAGGAATTATTCCTGCCATAAGCGGATTACATGTAGGAGTAGTGTCTCAATTGGAATCAGATCCGGACGGAGAAGATAGAATTTTAGTACAAATTCCGATCATCAATAACGAAGAAGAAGGGATTTGGGCAAGAATAGCCACCCTTGATGCCGGAGAAAACAGAGGATCATTCTTCAGACCGGAAATCGGAGACGAAGTCATTATCGGATTCATTAATGATGATCCCAATGATGCCGTGGTACTTGGAATGCTGAACAGTAGTGCAAAACCGGCTCCTATTGTAGCTTCTGATGATAACCATGAAAAAGGTTTTGTGACCCGAAGCGAAATGAAAATGATCTTTAATGATGACAAAATTTCCTATACGCTTGAAACACCAAAAGGCAAAAAAGTGATCGTAGATGAAGATGCAGATGTTATTAAAATAGAAGACGAACATTCTAATATTCTTACCCTTAACAAAGATGGTATTAGTATGGAAAGCGGGAAAGACATCAAGATCAAAGCAAAGGGTGATATCAATATGGAAGGAAAGAATATCAATGTAAAAGCAAGCGCTCAGTTCAAAGCAGAAGGAAGTTCTGGTTCAGAACTTAAATCAGGAGCAGTAACCGTAGTAAAAGGATCTCAAGTTAAAATTAATTAATAATCATGAAACCGGCAGCAAGAATTACAGATATGCATACGTGTCCTATGGTAACGGGAACGGTTCCCCATGTAGGAGGTCCTATCATTCCGGCAGGAGAACCCACGGTACTTATTGGCGGAATGCCTGCAGCAAGACAAGGAGATAAAGCAGTATGTACAGGGCCACCGGACACCATTGCGTCAGGATCTTCAAGTGTTTTGATAGGCGGAAAACCTGCCGCAAGAATGGGAGATTCTACCGCTCATGGAGGGGTAATAACCGCAGGTGATGCTACTGTTTTAATAGGCGGATAATAGGGAAGGCAGCTTTAATACCATCATAAGCTCCCATATACATAGAATCTGACTAAACATAAAAATGTAAAACATCAATAATAAAAACGGTTAGAATAACCAAAAACTCTATGCTACAGATGCAAGATGTGAACATTCAATATAACAAATAACGTATGAAAATAAATACAGATTTTTTAGGAACAGGCTGGAGTTTTCCGCCTGAGTTTAATGAGACTGAAGGAAAACTGGTCATGACCACAGATGTAGAAGACATCAATAACAGCCTTAAGATTTTATTGTCAACACGCCCTGGTGAACGTGTCATGTTCCCAAACTACGGGTGTGACTTGCAGGAAATGCTCTTTAAACCTCTGGACTTAACGCTGATTACCCAAATGAAAGGAATCGTGGAGCGTGCTATTTTATATCATGAGCCCAGAATCAATATTCTAAGTATTGAAATTGATACTCAGGAAGAGCTTCAGGGTGAAGTTTTAATACAAGTTGACTACGAAGTAAGAAATACTAATACAAGAAGCAATATGGTTTTCCCTTTTTACAAAGGAGAAGCTACCGAAATATAATGAATTACGGGATGTCTGTAGCCATTTTGAATACTACCAAACACTACATTAAGTATTGCATCTGACCATAGAAAGATAAATATAAACAAATGAAAAAAACAGATACATTTTCACATTATCGTGAAGGAAAATCACAAATGCAGCGCTTTTTAGCAGAACTAGATCCTGGGAATCTTGAGTTACACGATTTCGATTTGTTTGACTGGCTATTATTCGCAAACAATTTTGCTCAACGTGTAAACTATTTTGACAAAGATGATAATACAAAACCAAAAGGAAAGTGGGGAAACTTCTTCCTGGGTGATGATGCTGATGCTATCCCACGTAGAGAAAGCGTTGAGTATAAAAGTATGAAAAAACAGGTTACAGATCTTATGTCCCAGTTTGAACAGGATAGCAGCCTGACACCTCACCTGACATTATTTGTTTGCTTTTTAAAATTATTGGATTTCTCAAAAAAATCCTTCAATAATCTGACGAAAAGGCACCTGGATTTCTATTATAACGAAATTCTTCAAATTGAGAAAAATGATGCCAAATCAGACAAAGTCTATGTAATTTTTGAACTCGCCAAAAAAGCGATTCAGGAAAGAATTCCAGTTGGTACATTGCTGGATGGGAATAAAGATGCTAATGGAAAAAAGCGAATCTACAAAACAGGTAATGAGCTTGTAGCCAATCAGGCAAAAGTTGTTGAGATTAAAAGTTTCTTAAATGACGTTGAAAACAGAGAACTGAAAATGGCTCCCGTAGCCAACTCTGCCGACGGATTGGGTGATAAATTGCCGGAAAACAACAACTATTGGTGGCCGTTTGGGTATAATTCTGATGAAACCATTTCCAATAAATCGATTTATAAGGAACTTCCAAAAGCCAAACTGGGTTTTTCCATAGCATCCTCATTACTTGATTTAAAAGAAGGAGAACGTACCATTACTCTTAAGATCGATTTTAATAAGAACTCAACCCAGAAATTACAGAGCCTCTCAAAAACAGAGATTAAAAATAATATCAAAGTGCTTTGCAGCGGGGAGAATGAATGGTTATCAGGTGCTGATTTAACATGTATTAAAAACGAAGAAGAAAGATTAGAACTTTCTATTACATTACAAAAAGAGTTCCCGGCCGTTGTAAAATACAATAAAGAAGTGCTGGCAGAAACATTTCAAACCAGCTTTCCTGTGGTAAGATTGATGATTGAAGGAGAAAAATACTATGATCTGTATGAAGCTCTTTCAGAAAAATCAATAAAGAACATCGAAATAGCAGTTGATGTAAAAGGGGTAAAATCTATTCAGCTGGAAAATGACAACGGAACATTAAATTCAGAAAAGCCTTATTATCCTTTCACCGCACAACCTGTTAAAGGATCTAATTTCTATATCAAATGTCCTGAACTGTTTTCCAAAAAATGGCAGAATGCAGACATCACGATCAATTGGAAGAATGCTCCGGATTCTATAAAAGATTTATACAGCGGATATGTTATTCAGCCAAATCAAAATATAAGCTTAACCGATTTTGAGGCCTTAAAAAGCTCATCAATCGTAGGTTCTGATGGTTATTTCAAAGCAGATGTTGCCTTGCTGGATAAAGAAATATGGTATGAAAAAGCTAATGATATTGATGTATTCACCAAAGTAAAAGACGCTTATAAAATTCAGTTTTCCGTAAATAATGCAAGTAATAAAGCTGGAACAAGTGAGACGATCAGAGTAACACTGAGCCAGTCCTCATTACAGGATGTATATCCTAAACTGTATACATTGGCATTGTCAAGTAATCCGACCTTTAAAAAACTTATTCCCAACGAGCCGTATATTCCTTTTGCGGAAGATATAGAGTTGAATTACAGCGCGAAAGAAAATGTGTATTCGTACCTGGAAAAAGAATCTGCAGGAGAAGCTTCAAAAAATAAAGAAGTACAGCTGTATCACGAAGACGTGTTCGGTCAATACGAAAAAGAACTCGAAACCAACAGCATTGTACCGGTACACCAAAATGGAGGTGAATTGTACATTGGCCTGGAAGCAATGCCTCAGACTACAGTATCACTATTAATTCAAATGCTGGAAGGAAGTGAAAATCCTTTAGTGGATACTTTTCTGGAAAAAGAATTTATAGAATGGAATATCCTTTCAAACAATACATGGACAAGTTTGTCGGATTATATGCTGCAAAACGAGACCAGAAAGTTCCTGGAATCAGGGATTGTCAAGTTTAAAGTACCTAAGGATATCGATAAAAGTCATACAAGATTTACCGACGGATTAGTCTGGATCAGAGCCAGATCACAAAGAAGTTATGATGCCGTATGCAAAATCCAGGGAATCTATACTCAGGCTGTTTTAGCAACATTCCAGAATCAGGATAATGACCTGGCTCACCTCAATAACGGATTGGAAGCGAAAACCATTACTAAGCTTATCACCAGAGTTCCTCAGGTAAAATCCGTCAGCCAGCCTTATAACTCGTTTGATGGTAAATACAAAGAAACAGATACGGAGTTTTACAGGCGTGTAAGTGAACGATTAAGACATAAGCACAGAGCTATTACCCAATGGGATTATGAACATTTGGTATTACAGGAATTCCCGGAAGTCTTTAAGGTAAAATGTTTAAATCATACTTCCGAAAATTCATATATGGCGCCGGGCCATGTAACCCTGATGGTGGTTCCGAATATTAAAAATAAAAATGCTTTTGATGTCTATCAGCCGAGAGTAAGCAGAGCCTCTTTGAATAAAATTCAGAATTATGTAAATGAATTAAATACAATGCACGTGAAAGCGCAGGTAATTAATCCCAATTATAAAGAAGCAAAAGTAGAAACAAAGGTCAGGTTCTTTGAGCAGTATGACGAAACATTTTACCTCAAACAGCTGGACGAAGATATTAAAAAATATATATCGCCATGGGCTTTTACAGACTCTGAAAATATTGATTTTAATGTAGAACTGAATATTAATCAATTGGTAAATTATCTGGAGCAGTTGTATTATGTGGATTACATTGATGAGATTAAAATATTTGTGAATAATGTCCTGCAAAGACAATCTTTAATTGAAGTAGATCCAAAATCAATTCTGGTATCTGCCAAGCAGCACAATGTCACTATTACAGAACAGGTATGTATTTAATAATAAACAAGAAGAAACATAATCATGTCAGAAAATAAACATATTAGTATATCAAAAAATATAGAAACCGGGGATCAGACAGATTTTCATTTTCTACGCAAAACAGGAATTGAATACATAGAAAAGTTAGGAGGAAAACTCTGGACCGATTATAACTCTCATGATCCTGGTATCACCACTCTGGAAGTTTTAAGCTATGCCATAACGGATCTTGGGATGAGGATGAACCTGAACATGGAAGATATCCTGGCATCTGATGATGCAAATAAAGACATTCATACCCAGTTTTTAAAGGCTGCAGAAATTTTACCTTCAAGACCTTTAAACGAACTGGACTACAGGAAGTTGTTTATCGATATCAACACGGCTGGAAGCCTTAAAAGACCGATCCGTAATTGTTGGCTGGTCCCTAAAAATGAAAAATTATATGTCGACTGTAAAACCGGGGATTTAGATTTTAAACCTATCGGAGAAAAGACAAAAAGTTTTAACGTAAAAGGCCTATATGACCTTTATGTAGACTATGCTGAAGATATTGATGCGGATGGTATAGGATGTGAAAAATCTAATGTCAATATCAAAATATTAGACAGTTATCATGCTAATAGAGGACTTTGTGAAGATCTGGCAGAAATTAAGGAAGTTGAAATCCAGAAAGTTGCAGTGTGTGCCCGTATCGGACTTGTCAGCAAAGCAGATGAAGAACTGGTGCATGCTAAAGTCATCAGAACAATCAATAATTATCTGTCTCCGGAGGTTCATTTTTATTCACTGAAACAAATGCTGGACAAAGGTCTGACTACAGATCAGATTTTTGAAGGTCCGCTTCTTGAGAATGGCTTTATCGATACGGAAGAGCTTAAAAACAGCCAGTTAAGAACAGAAGTTCGTCTTTCCGATATCATCAGTGAAATCATGAAAATTGATGGGGTTAAAGAAATTCATGACGTGTCTATTGCGGGTTGTGACAGTGTGATCAAACAAAATAATGATTGGCTGATCTGTATTGAAAAAGGCAGAAAACCGGAACTGTGCGAGCTGAGTTCATTCAGTTACAGTAAAGGATCTCTTCCGTTAAATATCAATGATAAAAAAGTTCAGGATTACTTAGAAATTCTTAAAAGAGAAGAAGAAGTACTTAGAGAAGATGCAAGACAGAATAAAGAATTGGTATTGCCAAAAGGAACTTCATATGATATCGCCAACTATGCTACTATTCTGAATGAATTTCCGGACACCTATGGAGTAGGAGAATCTGGAATTATTGGAAATCAATCCCCGGAGAGAGAAGCACTGGCCAAACAAATGAAAGGGTATTTGTTATTTTTTGATCAGATCCTTGCCGGCTATTTCAAACACCTTGAAAAAGTAAAAGAAGTATTAAGCATTAATGGTAAGTTAAAAAGAACCTTTTTTACCCAGGCTCTTAAGAATATTAAAGGCTTTGATGAGCTGGTTTCTGACTATGATACTGAAAGTGATGATCAACTTACCGATTCGTTATATGAAGAGCTTGATAACAGTGTGGAACGTCGAAACGAAGTTTTGGATCATTTGATCTCCCGTTTTGCGGAAACATTTAGTGACTATACCTTCTTAATGAAATCATTGTATGGGAAATCTACCGATGAAATTGTCTTAAGAAACAAAGAAAATTTCTTGAAAGAATATTCATCATTAAGTAAAGACAGAGGGTTGGGATATAATTATACCTTAATTGGAGATTCAGATCTTTGGAATACCAGTAATATTTCCGGTGTTCAGAAAAGAATCGCCCGTCTGCTGGGGATTAAAGATTATACCCAGAGAAACTTATCTCAAACGCCGGTATCCATTATTGAAACAACAGACATTGCCGGTAAAAACACTTATACCTGGAAAATAAAAGATGCCGGTAGCAATATCATCTTATCATCTGTCAACAGCTATACGACTGAGCATATTGCTATAAAAAATCTGAATGATGCCATTTATCAAACCATTCAGATTGATGAGGAAGATCTTCAGAATGCATTAGACACCTTAGATGAGAAAAACCCTGAAGTTACATTAGAAAAATTAAAAACATGTGAAAAGAGGTATTGTTTCATTGGAAATATAAAAATCCGTGTTTCATCGGGAGGTAACTACTATTTTGAAATTGTAGATGATACTGATGAACAAAATGTAATTGCTGTTCACAAAAAAACCAATCCTTATTCAGGTTTGAAAGAACTGAAAGACGGAATTAAGGCAACGGTGAAGTATTTCAAGTATGAATTTACAGAAGAGGGTATTTTCCTTGTTGAGCATTTATTATTAAAGCCAACCACTAAGGATTATAAGCTCATGGGAGGTATTGGCTGTATGTCTATCGGAGGTACTTTCAGAATCATGTATGACCTGGAAGATGAAAATCCTACAACAGATCCAATAGAATATTCGGAAGCTTTTATGTCTTCGTGTGAAGAAGGTTGTGAAACAGATGTGGAAGTATTTGATCCTTATTCTTACAGGGTAAGTGTTGTCCTTCCGGGGTTTGCTTACCGTTTCCAGGATCCGGATTTCAGACGTTATGCGGAAACCGTGATCAGACAGGAAATTCCTGCTCATGTTTTAGCAAAAATTTGCTGGGTGGGAGACCGTTTGAGTGAAAAACAAACCGCTCAGAATGATTTGGCCGAATTTGAAGTAGCATTTAAAAAATACCTCTCAGATAAAGCGAGGAATAATATTTTGAATCTTGGAAACAGCATTACAGATTTACTGACTGCTCTCAGCCATTTAAATAATATCTATCGACCAGGAAGGCTTTTAGACTGCGATGCTAATGATAATGACACTCTGGACGGAAAAATCATATTAGGACAATCGAACTTATCAAAAAAAATGAAAAATAATGAACACTAAATTAGACAATGTAACAACCCAATATAGAAAGTTCAACGACAATCAGGCGTTAACAGAAGGGCAATTAAACGAATTTATAGACTATTTCGAAGATCAGGACAGATTATCAAGAACCCGCCTGAGCGGCGTAGGGGTAGTATGTGGTTTTAAATCGGAATACGTAGAGCTTGAAATCTCACCTTCTCTGACAGAAAAAATGTCCAGACCCGGAGATATAGATATTGAGATTCCTCTTGATACTATTATGATTACACAGGGAGCCGGGGTTACTACTGATGGAGACTTGATAACACTGCGTCAGATAGAAGGCAAAAAATCAGTGGCTGTTATAGACTTCGATGCTAAAAATTACAGATACTATAGAAATTATGTTGATGTTCTGGGGTATGAGCATTTTCGTATCGGAGGACAGCAAATTCCTCTTTTAGAATTGTTTACCACACAAGAGTATACACAGTTAGTGAATGAAGGAGCTAATGCTGCAGATTTTAAACAGGTAAGAGAGATTTATAATTCATTAAATGATAAAATTGTAATTCTGTATCTGGAAAGTTATTCTAATGATGAAACCCCGTGTCAGGATGCAGATTGTGATAACAACGGAGCAGAGCAGGTTGCTAATCTTAAAGTGCTTCTGGCAGATTCTGCATCTGTTTCAGAGCTTATCACGAAAGGTGACGCAAAAGACGCTATCTATAAACAGCACAATACCTATGAAAAGCTTTTTGACAGTTTACCTAATATAGAGGCGAAAAGAGTTATTCTGGATGCTCTTGTAAAGACAGCACCGCAGTTAAAAACAAAATTTCACGGTGCTATCAGTACTGTTGCAGAATTAAGTGATGGTTTTACCTCTATTGCAGGAGCTTTTAATATAAATATGAATCTGGGTGGGCAGACGCTTTTTGATAAACTGAACCCTTTGCTGACAAGCACTTCTCCAGGCTTAGAAGATTATCAATACCGATATGATTTATTAAAGGATTTGATTGATACCTATAATGAAATAAAAGGGCTGATCCTGCATCTGAATGCTGAATGCTGTCCGGATATTGCTTCATTCCCTAAGCACCTCATGTTAGGACCAGTTGGAGCAAAGCAGGAATTAGGGAAATATATTCCTTTACGTCATAGTTTTTATAATTCACCCATTACTACCAATGATGACGAGAATTATGAAAGAGTTGTAATGCTTGCCAATCGTTTTGTGCAGAAGGTCAATGGTTTTCAAACCTATATCGGACGAATTAAAATTACACCTTCAAATATGAATGTAAGATTGGGTAATAAGGCCATACCGTATTACTATAATGTAGACAAATCCTTATTAGCCCAATGGAACTTTGAAAAAACAAAAACCGATAGGGCAACTTACAATTTAAGCTATCATACAGCCAATTTAGCAGGAGAAGATTTTATTCAGAATCCACTGAATTATAACATTGACGATAATGATTTTTATAGAATTGAAGGTCACCTGGGAATGCCTTATAAAACAGCATTGCAAAACATAAATGATCTTAAAACACAATACGGATTAGCTTTTGATGTCATTGCATTGGTTTTGGAAAAAGGAGGAAAGCCTGGTAGCGAGCCGCCAATCCGGGAAAAAACAGTATCTATTGATGAGCTCAGAAAGCAGCTGATATCTATTTCAAGCGATGTCAGCAACAGAACACTCAATTCACAGAATACCTTACTGAACATTTCTAAACTGGATGAACAGCTGAGATTGCTGAACCAGGCTGAATTCTCAAAAGAAGGATCTTCAGATGGCGTTACAGTAGTAAAACAGGATCCTAAAAAAGACGATGTTGTAAGTGAGCTTTTAAGCGAGTTTTTAGAAAGGAAATCAGGCCTGGAACATAGGGCAGGAGTAGAGCCGGGCGGAACTTTCGCATTGATTTATTACTCAGAAGATGAAAATCAGGTTCTTGCGGATTTTTCACTGCCTTATCTGTGTTGTTCTAAAAAGGATCCTGCATTCCTGTCGTTACCGGCAAACAAACTATGCCAGAAAGATGCTCCGGTATTGATGACCATTGTTCCGTTAGACGGACAAGTAAAAGCATTTGTGAATGGTGCTCCGATTCCTGCAGTTACACAATCCGGAGGTCAAAGTTTCTTCGATCCTGGTCTGGTTAACGCAGCTTATTTTGGACAAACGATTACGTTTACTGTTAACGATGATCCAGTAGAAGCACAGATGGTAGTGTATGCACAACCAAATGTATCTGTTACTACAGGTACTGTGAGTTATGATGCTCCTACGATGGACGAAAATGCAAACAATCCGGATGCTACGGTTGAATTTAATGTCACCGGAGACTTTACAGGGGTTACATTTACCTGGAATTTTGATGATGGTACTCCAATCGTGCATAATGAGGCTCCAACTAATAAAAAAGTTCATGTGTATAAGCTGGTTGCAGGACAAGAAAAAACTTTCAATCCAACACTTACAGTAACCAATGCTAACGGCTGTAGTACGGTCTACAAATTAGCTCCGCTAAAATTAAAAGGACAATCCACTATTGCATGTTTAAGTGGTATGAGAGTGGTTATTCAGTATAGAGATGATGTAGACCAAGGTCACGTTTGTAATGATGCTACCTTCAACTTAAAAGGAAATGGTATTGTGATAGGTGGAAACAATCCTTACCCTGGTTTTATTGGAAATATCCATTTAAGTAATACAGGAGGCAGCCAGGATAGAGGTAACCATAAACCAGGTACTCCTGCACTGAGCAGATATAATGAAATTGTTATCACTCAGGCAGAAGCTAAACAAATGGCATCATTATCGTCAGATGGTTTCGTAGAGTTTTCACTTGAATGTGCTTTACCGGTTAATAACAGACCGCCAACTGGTTGCCACCAGGATGTTGCCTATACCGAAATATTCCTGGCAAATGCTACAGTTCCTATTTATTTTGGTTATCCAAATGGTAATTTCCTAAGAATAAACCCTTGTACAGGAGTCACAAAATAATAGTCAATAATAACTTCATAGGCAGTATAAATTGTCTATGAAGTTTATTAAAAGACTTGAATAAATCATTAAAAAATGAACAATAATGAAGAATCAATTAAGTAATATAGCAGTCCAATACCGTAAATTCAGTAAAGGGCAGTATATAGAAGATCCTGATCAGTTCAATGAGTTCCTGGATTTTTTCGAAGACCAGGACCGTTTGTCCAGAGTATTGCTGCAGGGAGTGGGTATTGTATGCGGTCTCAAACCAAAACTTATTTATAAAAACAGGCTGCTCAGCAGCATACAGCTTTCTCAGGGAGTAGCACTTACCACCGATGGCGATTTATTAACCCTGAACAATACGAGTAAGAAGAGTGAAGATCTGTACATGAGTGATCTGAAGACAGTTGATCTTGAAAATAAAGACTTCACCCATTTTAAAGCATATGATAATTTTAAAATAAAATACCCGTCGTTTTACGAGGGAAACGAGCAGATTGAACTATGGGAATTGGCAACGGCTCAGGAAGCAATATCAGATTTTCAACCTATTAATAATCTTACAAATTTAGAGGATAAATACCTGTTACTGTATTTGGAAGATTATGAAAAAGAAATTAAACCTTGTAGAGGAGTTGACTGTGATAATCATGGAATACAACAAATCAGAAACCTTAAAGTATTAGTTACTACAGCAAGTGGGATCAATCATATTCTTGGAGAAGATGGTTTTACTCTGCCTGACCCCATAACAGGTGAGGTTCAACTTAAAAGAAAAGATCGTCTTCAGCCTCATCCTTTGTTTATCGAAGATATCATGGAGCCTGTGAAACAAAACAGGGTTATTTTAGAACAGTTTGTTTCAGAAAAAAAGTTGAGTGCCTCTGATTTAAAGAATATATATATCAAAGCTCTGGATAAAACTGATTTTGGGAAGGTTGTTTTTGAAAGAATGGAAGCAATCGGTAAAATAGTAGGGATTTCAACAGCCAACCATGATACATTTAAAGCATCCTTTACCAGAATTTTTAATCAGGAGTCAGGTTTTCAGTATGCTTACGATGTTGTAAAGGATTTAATGGATACCTACTCTGAAATTATAGAATTGCTTCCTAAAGCATTCACCAAATGTCTTCCGGATTTTGTTTCTTTTCCTAAGCACATCATGCTTGGAAAATTACTATCAGATCTCCAATTGGATTTCTCAAGACATCAGTTTTATAACTCGCCTGCTCTGGATGATGATAAAGCAACCCAAAAAGTTAAAACCCTGATTAGTCGTTTTAATCAGCAAGCGGGATATTTTAATCCTGATAATATTGTTAAAAATAAGGAAAGGGTTAAAATTACTCCGTCACAAAAATTAAATCCTCTGAGTAATAAAGCAATTCCCTTTTATTACACGGTTACAGAAGATTTCTTAAAAGCGTGGAATTTTGATAAAACAAGCAACAGGTCTTCTAACAGCAACCTGACATTTGATACGGATTGGGTGTTAATAGGAAAATTTGAAAAAGAAAGCCCTTTAAACCTCAATATAGATGACTATTCGTTTTATAATATAGAAGGTCATCAGGGAATGGATTATCAGATTGCTTTTGAACAGATAAAAGAAATTAAGGATAAGCAGCAGCTGGGATTTGATATTATGCTCTTGTCTTTAGAAGAATTAAAAGGAAATAAAGACCTGTCAAAAGCATATTTCAATGAATATGTAGAAAAAAATTCGGGATTGGAGCATAAGCGGGGAGTAAAACGTGGAGGTACTTTTATCCTGGTTTATGATTCCATAAAAAATCCAAAAGTTATTGCAGATTTTTCACTTCCATACATCTGTTGTACTCCAAAAGCAATCATCAAATTAAGTTTGCCAACTTCTGTAATCTGTGCTGAATCTAATCCTATACCTTTTACAGTATCTCCTATGAATGGAGTTGTGAAAGCAAATATTGGTAATGGCGTGAAATTTATCAATGGACAATATGTCTTTGATCCGAAGGCGGTGGAAGAACAGTTCTATGGTCAGGAAATTACCTTTACTGTCAATGGGAAACCAACTGATTGCAGCATTAAAGTGATTTCGGAACCGGATATGAAAGTAGAAGTCGTTGAACCTGTTATTTATCCTGGAGGAGATTCAACAGCAACAATAGTCAACTTTAAAGTTTCCGGAGCAAACTTTGCAGACTATACGTACAGCTGGGATTTCCTTGGGACTGACGTTTGGGCTTCTTTCAATCCTGATGAAAATGGCTTTGTAAGTTATAAGTATTACAATCTGGATCCATCAAGGATTCCAACTGTAAGAGTGAAGGTGATTGGTAATGGCTGTACTCAGACTGTAGCTGTAAATTTGCCACTGACCAAAGAGTGTCCTGTGATTTCAAATATTAAATATTCAGTTGTTGATAATGGTGATGGTACCCAGACATTCACATTTGATTGGGATTTACCTAAAGACCTCACGGGAATAACAGGCTTGAATATTTATGATTCAAATGACCCTGGAAATGGCTGGCATTATGAATCCGGATCATATAGTCCGCGAAGATCAATCAAATTGCCTTTAGGTAAATACGATATTAGATTCGGATTGGTGGGTTCGTGTAGAGAAGCAGCAAATACTGTAGATCTTCCGGGATTTGATGATATTGGAATTGAAAAAGATCAGAATAATCATCCACCTACTGCGTTGATCAGATGGAAGGATAATTCAGGAATTGAGGACAGGCTATGCAGACAATCGGTTTGTAGTTTTACCATTGACGTTTATGCAACGGATCAGGATGAAGATATTGCAACTATTCAGATTTTTAAAAGTACTGATAATGGAGCTACATGGAGTTTGTTTATTGGTAATCTTACTGGAACTTCATTTACCGATACCATCAACAGAGCTGGTACACAGTTGTATAAAGCAATTGTTATAGATAGAAAAAACAATACAACAACTTCAAATATTCTGTCTTATAAAAAAGAAAATCATCCACCTGTTGTATCAATCAAATGGAACGATACAGCCGGAATTGAAGATAGGGTATGTACACAGTCTGCTTGTAGTTACACAGTTGGTGTGTATGCAAGCGATCCTGATGGTGATATTGCCAACGTTCAGATTCATAAAAGTACCAATAACGGTGCTACATGGAATGTGTTTATTGGCAATCTTACGGTGACTACATTTACAGATTCTATAAACGGAGTTGGTACAAATCTATATAAAGCAGTTGTAGTAGATGGAGAAAATAATACTGTGACTTCAAACATTCTTTCCTATAAAAATGAATATCGTCCAACGGTTGTGATCAATAGCATTAGCTTTCCTAATAAAAATTGCTGTACTGTTGAGCTGCCCACTATTTTAGCTGGTGCCGGTGGAAATCAGAACATTCTTCTGTCTAATTTACGTTTTAGGGAATTGGGATTAAAAGGATGGGGTAGAGGAGCAGATGTGCTTCTGTATTTCTGGAGCAAATTAGAAGGTCCGGATGTAATCCTTGAGAATGTTAACGAACCAACTCTGATCATCAAAGATTTACAAGTTGGAAAATATAGATTCCAGCTTTTGGTCAAGGATGCTAATAGTGATGCATTTGAAGTTGATGTAGCAGAAATAAGAGTGGATTAAAGAACATATTCTTTGTGCTATATCTGATATAAAGGGGTGTTTTTTATTTTTTGGAATAATTACAACATCCCTTACATACTAGAAAAAATAAATAACAACAATAAACATAATATAATGGAAAAATGTGATGTTTCATTTAAAATACAATATCAATCTTCCGAGACAATAACAGAGGCTTCTGTGGAATACAATTATCCACCAGGATCCGCAAATGTAGAAACCGTTGATATAAGGAATGCAGTGCTTCAGGATAGTAATTCGATAAAACTACCTGGTATTCAGGAAGTGGGTACTTACAATCTGGACGTTAAACTGGGGGTCAATGGTGTTCTTGCTACAAGCAATGCTACATTGAACGTTGGAGGGTGCAGTTCTTTCTGTGAAACTCCGAAGGTTCTTGATGTAAAAGTACTGGAGGATGGGCAGCTGGTAATGAACTACGTGGTTTTTAATACCAGCAATCTTGCCGCATTGGAATACCAGATAGCGAAGGATCCTGCTTTTAAAGAGGAAGATATTATTTATTCAAAGGTGGGTTTTAGTGATGTAAATTATACCCAATTTGAAAATATTGACATGAGAAATGGAAATATTCCAGATAAAACTCCTTTATACATAAGAATAAGAAAATATTGCAGGCCCAATGGAATTTCGGAATGGTCGGATTTCGTGAAATTTGACTCAGGAATATGGGGAGTAGAAGCTTACTGCTTGTCCGGTGTAGATGATCGTAACCGGGACTCTCTTTGTTTCGGAACATCTCCTGCATGGAAAGTGAAAGTAACTTTAAGCCCCTTTAGACCAGATATAGGAAGCTTGATTCACCTGACTAATGGTATGCTTGCAATACCGGATAATATAAGAGAGTTTGAGCAAAATGCACCTGAGAATTTCAAAAAAAGTGGAATACGATGGATAAGATTCCTAAGGTCTGATTCAGAATTTAACCCAAGTTTAATTTATCGGGTAGATCCGGACTCAGCTGAAATACGGGAAATTGAAGAAGATAAATGTTATTAGAATATCTTACATTATAATGATCTGAAATGCCCCAATAAAATCCTCAAGAAATTGAGGATTTTATTTCCCTAGGCAATTATCTTCTGTTGTTTTTACGTCTTGTACTTATAATATTGAAAAGTTTCGCAACATCCTTCAAATGGATCTCGAAATCTTCATAATATTCATTCAGAGAATGAAGGGTGATGATCCCTCTTTCCACATCATGGTTGATGATTCGCTTTACCAAAATCCCTTTCTCTTTGTGAACGATTACAAAATCCCACTTATCATAATGGAGTTTACTCATCCAGTAATCCTGTCTGATGTTTCTGCATAAGATTATATCACCTTCCAGATAGCTTTCGTATGATCCGTTATCCATACTGTCTCCTTTCACTTCAAAACACATGTATTCACCTCTGTGCTCTACATCATCTGTAAAAGGAATAGTGGGTAAACTATCTATATATTCTTCATCAGCAAAATTACTCAGATAACCGGCTTGTGCGTATTGATTCGCCAATGGAACATGCATGATCTTTAAATCTGAAAAAACAACTGGAGACGCACTGTCATCGTTGAGTTCCTGTTGTTTTAATAGTAGATTGGTGACAAAGTAAGCGGTTGTTTCCGGTATTTTTCGTTCGCCTTTTTCCCAATATTGCACGGCTCTGGTGCCCACTCCTATAGATTTTGCTATATCAGCCTGCTTCATGTTTAGTTTCTTTCTAATTTCTTTGAATTCTAAATAGTTCATTTTGATATGTTTATAGTTATTTGTAAAAAAAAATGAATAATTTGTTCGTTTTTGTTTTGAAAAACGAACAATGTTCGTATATTTGTTTCGTCGTTAAGATGGAACAGTACAAATGTACAAAATTATATTTAAAATTTAATATTTTTTTAATATTTTAAAATATTGCTTTTTGTTTGTAATTGTATGTAATTAAATGAGTTGTAAATTTATTTTATATGTGGTGTATTTAAAATATAGATATTTTCTTTTTTTATTTTATCCGGAGCTAGTAGGGATAGGGAAAATTTCAAATACTCTTTAAGGTGTAAAAAGTGCGTTTTATTGTATTGTTTTATTTGTGTTTTGTTCGTTTTTAAATTGTTCCTCTAATGATAAAAATGCGTTTATTTTTGATAGATATCTAAATAAAGCAATCATTTTGCTCTTTGTTTTTTCCTGAAAATAAAAAAACAAGTCCAACATGTAGAATAACATTACTGCTCAACATATAAAATATCGATTAATTATAGTTGTCAGTAAAGTTGCTAATACATCCTGAGAGGGCAAATGAAATTTAAAATAAAGAAGTCAGGGTAAGATTTTTATTGATAAATACCTGGTACCGGCTTCTAAAAAAACAAAATTAATTGAATTAGACATCTTTTTAGAAGGCGGAATATTCGTCTTTAGGGATTCTTATGACTTAATGAAACGGTCAACAGGCAAGAGAAGGAAGCCTGTCTGATTCAAAAAAACTTTTTAACCACAAAAACTTTTAACCATAGAATATGAAACGTAGTAAAGAATTAGTCGAAAAAAGAAAAGATTTTGTCATTGATTATGTAAAACGTAATCAGGATAAACAGATGAAAGTGATTGTCAACGAGTTGATGGAAATGTTGTTTTTGTCTGAAAGAACAATATATAACATCATTCTTCAACCATAGTATACGGTCACGGAAGAAAGCTCAATCCTTACCATTTAATATAATGTTGTAACATGAATATCAATAAGATAATGTTTGTAGATAGTGTGTATTCATAATTCATTTCTTGAAATTATTCATTCTAAAAAGATAAAAAAGGATTCAAAGCTATTGCTAAATCCTCAACAGCCTCATACAGATTAAAAGGCTGCTCTAATATCTTTCTCAAATTTAAATTATAGGTAAAATATTAAGGTAAAAAACGGTTTTTGCTTTGTAGTTCTGTTGTTTTAAATAAAACATGAATTGTAAAAGGAAACCGTTTGGCCTTAGTGTATTGGAAGAGAAATCAATTTTAAAAAAAACTAAAAAAGCAATTGTTCATTTAATAAAATTCTAGTAACCATGAAAAAAAAAGAAAAGAAAAAAAAGAAAAAAGATAAGGAAAAACTGAAGAAGCCAGGTAGAGATATCAGTGATATTATTGACGAGTTAGCGTATGCGGATGAGAGTGAAAATATCATGAAAATCAGAAAGTTTTTAGATGATATGTATATCCTGTCTCAGGAATAATTAAACATCTGAAAGTGGTTTGAAAATTAAAATTTTTAATAAATAATAGAGAAGAAAAAGAATGAATTTGGATAGTATAAAAGCCCTGTTAATCGGAACTGCAATAGCTTTTTCAGGAGGATTACTTAGGGTACTGGTCTCCATACAAAATAAAGAGAAAAAACAACCATGGGAGCATTTTATCACATTGGTAATCGTAGTCATCGTAGGCTTTACAATGAGCTATTTAATGAACAGAGCTGAGTTGCATGATAAATGGTATTCAACAGGGATATTATTTGTGCTTGGCTACGGTTATGATAAATTCCTGAAAATGATCACTACAAACCTCCCAAACTGGATTGATAAAGCAGTGAATCTTTTTATTGAAAACCGATATGGAGTGGAGACAGACAGACAGTTTGATGAGGAAGAAGAAAAGAAAGATGATATGAAATAATAAAAAGATTCTGAAATAGTCTTTACCGTAATGACAGAATCAATCACTCTAAAGGAGATATTCTCCCGGAAAAGAGTGGATTTAAAACTTAAAAAAAACTGAAAATTCAAAAGCAAGAGAAGAAACCAGGAAATGGTTCAGTGTTGCCTGTTTCTCAAAGTCAAATACCATTTCTATTTACTTATGTTCTTAAAGAATCTACCTCACCCGGTATGATTTTTCCAACCCGGCAGGCATCCTATAAGGCACAATATCTTAGTTGTGCCTATAGGTCTTTTAAAATAATATGAAATTAAAAAACTAAGTCAATGAAAACAGCAAAACCTGTAGAAAAAGACAATAAGGCCCATAAAAACCAGAGCAAAAAGCAAAAGCCGAAAAATCCGGTAGTTGTACCTCTGCCCGAGGTTGATGTGGTCAGTATACAAACACAAAAATCCGGAAATAGGAGCGTTACTGCCGGATTAGCAAGCCTCAATGACAGCCTGCTCAACCTCAATGGTACTATTGCGGGGGTTCATGATTCACGAGACATTTATGGCCAGGGATCAGAAAAAAAATATGGAAAACTCCAGGAGAGTCTGGCGAAAACCGGAGACATCAACCATCCTGACACCAGGAAAATTGAAAAAGGCTATATGTCTACTTTGAATGACAATCAAATACAAGATTATCATAAACTCAAATCGGGAACCTACCTGCCCAAAACAGTACAGGAACAAGCTGTCGTTTATCAGGAAAGCAAGAGCAATCAGGAAGCAAAAGCGGATACAAAGACGTCAGGAAAAGCCGTTTCCAGGAAACCGGAAGTTGTTGCTGTAGAAAAACTTCAGTCCGTAACTGCAGATAAAACGATAGAGGCTGATGCGGAAACAAAAACCTCTGCAAACGCCACAGACAATCCTGGATTTATAGAATTGAGCGGACGGATCAGCGCTACAGCTCAAGTGCAGAAACGCCACGAACCTGCAAAAAAATCATCTGAAGATGCACAAGCTGCAGCACCATCACCAGCCAATGAACGCCAGAGTATGGCGCAAGCAAGTCAGGTGAATACCATGGATGAACAAAAACCAGGGCTGTTCAAGAAAGAAGATTTTAAAGCTTTGCTGAGTGAAAAAATACATAACATCAAGCTTCCGAAAAATGAAGAGCAGGCAGATGAGTTCGAGAAACACAACAACATACAGGAAGTTAATCAAAAGGCAGTAGGCGATGTTAAAAAAGAAAAGAATCTGGCATCTAATGATATTGCTTCTGCAACAGCTGCACAACCTGATACCGCTGCACAGCCTGTTCGTGCCGTTGCAAAAATGCCAACACAAAATGTAGGTATTGCTCCGGGAACACCTAATGTAGTGAAAGCGATGCCAGTGAAAAGAAATGCAGAAAGCGTAGAACAACCTATTAAGGAACAAACAGCAAGCATCGACAGTGAAATGAAAGCCAATGGAGTCACCGATACAATGCTGGCAAAATCTAATGAGCCTACGTTTACAGATGCTTTGGCACAAAAGAATAAAGCCAAAACCCAAAGCGCTGCAGCAACTCAACAGTTCAGAACCAACGAAAATAAGGAGCTGTCTAAAACCCGTAATGAAGCACAAACACAGGCGGCCCATCACATTAGCGGCATGCATGGTGCGAGAAAAGGCGGACTAGGTAATGTACATGGTGAACAAAAGCAGACCTCAGGCAAAGACAGCCAGAAACGAAAAGAAATTGCCGATCATATTAATGGTATTTACCTTACCTCCAAAACTGATGTGGATGGTATTTTAAATAATCTGGACAAATCGGTGGCCGAAAAATTTGATAATGGCAGCAAAGAAGCTAAAAAAGCATTTGAAGCCCATGTCGATAAAGAAATGAAGGCTTATAAAAAGAAACGTTATGGGGATGCCTATGCAAAATACGGAGCCTTAGTGGCAGCAGGAAAATGGTTATGGGACAAAGCTACAGGCTTACCTAAAGAGGTCAACAAATTTTTTGACAGCGGTAAGGACCTGTACATTAAAGTCATGGATAAATTTATTGACCAAATCGCAACCCATGTTACCACGCAGCTTAATGCAGCCAAAACCAGAATTGCTAAAGGCAAAAAAGAGGTACAGACTTATGTCAACAGTTTATCGCCAAGTTTAAGAAAAATTGGAAAAGATGCTATTGCAGAGATCCAAAGCAAATTCAATGCATTGGAAGACAGTGTAAACAGCAAAAAGGATGCATTAATTGATGTATTGGCTAAAAAATATGCAGACAATATAACAAGTATTGATGCCAGAATTTCAGACTTAAAAACACAAAATAGCGGATGGGTTAATCAGGCTCTTGAGGTACTTAAAACCAGCGTGTTTGCTATTATTATTGAAATTAAAAATACGCTTACCAATTTATTATCCGGTGTTATCAGTGCTATTCAGGCGATCATCATGGATCCGATTGGGTTTTTCAAAAATCTTATTGCCGGAGTTTCGCAAGGATTTACTAACTTCGGAACTAACATTTGGAATCACCTTAAAACTGGTTTCTTCGGATGGCTGACCGGAGCGATGAAAGGGATTTCTCTAACGATGCCGGAAGATGTATTCTCATTGAAAGGAGTTTTCTCCATTACCACGCAGGTGCTTGGTTTAACATGGAGCGGAATCAGAGCGATTGGATCCAGAGTGATAGGTGAACCTGTAATGAAAGTCCTTGAGACTGCTTCTGAAAAAGGTCTTGAAATAGTACAGATCGTCCGTAAAGAAGGTGCTGCCGGACTTTGGGGATATCTTAAAGATCAGTTTGCCGACCTTAAAACGACAGTGATGGATGCCATTATGGATATTGTCCAGACACAGGTAATTCAGGCCGGAATTAAATGGGTGATGGGATTGCTTACTCCGGTAGGAGCATTTATAAAAGCGGCAATGGCGATTATAGATGTTGTGAAATTCTTCATCCAGCGTGCAGCACAAATCATGGAATTGGTAAAAGCCTTTACCGATAGTATAAAAGCAATTGCGAGTGGAAATGTAGGTGCTGTAGCTAAATCAATAGAAAATGCTTTAGGCAGAGCTGTTCCTGTACTGATTGGCTTTTTAGCTTCTTTGCTGGGAATTGGAGGATTAGCAGATAAAGTATTGGGTGTTATCCGAAAAATACGTCAGCGTATTGAGAATGCAATTGTGAAGTTCTGGAACTTTGTGAAAGGAAAGTCCATAAAATTGTTCAGTAAATTGGGTATTGATAAGAAAGGAGCTAAGAAAAATACTGAGAAGAAAGATGGAAAGACTGGTGAGAAGCTTGAAGATAGTGAAGTAGGAAAAGTAGTACGTTTTTCTGCTGAAGGAGAATTACACACACTTTGGATTGCTAAAAAAGGAAATAATGTTGAGGTAATGGTAGCCAGTACTCCTATGAGTGTAGGCAAGAAGCTAAAAGATTGGCGAGATAAAATAGATACTTTACCAGAAAAGAAACGTGAGAGGGCAAAAACTTTATTAGATCAAGCTGATGCTTTGTATATTGAAACTCATCAGGAAGCAGAAGAAACAGATAAGGCTTTAGATAAAGCTAATAAGGAAAATGCATCTAATGATGAAGTTAAAAAAGCGAAGACTTTAGACAAAGATGTAGAAAATAAAGAAGAAAGGCTTTCAGGATTAGTAGAGCTATTATTTAGTATATATAATCCAATAGACTGGAATGTAGTTGGAACCACTCAATTAACAAGCGCTGAAATTAATAAATTAAAGTCTATAAAAGGAGGAGATAATGTAATAGATTCATTAGCTGAACTAAGTACACATGCAAATAAAGAAAATTATATAAGTCTTATAAAAGAGGTTCGTGTAATGATGACGTTACAGAATAATGCTTTGTTTTTGGGAGTTAGTATTTCTAAAGATCGAACTAAAGGAATATCATTTAATAAGAATAATAATGGTCTGAACGAATTGACTGAAATAGATATAATAACAGATAAAGAATTAATTGAAGTAAAATCAGGTAACTGGGGTATAGCAGATAGGTCAAGTGGAGATTATAAAAAACTTGTAATACAAAAAGATTTAATATATGGAAAGCCTCCTATTACAGATGAACATAACAGAAAGATCGATTTATCAGGAAGAATATTTGTTTTACAGATAGAATCAAATAAAATAAACGCAAAAGTATTGGCAGCTATTAGAAAAGATAATGCAGTAGATAAGCTCAAATTTGGAAATGGTAATATTATAATTATAAATGATTTAAAAGAGGTAAAGCCAACAAAGCTTAAAAATGCACCATTTGTTTCATCGACTGAAGATTTTAATAAATTAATTTAAATAATATGGGAAATTATACAACTGACACTGTTATTGTAATAGAAAAAACACTTACTAAAGATATTGTAAATATAGTAGATAAAATCATGATAGAAAATGATTTCACCATTGCTTATGGTTATAGCCGTTTTTATTTTGAAGATACTAATCCGGATAGTGACTTTGATGATTCAAAAACAGTAGAAGCAGAAACTATAGAAGATGCCTTAAAAACTTTAGAGGAATTTAAGAAAAACCCTACAGGAGGTAGTTATGAATACAATATGTTTTGGGGATATGATGAAGACGGCCAAGCACTTGGTTATAATTTATCGGTGGATTTTCGATCGTTTGATAACAAAAATATAGAAGCTGTCATTTTTTATGTAAAGGAAAATATTTTTGAAATGGCACACGAAAAAGAACTAAAAAGAGTGTTTGCAGAAATAAACAAACGAGCTAAAGTAATAGCAGCTACACAAAAAACAGACTATTATTCAGATGATTACCATGAACTTGATGTAATAGAAGAAATTCTGTCTGGAAATGTTCATACAAAATATGAGTATAAGTTTCTTTAGAATATTCATACTTAGTATGAGATATTGAAACAATTAATATAGTATTTGATAAAGCTTTAAATAAGGCTCCGTAAAGTTGAAAGATGCTTGCGGAGTCTTTTAATTTAGCAAAATTTCTATAATTCCCTACTACCTCACGAATCCTTTCGTGCGGTTTTATTTTCAATCATTTATCTACAAGTTTTTATCTTTATAAAAGAATAATCAATACTTTTGAATACATCAAATAACCAAAGTCAATAACTCATTAAAATATTGAATATGAAAAAAATACTATTCTTTTGTTCCCTTCTCTTCAGTCTTTCTTTAGTTGCCCAAACTATAGAATCCGGAAGCCACAGTACTACGGGGTATATCAAAAGTGACGGGACCATAGAAAACAGCAGTCATTCCACCGTGGGATACATTAAAAATGATGGGACAATCGAAAATAAAAGCCGCAGTACTATTGGCTACATCAAAAGTGACGGAACTATCGAAAACAAGAGCCACTCTACAGTGGGCTATGTGAAAGAAGACGGAACAGTAGAAAACAGCAGTCGTTCCACTATTGGTTATATCAAAGATGATGGAACGGTTGAAAACAGTAGCCGTAGCACAATTGGTTATGCGAGAGGAATCAAAAAAGAGTGGGCGGCGGTAGTATATTTCTTCTTTAAGTTGGATTAATCATCAACTCTGCGAAAAGAAATTAACGTTAAGTATAGAAGCTAAAAAGGCTCGGATTATAAGATCCGGGCCTTTTTTATTCCTGCAAAGTAGAGGGTACTGCAACTACAGAATAGCGGGGCCAAAAAACTTTCACAGGAACAAAAAAAGTATGAATTTTGGGCAATGAAACGTAAGAAGTCATCATCCTGCTTCTTACAACTAAACGGTGCTGCAACTACAGCGTAACGAGACTAGAACCCTTTTCCAGGGATAAAAAAAGGATGAGTTCAGAACTTTAAAACATAACATAAATTATCATTGAAACCAAAGTGTAATAATGCCCGGAAGCATAAATTATAAAGAAGTATTATGGAGGAAAATAAACTAACAACCAGAGATCAGTTAAAAAACTATTTTGAAACAGGAAAATATCCTACACAAAGCCAATTTGAAGATCTGATAGATTCCTTAAGGCTTAGAGAAGATGTTCTTACCAAAAAAGAGCTGGCCATTTTTGCCAATAGTTTGGCAGCTATTGACAACCTATTCGTTAATTTTTCAACAAATAATGTCGGAAATCTAAAATTTTCAATCGTGGTAAGCACAAATGATGAACCGGATCAGGTGATCTCATCTACTGATTTCAAAAGCTTTTTAGATAAACGTTATTTTGTAGGGAGTGCCCCTTATACAATAAAAATAAAAGAAATCTTTGAAGGTGATTTGAAAGAAACGGAATATTATAGTTTGGCTTATCAATTAGATCAGACCTACACTATTTATAGATTGTTCGGGAATAATCTGAACACAATCCCTGTTGGATTTGACTTTGGAGAGCTGGAAGGTATTGGGCTACCTATACAACTTTCAAAAGGAGGTTTTGGAAGAAAAATAAACATTTTAAACACCAGTGTTAAATTCGTTAATAAAACTGAAGTGCCTATCCAGTATAGAATAGAAAGCACCGGATGGAATGATCGATATAGAGCTGAAGATACAGTTACGGATCATTATGACCTGGAAGATTCTTTGAGTTTCTATTATAGAGCAGACCTTACGAAAGCCAGTCAATCCATTAAATGTGAAGTCTATAATGCCGAAAATGATACCCTTTTGGCAACCGGTTATTTACCCGCAGGCCAAAACCAGGTTTCGTTGAATGGCGGACAGGTTAATGGAATCAGAAATGTAAGAATCGAATGCAGCTATTCTGAAAATGTAAAATAGTGAAAGCTAAAAAAGATGAGTTTCGAACTCCAGACTGAGCATACGTAGAAATGAAAACCAAAGAACAATAAAATATAATGGAAGAAAATAAACTGACCCCAAGAGAAGAATTAAAAACCTATTTTAAAACCGGTGAATATCCCACCCAAAATCAATTTTCTGATTTGATAGATTCATTCTGGCATAAAGATGAAGTGATGGATTTGGAAGCTATAAAAGGCTTACAAGCTTCTTTAGATAATAAATTGGATAAAGAAGTTGAACAAATTCTTTTAGAAGCCGTAAATGATGCAGTAGCCAGTACAAAATCAATTGTCAAAGGAGAAGCATTTCCAAACAGTTTACCAACAGCGTGGATAACGGGTGATCCGGATCTTTACGAAAAATGGGAAGCCAGGACAGTAGGTACTTATATCAATTTTAAAAATATTTCCGGTGTACCTGTTGAAGTTACAACTGCAGACTTGGATGAACAATTAGTATTTCTGAATGTTAGTAATGGAGTTACGAAAAAAGACTTTGTGGCTGTTCCGGGAGTAAATGTAGCATTAGAATTTGACTCTGATAATAATATTGACGCTCAGGGAGGTAAACAAATCAATAGTTGGCTGGTCAATAAAGTAAAAGGAGGAGAATCTGATGAGGTAAGAAAATCAGTAGAAGAGGTAGGCGGCTTTTATAAAAAGATTGGAGTTGAATTGGCAGGGACTTCTCCTGATGGAATACAAGCTGGCTTATACAATATTAAATCAAATACAACAGCAGTTTCAGATTCAAATAAATTTTTAACAAAAGCAAATATAAGACTTGCAGTAGCAGGTAATTTAAAGTTTTGTATCGGCCGCTATGATGGTACAAAATTTATTATGCGTTGGGAAAGTGAAGAAAAATTGGGAGTTGCCGGTTGGAACAATTTTGATTTTACGAACCAGAAAATAAAAATCAATACCGGAGAAATGGCTGCTGTTTTTTGTTTACCAACTACATCAGCTCAAATATTTTATGGAGATCCGGGTGCTGTCGGAAATAGATTTGTTCAATATAGTACCACTTCAGGAGGAGTACAGGCAGGTGTCGGAAGTTATTATGCTCTGTGGTTTGAGCTTTCGGATATTAATGAAACTACTCTGCAAAGTGAATCTGTTTTCAATCTTTCCAAATCAGTTAGTAAAATTGTAGAAGATTATTCTCAGAATGGCTATACAGGTGTTGAGGTTGGAAAAGGAGAATCTGGTGTTTCGGTAGATTCTGATGGTATAGAAGGATACGCAATTAATAAATTAGAGCTTGAAAATTCCCATATATTAGAAAAAATTGAAATCAGAACAGTTACTGCAGGGGCTTATCAAATAGTAACCGGATTTTTGGACCAGGCTGGGAAGTTTATTGAAAAAAATGTAATAAGAAAGACTTTAAATGCCGGGTTTAATGTTGTTACAATTGATCCGATAATACTTGCAAAAGGAGAGTATGTGGGGTTAAAATTTCCTTCAAAATTTCCTGTGAATAATACACCTGCAATAGCAAATCTGTGGGCTGCTGACAATTACACCGGAGTGCTGACGCAAGTATCAGGGAAATCTCTTCCAATGAAGTTATACCTTAAAGAATATATTGAAAGCCCTATATCTACAAAATCAGATTTATCTTCTATCAATTCATCAATTGCAGGATTACAACAGAATTTTACTTTTAACGGGAAAAAAGTATCCTTATTATTTAATCCGGATGGCTCTGTGACATGGGATTATGTTGCAGGATATTCAAATATACTTCATTTAGGAAATTCAATCGCCAGGCATCCGGTTCTTGCTTATTGGTGGGGGAGCTGGGGAATGGCTGCATCTGAGAAGAGTAAAGATTATGTTCATCGTTTTTTAGAAAAAATGAAGTTTTTTAAACCTGCTGCAACCACTGATGTGTTAAATATTGCCGGATGGGAAACTTCTCCTTCTACATGGGATAAATCTCAATTAGATACTTATTTGTCAGGAAAAGATTTGATTTGTGTAAGACTGGGTGAAAATGCAGTTTTTTCTGGAGCATTTAAAGCAGAGTATTCAGCATTGATTAATTATATAAAAATAAAAAATCCAACAGCTAAAATAATTATTGGAGGTGTATTCTGGGCAGATGTTAATAAAGACTCAGCAATGTCTCAGGTAGCCACAGAGAATAACTTAACCTTTGTTAAAATATCTCATCTTGATATTCCTGCAAACAGATCCTATATGGGAGCACAGGTTAAAGGTGACGATAGTCAGTGGCATACTGTCAATAATTCAGGTGTAGCAATTCATCCCGGTGATTTGGGAATGGAGGCTATTGCATCCGAAATGTTCAATGCTCTGGGTCTTTAAAGAAATAACACTTACTGCAACTACAGAACAGAGCGTTCAAAAAACTTTCCCGAAAAGAGAAAAAAGATGAACTTCGGCTTTGAAATCAAGTAACCCATCATTCGATGATTAAAACCAAGCAGTACCGCAGAATAGAGAAATTTAAAAATTTTTACAGGAATTTAAAAAAAATGAATCCCGAATTTTAAAAACATAACAAAAATAATCATTGAACCCAAAGGCAATTAAATTGTAAAGAATAATAAAATATAATGGAAGAAAATAAATTAACCCCAAGAGAAGAATTAAAAACCTATTTTGAAACAGGAAAACATCCAACGCAAGGTCAATTTTCGGAATTGATAGATTCTTTAAGACATAAGAAAGATGTCCTCACCAGTAAAGAAATGGTAATCCTTGCCAACAGTATGGCACTTATTGATAATGCATTCATTTACTATTCTACAAATGAAGTTGGAAATTTAAAATTCCGGATTGGTATCAGCTCACAGGATGAAGAAGATCAGGTAGTCACCGTAAGACAAACTGACATCGTTGTGGAAAAACAATTCTTATTAGGTAGTGCACCTTATACTTTTAAAGTAAAAGAAATATCGGGAGAAACATTAAAAGAAAACGAATATTATCTTTTGAGATATGAAATAAGCCAGAGCTATACGATTTTTAGAATGTTTGGAAATGGCCTGAATACAATTCCTGTAGGTTTTGATTTAGGATCACTGGAGGGTAAAAGGTTACCCGTGAATATTTATAAACAGAATTTTGGAAGAAAGATAAACGTTCTGAATACAGATATTAAGTTTGTTAACAAAACAGAAGTGCCTATACAGTACAGAGTAAGTGCAAGTAACTGGAGTGATAGATTCAGAGCTGAAGATATGGTTACTGATCATTATGATTTAAGTGATCATTTAAGCTTTAATTATAAAGCAGACCTTACGGGATTGAGTCAATCTGTACGATGCGATATCTTTGATGAAGATACCAATACCCTTTTAGCTACAGGCTTTTTATATGCCGGACAAAGTCAGGATGCATGGTATGGCGGTGATATAAATGAAATCAGAAATGTAAGAATCGAATGTAGTTATTCTATTAATGAAAAATAGTCTGACTGGAATTTCTTAACAGCAATCAGGAGTACAAAATATTCATACTTCTGAAGTAACAGTACTGGAATAAACCATCATTTGATCCTAAAAAATTAAGAGTTACTGCAACTACAGTACAGATAGGGCAGAAAACTTTTATAAGAACAAAAAAGGGATTAATTTTGAACTGTACACAACAACAACATAGTAATTGTTATTATGTAACACAACAAGCCGCATCCTATCCCTATAAAAGATATTAAGATCGCAAGGCGGCAGAGAAGTAATCCATTACATTCTCATTACTAAAAATACTACCTCAATCGGAGAGACTCTCATTGGCAGGACTCCTTTTAGCATCTGAAGTCCCGGAATTTTCTGATATGTAAACATTTGAATCTCCTTCTGGAAGCAGAATGGCTGATCTTCGGATCTCTTGTTCTCCTTCAAACGCAGATTGATTCTTTAAAATGAAGGACTCCAATGAAGGGCGACTTTCCAAAAGCAGTTGCGGAGCCAGCTATGGAGAGACACTCAAATGTGAGCAACTTTCCGGTTGAGGTTTCTTGAAATAACGACAAGATAAGTGGAAGCATCTTAAAAGTGAAAATGATGCAGAACCCCGGATCTTAAAAAAGATAAAAACCAATGGAGTCAGAACAATTACAAAAATTATTTACCCATTTAGAAAAGGTTATTACATGGCGTATCAACAATCCTTCAGAGGATTTTAATATAGGAGCCCCTGAATTTAATACTAGTAACCATGAGAATTTTCAATTAGGAGATTATATTTCAGGGAAAGAGCTTGCCCATCAGGAAGTTGTGATTCTTTTAATGGCTTTGCTGCCACGATTAGATCCATCATTACTGAAACGCATTTATCTGGAACTTCCGGGGAGTGCACTGTTTGACTTCTGTTCAACCAATGATAGCGGCAGGCTCTTTTACCCTACAATTCAGGCAGTTCAATACGTTTTGGGAGGGGATAGTATTTCAGAAAGATTAAAATCACTGGATTATTTCGGTCCGAATTCGGTTTTGAGTCAAGAAGAACTCATTGTTTTTTCAGGTTCAGCCCATGAACATGCATCAATGAACAGCCAGATCAATATTCATGAAGAAGCTTTTAATAAGATCATGTTTGGCCTGGAATTATTACCGAAAATGAGCAATGATTTTCCTGCAGAACAAATACTTACCCATCGATCATGGACGGATTTGATTCTTCCTCAAATGACGTTACAGGAGCTTAAAAGTATTGAAGCCTGGTACAATAGCAGCCGGATTCTTATGGAAGATTGGAATATGCAGACCAAACTTAAACCAGGGTTCAGAGTGTTGTTTCATGGAGAGCCGGGAACAGGAAAAACTCTTGCGGCCAGCCTTTTAGGGAAATACACCCAGCGTCCTGTTTTCAGAGTGGATGTTTCTATGCTGGTCTCAAAGTACATTGGAGAAACAGAAAAGCAATTAGCTAAACTGTTCAATAAAGCAGAAAATAAAAACTGGATTTTATTTTTTGATGAAGCGGATGCTATTTTCGGAAAACGAACCTCTGTAAAAGATGCCCATGATAAATATGCCAATCAGGAAGTTTCTTATTTGCTGCAACGCATAGAAACATTTTCAGGGCTTATTATTCTGGCATCCAACTTTAAAAATAATATGGATAAAGCCTTTACACGACGCTTTCACAGCTGCATACAATTTAATAATCCAAAGCATGAAGAGCGTCTGCGTATCTGGCAGCAAAATTTACCCGAACAATTACAACTTGAAGATATTGATCTGGAACAAATTGCTCAACGATATGAATTAACTGGTTCTAATATTATGAATATCATACAGGATGTAAGTTTAAAAACAATTGCATTAAAAGAATCTGGTTACAAGGTAAGTTTAGATATGTTGCTGGATAGCATCAAAAAAGAATACGTAAAAGAAGATAAAATCTTTATGTAAGAATTTGAATACCATTTGGATTTCCTGGAATTGAAGAATTCAAGATAAGCCTTTTCAATTTTTAAAACTAAAACTCATGAAAACAAAAATTCTGTTGTTGCTCATCTTGAGCAGTCTCATGTTGGGCTGCCGGAGTAAACACAAAATTACAGCCACTTATAAAGAAAATACTAAAAATACAGAAGAAATAAAAGCTGATTCTTTAACACTTCAAACCTCACAATCAACTCAAAGTCTATCGGATGAGATGTCACTGAAGGAAGAGAAAAATGAAATATCCGGTGAGCTATTGATTAAAGGAAAATCTGACGCATCTCATCCCTTTGTTTTCCATAATGTGGTGGGACGTGATACCCTTCAACGTATTTCCATCGTGGGAAATGCAGAATATTCTATCAGCAGTTATTATGCAAAGGGCAACCATGAAAAATCAGAGGTTAAAAAAGAAGAAATTACCCATGCTGTTCAGGATGTAACCCAGAAAACAAGTTCAAAAGAAACAGTCAAAGAAGTGGCTTCAAATGTCTCTGAAGAAACAAAGAAAATTCAAACAGATGGATTTGAAATTCTGGCCTGGATTTTCATTACGATTATTGGAATCACTTTAATACTCATCTTTTTCACCTACAAATATTTTAAGACATGAAAACATCGCAAAAGGGAATCAATCTGATTGTATCATTTGAAGGTTTCAATTCAAAACCTTATCTGGATTCTGCCGGAATTCCCACAATAGGATATGGCAACACCTACTATCCAGGAGGAAAAAAAGTAACCATGAAAGATCCTGCCATCACTAAAGAAAAAGGAATAGAGTTATTTTCATCTGTTTTACCAACTTATGAAAAAATTGTCAACAGTAAAATTAAACTGAATCTTACTCAAAATCAATTTGATGCTCTCGTATCGCATACTTACAATACCGGAGGATCAGATGGACTATTTTCTTTGATTAATAAAAAAGCAGAAGAGCAGGCCATCAGAAATTGGTTTACCACGAAATACATTACAGCTGCCGGGAAAACATTAAACGGGCTCATCCGCAGAAGAAAAGCTGAAGCTGATCTGTTCTTTTCTAAATAAATAATTTCTACCTAATAGTGGGAACTTTAAACCATCTGTTATCATTGGAAATAAATCTCCAAAGTCAGGTGTAGCCTGCTTTGTTCCGGCTTCAAACTGCTCATACAGTTCAAATTTCAAACAAAGATGTTATAGCATCATTGTAATATTTTGAGATCGCAAAAGTGGAATCAGCTTCATGGATTCTTTCTAAGTGAACGCATAGACATATCGCTTCATCTGCAAGTATATGGACTTCTTCGCTCCTTTAAAATGTCACGCGATAGAAATAATCTTTAAGCCTTTCCCAATTATCAATTTTATCAAAACTAATTATCAATTATCAAATGAGTACACCATTACATACAATTTTCAGTTGGTTTGAAACTGGAGATTTTCCAACAGAAACCCAGTTTAAAGACACGTTTTTATCTTTTTATCACAAAGATGACTTAATCCCTATGAAAAGTATTGAAGGATTTGAAGAGACCTTTCAGTTATTTGCCAGTGCAGAAGCATTTCAGGAACACTTACAAGACCCAAAGGCTCATTCGGAATATCTAGCTTTATTGAATGCCAGCAACCTGACTGCAGCACATGTTGACAGCTGGAAAAGCAAACTCGGAATCAGCAATGTTGCTACCATCGACAGTTCTGATCAATTAGGCAATACGTACACGAAAATACAGGTAAATAGTTTTGTGGATGCACTGAAAGATGCTGATAAAGACTTAGCCCTGAAGATAGAAAATATTAGAAAGATACTATTGTCTAATGATCTGTCTTTAGATGAACTTCAGGAAATAGTAAACTTCATTAAAAAAAACCGTGATGATATTGAAGCTTTAAAAGCTCTTCCCATAGGAGAATCAAGTGAAGATAAAGTAAAGCTGTTATTGGACTACGGTTGGCTAGGCAGCCCGAAAAATCAACAGGAATTTAATAAGCAGATCTATGATAAGATTTTGCTGATCTCACAAACAGCTGAAAGTGCAGTAGTGCAGATTACCGGAAGTGCAGTATTTCCCAATACCCTTCAAACGGAAAATGTAATCATTCAGGCCCGGGACAGTGTTACCGGAAAAAAAATAAATATTGACGATTATGCAACCAATCAAACCATCGAGATTAAGATGTTGGGCGACCTTGCTAATCCGATTAACATTCTCATTTTAAAAGTTAAACCATAAAAAAATAAAAAACTATGAATAACAACGCAGTAATCAGTAATAACGCAAATCAGGATAATTTTTTCGGGGAATTACAACGTACCCGTTTTCAACAATTTACTTCATTTCCCAGTACGGATAATGTTCCTGCAGGTTGGGTAATTGATTATAATGGGCAATTGCATCAATGGAACGGAACCGAATGGATTAATTTGGCCGAAAATTATGTACATCCAGATTATCCACTGACTAATAATCCATTTCAGACCAATCAGACAAGCGGGCTTCTATTGCTAAGTCAGCTCCTGACCAATAGTTCAGGGCATGTTATTAAAGTAGCAGGCCGAAATCTTACCAATGCAGATATTGTTTCTATTGTTGTGAATGACGCTATTCAGTCAGGTACCTTTACATGGTCATCCTATAAAATTAAGACTTATGTTGAAAACTTCATAGGACAAAGTCTTACAGGAGCACTGATCTATCAGCCGGGAGGTTATACTCCTTCTACTGTTGAAGGTTCAATGACGATGCCATCACCTGCTACAGCAGCTGTAATTAAAACAGGAATGGTATGGGTGATTACAGCAAATGGATGGGTGGGCAATGAACCTGTATCTGTGGGTGACCATCTTATTGCCAATACCGATGATGCTTACAATATTCCTAAAAATTATCAGATTATAGAAAAAGGTATTCCTGATATTGTAGACGCTACAGATACGGTAAAAGGAGTGATCCAGATTGCTACAGATATTGAAGCTATTGAGGGAGTCAATATTACTAAAGCAATGACTCCAAAATCTACGAAAGCTGTTTTGGATGCAAAAATTAAATCCCAAACATGGCATATCGGAGATGGAGCGTCCGTTTCTTTCCCAATCACCCATGGCTGGAATACCGTGAATGTTGATTATATCTGTTATCGTAATGCTGATAATAGAAAAATAAATGTAAACTGTACGGTTATATCAGAAAATGACGTACAAATAGATGTTTTGGCACCTCTTACCCCGAATGAATATAGAATTACTTTAACTGCAAGACTAGACTAATGATTGCTCCTGAATATTTTAACAATCATATCGCCGTAGAAGGCGAAATAATTGTGAAAAGTGTTCCAAACGATGCAGGTTCTGTAATGGTTTGGAATTCTGTAACGAAAAAAATTAGCACAAGAACCCATGCGGAAATAGTTTCTGATTTAAATTTAGTAACCACTAATACCTTTCAGGATATATCGGCAAGAAAAACATTCTCAGGAGCTACCGGGAATGCTTATAATGCAGTTGCTTTAGAAGTAAGAGGTAATGGTACATCTGATACAGTTTACCCTGCAATTTCTTTCCATCAGCCAGGCCTTTATGCCGGTACATTGCAGTATAGATCAAACGGTTACCATTTTATGAATATCAATGGCAATGCTTTTGATAACGTAAGATCTGCCGGGTATTATAAAGATGGGTCAGATAATGGAAGATTCCTTACGGGAGGCGGTGGAGATTATGATTCCCGGGGAAAAGAAGACTCTTGGTATCATTCCGGAAGAAACTTCCCGCAGGGTACATTCATTGAAACTGATGTAGATTATTCTGTAGACTATGGAGATCAGTTTCTTTTAGAGATTAAAGGGAATATGTACGGTACTAATCAGCCTTTAGATTGTAAGATTCAGGGCTATATCTATAATGGTACTATTATTTCTCATAGCGGCTATTCTACATTACATTACTGGAATTCGATTACTGCCTTAAACTTAAATGGTAAACTTTGTTTTTGGTTTACTCAATTATCTTATTGGCAGGGGTTTGATGTAAAGGTAACGGTTGGATATGGAGGCTTAGATCAAGGTAAAAACAGAGTTACTTCAGTGTCCGATCATCCGGATCCGGGAGGTACAAAAAGGGTTCAGATCAATCTTAAACATTTACTCACTAAAGAAGAATTAGTTGCTGGTAATACATTTTGGGAGAAGAAGGATACAGGTGGCTATTGGGCATTAGATTCCGACAGACCTATAGCCGGACTCAATGGAAATGGAGCGCAGGCAATTTTATCTGGTGGTTTATTGGCCTCTTCTGCTTATACTGACTCTCAGTTTATTCCTGCATATGGTATCCATTCAAGAGGTTTTGTGCAAACAGATGAAGGTTTTCAGAACAGGTTTTACAAAGTAGACGAAAGGAATAGAATCTGGTCATTTGCAAACGCAGATACTTACGGACTTTCTTATTATCAGGGAAATGCCAATAGCCTGAATGAGGGGATAGGTTTCCATTTTGGAGATCCGGATCAGCCTACTCATTTTCTGGGAAGATCAGGTCAGATTTATTCTAGCGTAGGTATTTATTCTAATTCATTTACTACAGGTAATAAACAGGTTTTAAATTATAGTGGCCCGTCTACATTATATGTAGGAAACCCTACCATTAATACGATTATAGAATCTAATGGCAATGACATTATACATTATAAAAATGGAGTCAATGGAGTGGTTTGGGATGCCCATAACTTAGATCCGTCAACTTTTGTTAATGCATCAGTTCTAAATAATTATGTTCCCTACAATGGCGCAGCACAAGATGTGAATCTTGGGACAAAGGATTTAGAATTTGATGGCGGGGGATCTATAAGTAAACACCAGAATAATGTAAGGATATTTAATAAAGTTTATCAAGGGAATTATGGTGATGGAGGGCACACAGGTATTTTAGCGATTAAAATGCCACAAGCCTCAACAGAACATGCTATGTTTAGTGTTGATATTAATATTTATGGATATGAAAATCAGTACTTAGGAAAAGTGAATGTTGCTTTCTACAAATATGTATCAGGAACTCTGGTTACCAATGGTTCAAAAGCGATATGGGAAGTCACAGATAATTTTCCTACCACTACCGCAAGGATTGGGATTGGAACTGATGGATATGTTAGTATTTTATTAGGAGAATCAAACACATTCTGGAATGGATACTTCTCATTTGAAGTCGCTAAAGTAGAAGTTAAATATGGGAACTATAATCTTGACTGGAATGTAGGATGGTCTCATGCAATAGAACCTAACTTTGATTTATATCCTACCCATATCATTACTTTACCTTCTGATGTAGTCGCTACGAGAAGTTGGTTAACAAATTTTGCAGACAGTAGCTATATTCCAAAAGCAGTTCAGCTTAATGATAACTTCAATAGTCTTGGAGGGTATTCCAGTTCCGGAGTTTATAGAGCGAACAGTAACGGAGGAGGAGTTCAGCATTTGTATAGTCCTATGTTGCACATGGGGGCTCAGGATACCACAGCACAGTTGCAGGTAAAATATAATGATACGAATGCAGACGCAGGAGAATTAGTCTATAGAAGTGGGTATAATGGCAATTGGACATTATGGAGAAAAGCCTGGGATAATGTAAATTTCAAACCAAGTGAGTATCAGACAAGAAATACAGATGAAATTATCTCTGCAGCTAAATCCTATTATAACAGAATACCTTTCAAACTAAAAAATAGTTCATATAAATCCTGGTCAATTCAGAAACCTACCAATAACAATTTAATACTGGCCCCTTCTGCTACAAATAATGCAGAAGATTGGGATTTAAATAATGGTATAACATTCACTGATGCCGGTCAGGTTTCATCAAAAGGTTTCAATAAAGTTGGGTATAATGATAACTATATCTTAACAGCAGGTGGTGGGCAAAGATTAGCCTCAGACTTTGTATCATCTTCAGACTTAGGAAACTATCTCAGAAAAGATGGCGATACTATGACAGGTACTTTTAATATAGAGACTCCAGCTATGTTAGGTAAGTGGAAAAGTACTGCACAAACAGGGAATTATTTAACCTGGCAAAAGTATGATGGCGCTAAAGATATAGCTTATATTGGAGCTGATGGAGGTGCTGCCACATGGGGTGGGACAGGAGATAATTTTGTAGTTAGAGCGGTAAATGATGGTGATTTATTATTAAATTCAGACAATGGTGTTGTTAAAATTCAAGGGGGTATTCCCTGGACTACTAATAATTTAAATCCCGCAGAATACTTAGCGAAAAGAGGAAACCATCAGGATGCAACCGCAGTAAAAACCGATTATCCTTTAAGTGTTACAGATTGGGCGACAGGTAACGGATTCCCCACTACTTACGGTAACTCTTTACATATTGCAGGAAATAATACATGGTATCATAGAATAGATTTTCCTTTATTCAGCAATCATTTAGAATATTGGCAGGCTGTTAATACAACAACCATGACGAAAAAAGGGAATATTCCTTTATTGTCAGATGGAGAAGCACTTTGGACCAATAATAATTTTAATCCAGATGCTAAAGTTAATTCTGCTGAAAATGCTCAAACATTAGGATTCTCAAGTGGTTTGTCAGCAGGTGCACCGTACATCTATCATAGAACAGATGGTTATGTATTTCTGGCTACTCAATCTTGGGTGTCATCTAATTTTACAAGCCAGACTCTCTCAATTCAACCTGAGGAGGAAGGTGGTCAATGGATAAATCTAACTAATTCAAACGGAGTCTTTGCTACAAATTACTTTGTTACTTCAAGAGATGGTTCAAGAGACCCGAATACAGTTGTTGCTCCAAATGGCAATTCCCGTAGAGTTAGATTTGATTTTATTAATGCCGGATCTGTTGGAGGCTCTGGAAATTATGCGGGTGTAATGACATACGCTCCTTGGGATGGCACCTCTGCATCCACTGGGGATTCTTCATACCAATTGGTTTTTGCCAATCAAACCGGTATAAATGGAGAAGGAATACCAATGCTTAAAATCAGAAAAGGTATTGATGATAAGTGGTCTAAGGCATGGTATAAATTATGGAGTGACGCAGATTTCTCTCAAAATAATATCAATAGCTGGAATTATATGTCTAATAACGGTGTTATTGTAAACCAGCAATTTACTAGCCATACAGGTAATGGATTAATGGTTGCTGATGAATATAATGGCGGAGAATCTGGTATATATAATGAACAGGATGGGTTCTATTTAACTGTTTTGGAAGGTGAATATTATAAATATTCAAGTAAATATAAGAGTTGGGAAGGGATTAATTTCCATAGAAAGAGTTATAACATTGGTATAGGTACAGATGCTAATGATGCCGATAAAGTAACTGTTTCAGGCTCAGTAAAGGCTACTGAAAACTTTAAATCAAAAGATGAAAAGCCTAATACTTTATTTATTCCTGACGGAAGTCTTTCCTATCTTGATGATGAGATTATCAATGAAGACTCTAGAATGAGATTATCTCATGGCATGATTGAGCAGCAGCCAGGAGTTCAATATTATGATTCTGATAATAGAATGCTGGTCATCAGATGTGTTCATGGTGAACAATTTACATTAGGAAAATGTTTCCGGGGTCAGAGAATACTCGTATTAAATGCCAGTGATAGCCATGCGCAAGGATTTGACATAAAAAGTGCAGCTTATTCATACAAAATACCACCGTATAGCTCTATCCAATTATTTGCATGGGATGAAAAGACAGTTTATAAATATGCAGAAAATAAGATGTATTAAAACTTGAAAATTCCAAAATAAGGAATATATAACTCATATAAGATGGCGTCACTTGTTGTAAAGTGGCGCCATTTTTATATTATTTCTTTGTTGGAATTTATTAATTTCTTGGATGAAAAAGTAGAAGTCTATAACTTTGAAGTGGAAGTCTACTGCTAGGCATATTTCTGGAGGAAATACAAATGCAGTAGAAAGGGAAGGTATAGCAGCTGCAGTTTCCCCCACCAAACGTTAGCTCTTTCATTAAATAAAAAAAGGAATTATGTGGGAGGAATGTTGAGAAGACAAGGAAACACAATAATTACGGATGAAAATTCTGAATATAGATGGAATAATCAAATCAGAAAACAGGTCTAAAAGTTAATCATGTAATATGGAGATAAGAATAATATATATATCAGAGATTAATTATGAGTGTTATTTTTGTGGTAATTGTTGGAAAATAATTTACGAAGGTAAAACCACAAATATTACTATGAATAATTTCCATGGTCATCCTTTTTATATAATTTTTGAAAATACAGAAACGGTGAGTCAACAGTTAAAAATGTTAATTAATAAAGATAATATATTACTTCCTGATATTTTTCCTATAGAACTAATCTTGAAAGATATTATTGATCACCACCAAGGTTACTGGTTAAATTTATGTTTATGTTTTATTATTAAAATGGAATGTTTAAACAGTAATATGATACAGCTTTTGAGTACAACTCAAAATAATAAAAAATTTAGTCAAGAATTAAGGCATAAAATAAGAGAAGTCATACTTCTTAATAATTAACTAAGATCGTAGAATTAATGCTATAAGGTTGAATATCTGTGAACTATATGGTGGTAATATTCAATCAATGATGAAAAAACTTTGGTAATGTCATATATTGTTATTAGATTTATAATGAATTCTGAATGACAATATTATTACACCTCACTAAATTTATTAATCATGAAAAAGCAAATCTTTATCATTGCGCTGTCTCTGGGAGCAATTGCCTTAGGAACCAACCAGGTTATGGCACAAAATTCAGAGCAGGTGAGTACATCAGTAAATATTATTTTATCGGATGTTATTGCAATGGACATTAGCTCTGTTGCTTCAGAAGGTGCCGTAGATTTTAACTATGGGAGCACAAAAGACTATAATTCATCAAAAAATGTGACCGTTCCCAACAGTTTAGTCATTATTTCTTCTAAAAATTTTGATGTAAAAGTAAAATCTGAAGGTGCACACTTTGTAAGTGGCGCAAACCTAATTCCTGTAGATATATTACAAGTAAAAGCAATACCGGGCGGAAGTTTGGTGGGAACCTTGAATGAGGTTACTTTATCTACAAGTGATCAGGTGCTGGTGAGTAATGCAAGTTTAGGAACCAAACAGTCTTTAAATATTGCCTATTCCATTTCAGCGGAAAATGCATCCAAGGTTCTTCTGGGAAAACCAAAGGGAACTTATACACAAAAAATAACTTATACTGCCACTGCATTGTAAGTAAATAACAATTTTAAATAGAAAAGCCCTCAGTACTGTCATAGTATTGAGGGCTTTTCTATTTAAACCTAATGAGTAATCCTGTAGTGATTTTACTACGTGAACTTCCTTTTTCCACTACAAAGAAACTTTTAGCACCACTATAAATTTGCAGTATACAAAAGATAACAATTAAGTAAAAAATAACAATAAAATATTACCATCATGAAAAAACAAATCGTAATCACAGCCTTAACTTTTGGAGCGATCATATTAGGAACTAACAATGTTCAAGCTCAAAATACAACTGCAACCACAACGGTAAACATTACTCTGAACGACGTAATCTCCATTGACGCAGGAAGTACTGCCATTGGTAATACAGTTGACTTTAACTACGTTACTGCAGCAGATTACAACTCTGATCAGACCATTACTAAAGCCAACTCTTTAAAAGTTACTTCCACGAAGAACTTTAATGTTAAAGTAAAAGCAGGAGGTGCTAATTTTATGAATGGAACGAACTTAATTCCTGTCAATGTTTTGACAATTAAAGCAGCTACAGCTGCCGGAACAATGGGCGGAACAAAAAATACTGTAGTTTTATCTGCAACGGATCAGAATTTAGTTACCAATGCTCCTCTTGGAAGTGCCTTAACATTGAATCTGGATTACACTATTCCAGCAGCAAAATCCTCATCTTCTGATATTTTAGGTAAACCAGCCGGAACTTATACACAAACAGTAACTTATACCGCAACAGCTTTATAAATTAATTTTTCATATTAATATTTTGTGATTTGGTGTTTCGAAGGCTTCCTCAGGAGGCCTTTGATTTTGTATGTATTGTACCGATTATAGATAAAACTCAAAATCCGGGAATTTATATTACGACAGCTTTATAATAGAAATAACAGCAATTTATATATGCCCTCAACACTTTCTAAGTGTTGAGGGTTTTACTATTTAAGTCAAATGAATAAACCATGTAGTGATTTTACTACGTGAACTTCCTTTTTCCACTACAAAGAAACTTTTAGCACCACTATAAATTTGCAGTATACAAAAGATAACAATTAAGTAAAAAATAACAATAAAATATTACCATCATGAAAAAACAAATCGTAATCACAGCCTTAACTTTTGGAGCGATCATATTAGGAACTAACAATGTTCAAGCTCAAAATACAACTGCAACCACAACGGTAAACATTACTCTGAACGACGTAATCTCCATTGACGCAGGAAGTACTGCCATTGGTAATACAGTTGACTTTAACTACGTTACTGCAGCAGATTACAACTCTGATCAGACCATTACTAAAGCCAACTCTTTRAAAGTTACTTCCACGAAGAACTTTAATGTTAAAGTAAAAGCAGGAGGTGCTAATTTTATGAATGGAACGAACCTAATCCCTGTCAATGTTTTGACAATTAAAGCAGCTACAGCTGCCGGAACAATGGGCGGAACAAAAAATACTGTAGTTTTATCTGCAACGGATCAGAATTTAGTTACCAATGCTCCTCTTGGAAGTGCCTTAACATTGAATCTGGATTACACTATTCCAGCAGCAAAATCCTCATCTTCTGATATTTTAGGTAAACCAGCCGGAACTTATACGCAAACAGTAACTTACACTGCGACAGCTTTATAATAAAAAACACATCAATATAAAAAAACACATCAATATACATGCCCTCAGTACCTGGAAAGTGCTGAGGGTTTTTCTATTTAAACCCAAGGAGTAATTCTGTAGTTATTTTACTACATGCACTTCCGTCTTCCACTACAAAGAAACTTTTATCACCGCTGTAGATTTGTAGTGTTCAAAAGAGAACAGTTAAACAAGAATAACAATTAAATAATACTACCATGACAAAACAAATCGTAATCACAGCCTTAACTTTTGGAGCCATCATATTAGGAACTAATAATGTTCAAGCTCAAAATACAACAGCAACCACGGCTGTAAATATTACCCTGAACGATGTAATCTCCATCGACGCGGGAAGTACTGCCATTGGCGGGACAGTTGCCTTTAACTATGTTACTGCGGCAGACTATAACTCTGATCAGACCATTACTAAAGCCAACGCTTTGAAAGTTACTTCCACAAAGAACTTTAATGTTAAAGTAAAAGCAGGAGGCCCAAATTTCGTCAATGGTTTAAATTCAATTCCTGTAGATGTTTTGACAATTAAAGCAGCTACAGCAGCCGGAACGATGGGCGGAACAAAAAATGATGTGGTTTTATCTGCAGGAGAAAAAACCTTAGTTGCAAATGCGCCACTAGGAAGTGCATTAACATTGAATCTGGACTACATCATTCCAGCAGCGAAATCATCTTCATCCGATATTTTAGGTAAACCAGCCGGAACTTATACGCAAACAGTAACTTATACCGCAACTGCTTTATAATAAAATTTTTAGTTTGTAAAGGCTTATTTTGCTACGTTTTCAGTAGTTTTGAGAATCTTTATTATTAAACTATTTACACCATGCACAAGTTTATTCATCTTTTCATTTTCTTTATCCTTACAGGGTCTTCTTCACTTCTGGCACAAAGTATCTCTATGTCACCTACACGCTTGTTTTTCACAGGTAATCCAGGAGAAAAAGTAACAAAGACAGTCACGCTTCAAAACAGCTCGGATAAGGAGTATGTTTTTAATCTCAACTATAAAGATTGGGTTAGAGAAGAAGACGGAAATAAGGTTTATCTTGAAGCAGGCAGTTCAAAAACTTCCAATGCCTCTTGGGTGTCTACCTTAGAAAACACTGTAACAGTTCCTGCCAAAAGTACAAAGGAGATTGTAGTAACCATGCAGATTCCGGCAAACGCATCACAGTCTGTCGTTACAAACAGCATGCTGTTTTTTACCCAGCTTCCTCAGCAGGCAGATAAGGCACGTATTCAGAATGGTATTGGTATTATCACTTTATTTGAGGTGGGACTTCACATCTTTTACACTCCACCGGGAAACCATGTAAAAAGTTTGGATATCACCAATATTTCAGAAGTGAGCAATGAAAATGCGGTGAATAGAAAAGTTGCAGTAAGCATCCATAATGATGGAAACACTATCAATGATGCTACCGTTGAGTTTGAACTTACCAATACAGACAGTGGTAAAGAAATAAAATTACCCGCAATTTCCATCTCCATGTTTCCGGATACCAATCAGGTTGTTCAGTTTTCTTTACCAGAGAACATTTCAGGGAACTTCCTTGGCGTGGTTATCGTCAAAATGGCAGAATCCAATGATTTACGTGTAGGAGAAAAAAACTTTAAATTTTAAAATTACGCTTTGAAACCACAGAATGGAATATCAATATCAGTACTAAGAAGAACAATCTTATTTTTTGTATTTGTTCTTCTGCACTTTTCGTGGGCCTTTGCACAGGAAAAGAAGGATATACAAATCCATTTTGAAAATGACAGTGTAACTGTTGAGAAGGGTTCTACTTTTACTAATTTCCTGGTCATTGAGAATAAAAGTTCTGAAGAGATTACAATTCAGAATATCATCCCTCAGGAACAATATCCGGGATTGCTTTTCTATCCCAAAAATGACTTCACCTTGGGCGCTGGTCAGTCTAAAAATCTTCCTGTGAAACTGATCGCCAACGTGGATTTTATGAAACTGAGATCCAATGCGGTCCAATTCCAGGTTTCGTATGCCACTCCAACGGTCACCAGAACTGAAAGTGCCTCATTCTTTGTCGCTAAAGGCGAGAACAAAAACATCGCGATTTATACAGCGACCTACGAAAATTTCATTAACCCTGCTTTGCCCCAATCCTCAATTCTGCTGACTGTAGAAAACCAGGGGTATAGTAAACGCACCGTTAAGATTGATTTGCAGTCAATTCCTGATGGTTTGGAAATTTTGCCCAAACAGCAAACCTTATCTTTGGAAGGTTTAGAAAAACAAACGGTTGAGATCAAAATCGCAGTCAGAAAACAGAATACACTTTATCCGGAATTTAATATTAATGCAATCGTCACAGATCTGCTTGATAATAAAATTGTGGGAAGCAACACGATCTACTTAGTTATTTTATCGCACAACAGACAAATTGCCCGTGGAAACGAAGCGGTAAGCGGAAGTAATTTTGCAGAAATGAGCTATAATGAAAACAGTTCAGGTTTCAATTTTCTTCAATTGAGGGGAAATACAGCATTCCGGGTGAGTGAGAATTTAAAATCACGCTTCAATATCGGTGCAGATTACTATTTTGAAGACGGCCTTTATAACGTGTATGATACCTGGCTGGAACTGGAGAGAAAAAATACGGTTTTACGCTTGGGAAATGTTAATAGCAGCGATTACGACTACCCGGTTTTCGGAAGAGGTGGGAAAGTTTCTACCAAATTTGGTAACAATAATCAGATTGAAGTTCTTGCACTGGAAAGTAATTATAATCTGTACGGTACTTATTTCCAGCAAACAGAAGGATCTACCATGGCGGGTGCAAAATACGCTTTTGGAAATGCTAAATCTTTCAATGGAAAAGTATCCTATATATTCGATCATGATCCGCGCTTTAATGTAGATACACAGGTAGCTAACGCAGTAACATCATTGTTAATCAACGAAAAACATGTCATCCGCACGGAGTTGGGCCTGAGCAACGAAAAAGGTCTTTCGAATAAAGACGAAAATACAGGAGCTTCAATGGGAGCCAATTACGAGGGGAAAATAGGGAAATGGGATATACAATCTTTCAATTCTTTTGCCACCAAAAGTTATGCAGGGATCAAACGGGGATCTTTTTTCTCAAATCAGAGGATTGGCCGTCAATTTTCTGCTGCTCAGCGCGCTTTTATCCAATATCAGAATTCGCAGGTAGAACCCGAGTTCCTGAGTTTCCAGAGTGAACCCATCCAACCAGGGAATACCTCTAATTTACGTTATTATTTTAACAGTACAGAAGCTTTGGGACTAGGGTATCAGTTTTCTTTAAAGAAGTGGAATTTCCTACTTTATCCAAAGGTTGAAAAACAAAAAACAGCTAATTTTTATACATCGCAGGAACTTTTTTCTTACCGGTTGGAAGCCAACATCAGTACAACATTAGGTGCTCACGGATTGAACCTGACAGCGGAATATTCTTATTCAAAAGAGAATGATAATCCAGAATGGTTCAACAGTTTGAAAACGACTTTATCTTACAGATATAAATCATTCTCTCTCAACGGAACAGCTCAATGGAACGCAATGAGTGTCTTTGATTTAAATTCTTATTATGATGGAAACCGTAATTTCGCCAACTATAATGTTTACGCCTCGTATAATTTCCAGATGTTTAATCATAATCTGACTGGATCTTTTTCAGCCGGGACCTTCTATTCGGAACTTTATAAAAATTTAAACAGTAATATCACCGGTAATCTGGAGTATAAGATTTCGCCTTCCTGGTCCACCACAGGGTATTTTAATCTTTCCGGTTATAAATCTACGGCTGAATATGCAACCAGTGGAAGTTATTACCAGTTCAGAGTGGGGATTAAAAAATATTTTACTACAGCAACAGCTCTCGGAAATTATAAAGTGGCTTTCCAGTTCTTTGAAGATAAAAATTTTAATGGACTTCTGGAATCTGGTGAATCGGTACTTGCTAATGAAATTGTAAAACTGGAAAATTATGTAGCGATAACAGATAAGAATGGAAAAGTAGTTTTTCAGAATGTGCCTGAAGGTACTTACACACTGAAAATGAACGAAAGTGCAGGTGCCCGATTGATGATGGATCCTGTCATTATGGTGCATGCCAATATTAATCGTAAAGTAGGCTTGGTAAAAAACATCAGGGTAAGTGGGAAATTAACAGAGATCAGACAAGCCTACGATGTTTTGGAAACGGATGTAACCGGAATAGTGGTATATGCAAAAAGTGAAGAGGGTATGATCTATACTGCCGTGGTTAATCAAAAAAATGAGTTTGAGTTTTTCCTGAAAGATGGAAAATACACTCTCTATATTGAAAATGACAAATATAGCTATACACAACCTACCCAAACTATTCAAGTGACAAAAGAAGGGTACTCAAAAACAGTGGTTTTTGAATATAAGAAGAAAGACACCACCATTAAGGTGAAAAAGTTTTAAATTTAAAAGTATGAAAAAGATGAGGTCTTTTCTAATAGGAATTTTTACCGTGTTGTGCGGATCTACAGCCACAAAAGCTCAGGATGTTTACCTGTCAGTTCCTGAAAATAATATTTTTAACAGGAGCGAATTTACCTCAGTACCTACAAGGGTAATGACGAACGCCAACAGAACCAACTGGGACTATGCCTTTTTGGGATTACTCCCAACAGCTCCTACATTTACCTCTGTTTCCGGGCCAAATTTTACTCATTCTTCTTCCTCACTTACTTTACCCGGTTCCGCACTTCTGTGGCAGTTGGAAAGTATGGGCGGGCAGATGCCATCTACCGGATTTTCAGGTTATTTGCCAGGTTTTCAGTCGTTCAGTACAAGTGCTATAAGATGGTTTGAACCGCCATCCATCAATCTAGGGGGAGGATTCAACCGGGGAAATATCAATTTTACATTTAAAATTCCTGCCTCACAATTTAGTGCCAATGCCTTTCGGGCAGGGAATTACTCCATGGATATAACTCAGAATTATAATGACTTCACACCACGTAATTTTAAAACAATTTTAGTCATCCCTTCGGCTATAAAATGGGTTGCAAACTCTTTAACAAAATATATAGAAATCTCTTCTTTGAATGACTACCGCAGTACAAGCACGAGGGTGTGGGATCTGGGGAATACGGAAATAGCAAATACGGTTGATTTTAATTTTTGGGCGAAAGCTGCTGCCTCAAATGTTCAGTTTACGTCCTCTAAAGGTGTTCCGGGAACCAGAAATATAGCAAGCATTAAATTGGGTAGTAACGGATCTTCACTTACGACCAAAGCATTATCTTCCGATTTTCAGAATTTTTCTCCTGCTAATTTCAGTGTTGTAGCAGGAAACAGAAACAACTTCATTCCGCAACTTTATGTGTCTGCGGAAGATTTTAAAAACTTTTTTTTTGAAGCCGGAACTTATACATTTGATTTGAACTTCAATGCCAGCAGTACAGATAACTCAATTAACAGTTTGCAAAATACGGCTGTACAGTTAAAGGTGCTTCCTCTGTCGGAGATCACCATCCCAAGTTCCGGACGCAATGTAAACTTCAATTTTAATACTGCTGCCCATTACACCGACGGTCAGTCACAAATCATTCCCAACCAAATCACGTTGTCCAATAATGAAAATTTTGAGCTCTATGTAAAATCGGACGAAAATTATTTCAAGAAAGGCGGTCTGCAGACCAGCATCAATTCAAATATTTTACAAATTGGCATCGATGGGAGTTCTGTAAATGTTCCCTTATCCAAAACTCCTCAAAAAATACTCTTTAACGGAGCACCGGTTTTGGACCGTGGATTGAACGTAAGATACACCATATCACCTGCGGGTGCCCAAAGTTTGGTAGGAAAGGAAAACACCACTTATTCTATCAATGTTTACTATAGCTTTACGGCAATTTAACAATACTTTTTGAAATGACTTCTCCTTATGGACAATAATCAATTGCCGGAGAAACATAATATTGATAAAGTAACTGCATCCAAAAAATGGGTGATTGGCTGCTAAGATTACCATTTTTGCTTTTATTTGCTGATGAAAAATTCCTCCATCGGAATAAATAAGCTGTATACTTTCCAATAATTCGTTTTCTGAATGCAGCATTTTGTTACAGCATTTTATGGCTGTAGTTTCACCATACAATTGGCGGAAAACACAAAACTTCCCAAAAGATTTCCTGAAGTATCTCCATAGATACGTTTTCTTCCTTTGATGATTTTTCCTTCATCAAGCTCCTATATTATCAATACCTGCAGATGTATTTTGGTAGTCTGGCTATTAATTATTGCCACTTCAGGCTGCCATTTTTTATCTTGCATCATTCAGCTGTTTGCGATCAGTAATCTGTTGATAGTGTTCCATATTCCATCTTTTTTCTATTTTCGATAATACCGGTAAACAGCCTGCCAGAGTCAAAATTCTCCTGGAATCTGACATAGTCATTTTTGTGAAATAAAACAGGACCTGTATTATTTCAGGTAAATCCCATTTGATTTTTTTTTAACTAATATGATATTTTTTTTAACTTGCTACCTTCTGGAAGAAAGGTCTGAACTATATGTTTTTAGTTGCATTTAAGCAATATAACTCTTTCTGCCTTCTTTCAAAAAAATCAAAAAGCTTCTAAAACCGTGATACTTAATTTATGAATGATTTTATCAACGAACTTCAATTAAAAATCGAAAGACTGGAAAACGAAATCAATTTCAAGAACGGATTGATCTCGATTTTGTCTCATGACTCAAAAGAACTGTTTGGAACCTTTCTGTGGCTTACAGAAGAGCTGGAGCAAAATACTCTAAGTGAGGAAGATTTTTTTAAATTGTTGCCGCAGGTAAAACGAGATGCCCAGAAGAATCTGCAAACTATTCAGGACAGCATTGCATGGCTAAAAACACAATACGGGGAATTTAAGATTAAACCCGTTAAAATCATGGTGATGGATCTTTTTCACGATTTAGAAGAAAAATATGCTGCTAAATTGAAAGAAAAAAACATTAATTTTTATTTTAAAGGAGATCATAATGCATTTCTTACAAGCGATCGGATGTTACTCGAATATGTTTTGGACAAAATTTTCAACAACGCCATTAAATATTCATTGCCAGGTCAAGATGTTTATTTACAAGTAATTACGGAAGGTGGTCAGGTTGTACTTTCTATAATTGATTCCGGAACAGGAATCAATGAAAAGTATTTACCTGGGATCTACACTTATGGTAATCCTATATTTCTGGGAACTGCAGGCGAGAAAGGAGTAGGATTAAGTTTGAAAATTGTAAAAAATTTTATATCCTTGCTTAATGGAAACATCCAAATTATTTCCGCTGAAAATAAAGGTACTACGGTTTCTCTTTTTTTACGTAAATTTATAGAATAATGGGTTTAAAAGCAAACATTCGCATTGTTGTAGCAGATGATCATGGTATCGTCCGGATGGGTTTGATACAAACAATCAAACGATTCAGACCCGATGCCATCGTTTCAGAAGTAGAGGATTATAAATCGCTGTACAAATTAATTCTGAAAGAAGAATTTGATCTGGCCATTATGGACGTTAATATGCCTAATGGTACTGTTCAGGAAGCAATAGATTACATAAAAATTCACCAACCTGTATTAAAAATTCTAATATTTTCTTCGCAGGATGAAGAACTGTATGGAATGCGTTATCTGAAAATGGGTGCTGGTGGCTATCTAAGCAAGTTAAGCTCCACTGAAGTAATTGAGACTGCTTTAACAGCGATGCTCAGTAAGGGTCGGTATATCAGTGAAAATATAAAAGAAGCGATTTTTTTAGAATCATTAAATGGCACAGCCAAAAGCTCTCCCTTTGAAGCATTATCAGACCGCGAATTGCAAATTGCCAATAAACTTGCAGAAGGTCTTCCCCTCAAAGAAATTTCTAATCAGCTGAACCTCCATTCATCAACGATCAGTACATACAAAATCAGGTTGTTTGAGAAGTTGAAAATACGATCCATACCCGAATTGGTAGAGATTCTCAGGCTGTATAATCAGTAAACATTCATCACAAAAATCTGATTGTGAATCAATCTCTGTTCCATTGTACAGAGTGACGGTCAGATAAACATGATCATGCATCAATTGGTATCTGAAATTGGAGTTTATCGGAGTCGTTGATGAGTATTTTTGATATTGAACTTTTTCGTAATATGGCTCATCTTTGTCTTGAGTAACAATTTGTAATTATTGGATGGATATAAATTTAGTCACGTTTTCAAGGGATGATGAATTTCTCCAAAATACTGTTATGTCCTGTAAATTTATTATGAGTAGTTTTTAAAATTTTGTTTCTCTCTGTTCACATTCCTATTTTCAGTTTTATATAAAGAATAGCTCTATTTATGAGTTAGAGCTTGGTGTGATATTATTATTGAAAAATAGCATATTATTTGTAGCTCTTTAAAAAAAAACAAAATGGAAAAAGCAGCTAAAAAAAAGATTCGTCCCTTACAGAAACAAAACCGACCGGGATCTGAAACAAATATGAACCCGATTCCGGAGACAGCGCCATTGAAATATCCAAAAGAAGGTAAATTAAAAAATAAGGTAGCATTAATTACTGGAGGAGACAGTGGAATAGGAAAGGCGGTAGCTTTATTATTTGCAAAAGAAGGAGCTGATATTATTATTGCTTATTTAAGTGAAACAAAAGATGCCAAACAGACCCAAAAAGAAGTTGAAGCACTTTCAAGAACATGTACCCTGATAAAAGGGAATTTAGGGAAAGAAAACCATTGCAAAAAAGTGATTCAAACCAGTATCAAAATTCATGGAAAAATTGATATCATTGTCAACAATGCAGGCCTTCATTGGGAAGTTGATTCTATTGAAAAAATTACTACAGAACAACTGCTAACGACTTTTCAAAATAATTTCTTCTCCTATTTCTGGGTTACAAAATATGCAATGCCATATCTTAAAAAAGGAGCAAGTATTATAAATACTTCTTCTGTTACCGCTTACAGAGGAAGTCCCAAACTGATCGACTATTCCGCAACCAAAGGAGCAATTATATCCTTCACCCGAAGTTTATCTGCAAACCTTATTGCAAAAGGAATAAGGGTAAATGCTGTGGCACCGGGACCGGTTTGGACTCCATTAATTACGTCCTCATTTAAACCAAAAAAAAACTCTGAGTTCGGAAGCGACTCACCTATGAAACGAGCAGGAATGCCCAACGAAATTGCACCTTGTTTTTTGTTTTTAGCGTGTGATGATTCTCGTTTTATCAGTGGCCAGGTGCTACATCCTAATGGTGGAGAAATTGTAAATGGCTAAATTAGTAAGGATGATTTAGGAATAGGATATATCACTAGTTAGCTTTATTCACTAAGCTAAAAATTGATATTTTAATAAGAATCAAATATTAAATTTTCAAAATTAACAATTTGTGTATTTGTAAATATTTATTTTTAAGGGTGTTTTTGTGATTTGAATCATAGGATAAATGAAAAATAATGAATTAAATTTGTAATTGACGCCACGAAATTTAATATTATGAAATTGTTATGTTGTCCTCTGCTATACTTTTGGATATGTTGCTGAGTTGTAAAAAAGAATCAGAATATAAGAGTACATCTATACAAGATACCATTATCACTCTTAATTCGCAATAAAAAAAGATACCTTGGTAGTTCGGATACACTTTCTCCAGACACCACAGTTTCCACACAAAATTCTGTGATTCGTAAAAAGTAAAAGTAGTTCATAAAATATTGCTGGATTATTTTGAGCTTTTTAGACAAGTCTTGACTTTAATTTTATATACATGTTATCACTATTATCGATTGGGTAATTTTAGTGTTTTGATATGGTTTATTGGATGATTGACTAAAGATATTATGCTTTTTATATTTTTCTCTTTTAAGGATTTAACTTTAATTAACAGGATGAAGGTTTAATATTTGCTCTCATAATTTTAAGTTCCCGGTAATATTCTACTGAATTTTAGAAAACATTAAAAAAAATGATTATGGTTATTAAAGAAAATCTGTTGTATTCAATGGGAGCAAATAGTATAATGTATTCTGCGGGAGAAACTATCTTTTCAGAAGGAGCTTGGCCTGCATTTTATTACCAGATTATTAAAGGAGAAGCAAAACTGAATAATTACAATGAAGATGGAAAGGAAACCATACAGATCATCATAGAAGATGGCCAGAGTATTGGAGAGTCTTTATTGTTTATGGAAAAGCCTTATCCTATGAACGCGATAGCGATCACTGAATGTGAAGTAGTAAAACTTTCTAGAAAGGCATTTCTTAATTTATTGAGAGTAGATGCAGAAATTTCTTATGAAATGAATAAATGCCTGTCACAAAGGCTTTATTTTAAACTGATTATGAATCAAAATCTTTCAACACAAAGTCCTATTTTGAAACTTGTTGCGCTCATGGATTATCTGAAAAGTTTTGCAATAAATCAACAGCAATATTCATTTAGGGTTCCTCTTACAAGACAACAAATGGCAGGATTGACTGGACTTTGCGTAGAAACTACCATAAGAACTATCAAAGGAATGGAAAGAGCCATGATGTTGAAAATAGAAAATCGTAAAATTATGTATTAAAGCTTTTTCAAAACAAGGAAACTTTATTTTAAAATTTTAAACCGATTCGCTGGAGTTAAGTAGCTGCTTCTTATAAGAAATTTTTACAATTTAAAAATGAAGTAGATTCTGGCATCACAAGACCCCTATATAAACTACAACGCTCAGTAGCCTATATTATACAATGTCGTATTGAAGACCGTCATTAATGTTTTTATCCACTTACACTAAAAAATGCAAAAGCAGGATGTTCTTCAAAACAGCATCTTAATGTTCAGTAACATGACCCAAGTCATAAAAAAGTGAGTTATTCTGTCGTATATTTGATATAGATCTTCAGCAAAATTCTAAAGCCCTTAGTAAAAGGCACGCAAAAAAAGCATTTGCTTTTTATCTCTCATTTAACATTACCAACACTTAACTGTTGCCGTCTAATACTAGTCACGGACTGCAATACCCATCACTAAATATTAATATAAAAATTCAGTTATGAACACTAGAAATTCAAGAAACAGCAGTTCAAGAAGACGTTCGCATTCACCGGAAAATCTTGAAGAAGTATATCAATTAGGATATGATCATGGTTATAATGATGCAACCAGAGAAGAAGATTATGATGACGATTTTTCAGAATATGAAAATTATTTTGATAATGAAAATGATGACTATGACGAGGATTATGATGAAGATGATGATTATGATAATAACTACGACGATGATGATGACGATGATAATTATAACCAAAGAGGCAATAACAGCAGAACTTACAGAGGCAACAACGGAAATCAACAGAGGGACAGCCAGGGAAGATTTACTTCTGGTAGAGGAGACGCAAATGGCAGGAATTCAAATGGTAATTCCCGTAACCGGTCCAGTTCTGGTTCACGTTCGAGATCAGGAGTAAGATCTTCCGTTTCTGAATCTAACTCAGGAAGACAGGGTTCTAACTCAAGATCAGGAAATAATAGTAACAGTAGTTCGGGCCGTAGTTCGGGTTCCGGCAGTTCCAAAAGAGGTTTTGCAGCGATGAGCAAGGCAGATCGCACCAGAATTGCCAGAATGGGCGGACAGGCATCCCACGGAGGCGGAAGATCTTCAGGTCGTTCCGGATTCGGTGGCAGACGTAATTCATAATTCTTTTTCCAGGATTGCCTCTTTAGTAATATATAAAGAGGTAATCCTTTAATAACAAACACCATTCACACAATGCCCAATAAAATATTAGAAACTGACAGTGCAGTTCCTGCTACCAAGAAAGGTACGGCAGATAAAGAAACAGTCAACAAGGATGAAATGAAAAGTTCTCCTCTGCATAAGTTCTTTGTAAGTGCTCTTAAAGATATTTACTATGCAGAAAATGCAATTCTAGGAGCGCTTGAAAAGATGCAGGAAGCTGCTACAACAGAAGAACTAAAGGATGCGTTTGAAGATCATCATCTTCAGACTCAAAAACACGTTAAAAGACTGGAAAAGGTATTCCAGCTCATTGACGAAAAGCCTGAAAAAAAAGAATGCAAGGCTATTAAAGGAATCATCGAAGAAGGCGAAGAAGTCATCAAATCAACAGAAGATGGCTCAGCAACAAGAGATGTAGCATTAATTATTGCTGCACAGAAAGTAGAACATTACGAAATTGCCACTTATGGCGGGCTGGCACAGCTAGCCATAACCATGGGACATGATAAAGCTGCGGATCTTCTTGAAAGAACATTACAGGAAGAGGAAGATACGGATTCGTATCTTACAGATATCGCGGAGACATCCATTAATTTCGATGCAGAACAAGAAGACTAAACTATGCAATAAGCCATGTAGCTTGTTCTATATGGCTTATTTTAATCTTGAAATCAAAATATATGGACTGTCAACAAATTATAGAAACACTGAAACACAAAGATTTTGTAAAAGTCTCCCATGCCTGTTGATATGCCTCACAGCGAAAATTAATAATGATACCTATGAAACCTAAAGAAATTTTCGGAGTTCCCATTCAGAAGAAAGGGGGATACCACGATACAGAATCTAAGAAAAACGATATTGCCCCTGAGCGTGTTGAGGAAGTTTTCAATACACTTAGAGAAAGATTCATGTTGATCAACAATTGGAAAAGGTACTGTGGCGAAGGGTTTGCAGATTTTAAACTTTTTGATTCAGAGGGTAAAATGATTAATAGATACCCTTTGATTGGTGATTATATCAGGATAGATATTCCGGGTCCGGGAGCCGTAGAAGCCAAGGGTTTCGACTGGGTTGAAATTGTGGATCTGTTTGAAGAGCAGACCCATGGTATTTGTCTTGATTTTGTGATGATGACTTGCAGACCTTCAAAAAATCCTCAGGATAAAACATCGGAACACATATTACATTTTTATTCTGATCAAGCTACCTCTACATTTGGAATTTTTAAAGGAAGAGACTTTATTCAGGTAGGAATATATGGACGAAATGAATTACCTAATATGGACGCTGAGTTTTTAGACAAAGCCAGAAACCTCTTGATCGCAGCGGGGGGAATGATCGGTGTTTCAAAAATTGAGTGGAAAACACTGGTAAATGGTTTGCTGAATTTCTAACTGTTTGAAAATAAAGGTGTTAAATAACTTATAAATACATCTAAATAAATAGCATTTACATTAATTTGGAAAAGGTTTTGTACTCTAACAGTTTAAAACAAAAAATATGAGAGCAATCTGGAATGGAGCAATAGGTTTTGGATTGGTAAATATACCGATCAAGTTGTACTCGGCCAGTGAATCGAGTACATTAGATCTGGATATGCTGGATAAAAAAGATCTCAGCAATATCAAATACAAAAGGGTAAATGAAAATACTAACAAAGAAGTAGCATGGGAAAATATCGTAAAGGGCTATAAAATAGAAGATAAATACATTGTATTAGAAGATGAGGATTTTCAGGCGGTAAGTCCTGAGAAATCAAAAATTCTCAGTATTTTACAGTTTGTAAAAGAAGAAGAAGTGGATCCTGCACTTTTCGAAACCCCCTATTTTTTAGAACCTCAAAAAAATGGAGAAGCAGCCTACAAATTATTGTTGAAAGCCTTAATGAAAACAAAAATGGCGGGGATAGGCTCTTTTATTTTAAGAGAAAGGGAAATTCTGTGCATGATCCGCCCTTATCAAGATGAAATTCTTATGGTAAACAGGATGAGGTATCCGGAAGAAATGAGAACGTATGAAGATCTGAAAATACCTTCAGGAAAAGCACCGAAAGCTGAGGAACTCAAAATGGCAGAAACATTAATTAAATCTTTAGCAGAGACTTTCGATCCTTCGAAGTACAGAGATACATATAATGAAGATCTTTTGAAAATTATAAAGCAGAAAGCAAAAGGTAAAAGAGCAAAAGTTAAGGAAACAAAAGAGCCTGCGGGAAAAGCGACTGACCTTATGGCAATGCTGAAGGCCAGCCTTGAGTCAGGAAAAAGAAAAGCAGGATAAGACTTTAATCAGATAATCATTTTTCGTTTAACTTTAAATTTTTGTAAAATGCCATTAGAAGAATATCATAAAAAGAGAGATTTTAAGGTAACTTCCGAACCGGAAGGCAAAGAAAAGGAAAGTACAGCAAAACTGAGATTTGTGATTCAGCGTCACGCAGCAACACGTCTGCATTATGATTTTCGACTTGAAATGGAGGGTGTTCTTAAAAGCTGGGCAGTTCCGAAAGGACCTTCCCTTAATCCTTCTGATAAAAGACTGGCGATGATGGTAGAAGATCATCCTTATGAATACCGCACATTTGAAGGAAGCATTCCCAAAGGAAATTATGGTGCCGGTGAAGTTGAAATCTGGGACGAAGGAACCTATGAACCTTTGGAAAAAATAGATGGAAAAAGTGATGATCTGGTTATGCGTTCGGAACTGCATAAGCAATCCCTTAAGTTTATTTTGCATGGTAAAAAACTGAAAGGTGAGTTTGCTTTGGTGAAAATTAAAAATTCAACAGAGGAAAATGCATGGCTTCTTATCAAACATAAAGACCGCTATGCTGTTGCAGAAGACTATGATGCTGAAGAGCAAACCCCAAAAAACTCTAAAGTTACAGCTTACCTTCAGGAGAAAAGCAGTAAAAAAAAAAATAATACCGCCGAAAGCTTAAAACATTACAAAAATTATGCGTCGGCACTTTCCGGAGAAAAAAAACTTCCCGATTTTATCAGACCCATGCTCTGTAAAACAAGCGAAAAACCGTTTGATAACAAAGATTGGGCTTTTGAAATAAAGTGGGATGGATATAGAGCGATTGCCGATATAAGAGATGGTGAAATCCGGTTGTATTCCAGAAACGGACTGGATTTTTCAAAATCATTTAGAAAAGTTTCCGATGCACTCAAAATTCAGAACCACGAAATGGTTCTGGACGGTGAAGTCGTTGCATATGATGATAAAGGAAAACCTAATTTCCAATGGCTGCAGAGAATTGCAGAACAAAATACAGACCTGGTCCTCATCTATCAGGTATTCGATTTACTATGGCTGAACGGACATTCCACAGAAAACCTTTCTTATTTACAGCGAAAAGAACTGCTGAAAGAAGCTTTAATTGAAAATGACATTATCAAGTATCATGATCATATTCTTCAAAACGGAAAAGATTTCTTTCAGGCTGCCGAAAATATGGGATTGGAAGGAATTATAGCCAAAAAAGCAGACAGTGAATACAAAGAAAACATCAGAAGCTCCGAATGGCTGAAAATAAAGATCCATCAAAGTGATGAAGCAGTAATCTGTGGTTTCACTGCTCCGAAAGGAGCAAGAAAACATTTCGGATCACTTATTTTAGGGAAATATCTGAATGGGGAGCTCATATTTTGTGGACATACAGGGACAGGATTTACAGAGCAAAGTCTTAAAGAGATTCACCAGAAATTACAACCTCTGGTAGTGAAGGAATCAGCATTTAAAATAACTCCCAAAACCAATTCCAAAGCAACATGGCTTAAACCTGAATTGGTAGCTGAGATAAAATATACAGAACTTACAAAAGACCATATCTACCGGCATCCGGTTTTTTTAAGACTAAGAGAAGATATTGATGATACGGATGTAAAATTTGATACGAATTCACCTCAAAAACAGCCTGAAATGAAAGCTAAAGCAACATCAAAAAAAACAACTACCACAGATATAGTCAAGAAAATCGGAAAACAGCAGGTCACACTTACCAATCAGAATAAACTGTATTTTCCCGCGGACGGAATTACAAAAGGTGACATTATAGAGTATTATCAGAGTATTTCTAAATTTATTTTACCTCATTTGAAAAACCGTCCACAATCACTCAACCGTTTTCCGAATGGGATCGAAGGGTTGAGCTTTTATCAGAAAGATGCTGATGAACATACACCGGGTTGGGTGACTTTGCAAAAAATATTCTCTGAAAGTAATGATAAATACATCAATTATATCATTTGTAATGATAAGGAAACCTTGGCATATCTGAATAATTTGGGGTGTATTGAACTGAATATCTGGACAAGTCATACACCGAAGGTAGATTTTCCCGATTATTTGGTGCTTGATCTTGATCCTTCAGAAAAAAATACATTTGAAGATGTGATAGAAACAGCATTGGCTGTTAAAGAAGTTCTGGATAAAGCAGGTATTATAGGCTATCCGAAAACATCAGGAAGTTCTGGTATTCATGTATATATTCCTATGGGAGCGAAGTATACGTATGATCAGGTGAAAGATTTTGGACATGTGCTTATGCAATTGGTTCATCAGGAACTTCCGGAACTTACTACACTGGAAAGGAGTCTCCAAAAAAGAGATAAAAATAAAATTTATCTGGATTATTTACAGAACAGACGAGCACAGACATTGGCAAGTGTATATAGCGTACGTCCAAAACCCGGAGCCCCTGTTTCTACACCATTAGAATGGAATGAAGTGAAAAAAGGTCTTCATCCTACCAATTTTACAATCCATAATATGGCAGAACGCTTACAGGAAAAGGGAGATCTCTTCAAATCGATTTTAGGAAAAGGAATTGATCTTTTAAAAGCTATAAATAGATTAGGAAATATATAACGATTATGAAAGGTTTAACAGATAAGAGTATTTCTAAACGCATAAACTAATAAGTTAACAAATAGTGCTGTTTTCATTTGCCTTTTATCAATAAAATGTATTTTAACTTTAACTTCGATTAGATATGAAAAAACATATTGTCATTGTAGGTGGAGGATTCGCAGGAATTAACCTTATAAAATCTTTGGTAAACGATAACAGATTTATAATAACGTTGGTAGATAAAAACAATTACCATTTTTTTCCGCCACTTATCTACCAGGTTGCTACTTCTTTTATTGAAGCTTCGAATATTAGTTATCCATTCAGAAAGCTATTTTCAAACTATAAAAACGTACGGTTTTACATGGGGAGTTTAGTGAGGGTGATTCCTGAAACAAAAACTATAGAAACGGAGAATGGAGAACTTCAATATGATGAGCTTGTTTTAGCAATGGGTACTGAATCCAACTTCTTTGGAATGGAGAATGTACAGAAATTCGCCCTCCCTATGAAAACTATTGATGAAGCAATTTATGTAAGGAATTATATGCTTTTGACAATGGAAGAAGCTGCAAGAAATAAAAAAGTAAAAGACTCACCGAAGTTGCAGAATATTGTGATTGCAGGAGGCGGTCCTACTGGTGTAGAACTGGCGGGAATGATTGCTGAAATGGGACAATACATAGCAGAGAAAGAATATCCTGAAATTAATCGTGGTTTTTCTCATATTTACCTTATCGACGCGCTTCCTTCTTTACTTTCCCCCATGAGTAAAATGGCTCAGGAGGCAGCTTATCATAAATTGGAGAAGCTTGGTGTTAAAATTATTTTAAATGTTGCAGTAAAAGATTATGTTGAATCAAAAGTCATACTGGCAGACGGAAAATCTATTGAAACAGAAACATTGATCTGGACTTCAGGAGTCATTGGCCGGGAAGTAAAGGGGCTGCCCCAAGAAAGTATAGGAAAAGGGAGAAGGATTTTAGTAGATGAATATAATAGAGTTAAAGCAACAGATCATATATATGCTTTGGGAGATATATGCTTGCAGACAACGGAAGAAAAATATCCCAATGGCCATCCTCAGTTAGCACAAGTGGCTATTCAACAAGGTAAGAATTTAGGTAAAAACTTTAAAAGAATTGAAGATGAGAAAATCTTATCACCATTTATATATAAAGATAAAGGAACTATGGCTATCATTTCAAAATTCAATGCAGTGGTAGATCTTCCAGGATTTTCATTTAAGGGAGTTACAGCGTGGTTGACCTGGCTGTTTATTCATATTATTCCCTTAGTGGGTTTTCGGAATAAACTCCGTTTAGCTCTGGATTGGCTAAGATTATTTATAACAAATAATCCTTCCATAAGGCTCATCCTTCGACCTAAAAAAATAATTTACAGAGCAATAGTAAATGATTGTATTCTGCGATGACTAGTCCTAAATAAGCGTTACATATTAATAGGATAAAAATACTAATATTTATTATATAGTTGTTGGGTTATCCCGACAACTATATTTGTTTTTATACGTTCTTATTTTTACACTATTTTGTTTGTGCATCTGCTCAGGTGTTTTCATATAACACGACCAATGTGGTCTTTTGGTATTATTAATGTGAACTGCATCTTCTACCAATAACTTCATAGTCTGTATATTCGCTTCAGTCGAAATATCTTTTTTTTTGATCGAACAAAAACACATTTTTTCCTGAAATGTATTTAATAATGTATTTCCACTTAAAAAAAATCAGTATGCACGAATAACCGTACATACTGATTGTAAATCACTTATATTCTAGTCCTTATAATAATGTATTATAGAACTTTGCAAAACTTATCTCTTACATTCTAATCGTGAGAAACATAGGCTAAAATTATTTTTTAATAACCTTAACGCTTTTAAAGGCATTCCCTTTTTCATCTTTCAAAGAAAGTGAGTAAGTTCCCGAAGGATATTTAACAAACTCTGTATTTATTTTCGTTTCAATGGCTTCAATATTTCCTGTTGAACTGAAAAGCATTCTTCCATCTGCACTAAAAATATTTACACTGTAATTTCCTGATGCATTTTCTAATTTAATATGAATTAATCCGTTTTGCTCCACAGGATTAGGGTACACAATGAATTCTGAATTATTTCTTAATTCTACATTATCTTTTAATTCTGAATTATTTTTTTTCCCTTTGCCTGCTAAAGTAGTTGAAACAGGATAAACCAAAATTTTCTGTCCATTGTAACCCACTGCATAAACAGCTCTAGCACTGGAAGGGTAATACACTTTTGTAGTATTGTTACTAACATCACCAGTCCCCATAACAGATACATAAATCAATTTATTATTGGCATCGAATGTTTCATAGGCAACTGCATTTCTCCAAACACTGTGCTGTACAGTAAGATAATTATTATTTAAAGTAACTCCCTGGCCTGTTTGTCCGCTCACCGGAAGAAGGTCACGGAAAGCTGCAACGCTACGTGCTGAAATATAATTCATTACAGGAGAAACCGGTTTCTGATAGTTCTTAGACTTTATGGATGCAATCGTAGCATCAATCTGAGCCTGCGTAATGGTAAGCTGACCAAAACCGTAATCATCAATATTCCTGTTTATCGGCCTTAAAAATCCGGTTATTGTAAAGAATTCTGTTAAATCTTCCTGCACTGCATCACAGGTATTTTTCACAAAATTCAGAAGCAAATCACCATTTGAGACCCCGGAAGAATTGGTGTTTCTTGCCTTGTTGGCAACCGTTGCAAACCAGTGCGCATAATCTACTCCTGTATAGTTAGTTGGATAATTAAAGGAAAGAACCGGCGCATTTCGTGAAGCTCCGGCCAGCTGATAATACAGCTCAAGCTGCCAGAAAGGGATTAATACTTTAAAATTATCCGAATTTACACTATCTTGTAAAGGTTGCTTATTGACGGTTGTATTCAGAATACCTCCATTTATTCTTCCTCCTGCCACGCTGGCCATTCCTGCTGCTGGTGATTCATCAAATCTTTCCACACTGGTCAGTCCATCTTGTTCTGTACTCATATTATAATCCACCCATGCACTGTATATATTATTGGTAACTTCTGTAGTGCCAATCCATTTAAGATCCGGGCTTATCTGATTAATATGCCCAAATTCATGTGCAAATCCCCATACAGACAATTGATTAATATCAGCAACATAGTTATCATTTCCGTTAGCATCCATATTAATACCCAGCCCGCCTGCATGCCAGCCTCCGCCGTCATTACTATAGCCGAACATACGGTTTTTGGGAACTAAATTATATTTATACAAGCCCATCACAAGCCACTCATTTTTTACCATAAGATCGAGTTTTGAAACAAGCGCTACCTGATTATGAAGAGCATATGCTTTCAGCGTGCTTTTTTTATAAACCATATGGACATGCTGTCCCACAACATCAATCATATTATAAGCCGAATTCGTAAGATCTGCCTCCCAATCACTTTGTGTAGATTTTTGATAATGATAAAGACCATTAACCTTACCGGAAACAATATTGATTTTGATATCAGGTAATGCCGCATTGGTATTATAATAATTGATATATCCCAAGCCACTGTTGGTTACAGGAAATACATTTAAACCATTATGAATCTCATAATAGGAGTCAGTGCCATATAAAGAGGTAGAAAAATCTTTCACCTTCAGAGAAACAATTGCTCCTGCTGGGATATTCTGAGCAAACAAAGCTACTTTTTCCCCCTGTGCAAACACAATACCTGTAGGATTCTCAAAAGTGCTATAGCCACTTCCCACCTTTAAATTACCTGTAGTAACAGAAACAGGAGGGTAAACACTATAATTCTGAACCCTGTATTTTTTTACATAAGTTCCGTTAAATAGACATTGCGCTAACCCTTTATAGAATGGCGATGTCATATTATTTATATCCGCCTGAGTAACAGAAGACTTCAATGCTGAATAAAGATTGTCTGTAAAAATATTGCTGTAAGGATTATTAACCACTGAAGCGCCTGATTTATAAAAGCCCATTTCAGCACAGCTTGCAAAACTGTTCTTCCCATTGTTTACTGTAATTCTTACATTCAAAGGAGTAATCTGATTTGGAAAGTAAACCTTCACAGGAGCAGAAGAATACTGAAAATCAAATGTCATTAACGGAACATATGTGCTGTTTGTGCTCGTATTATAACTGATACTCACACTTCCAAACAGCCCGTTGTCTCCACTGGTCCTAGGCGTATATTTTAGATAATCGATAGGGGTAGCACCATCTAATCTGTAATTTAACACCACCGGAAAAGCAGTACCGCCATATGCAGAGTGATACAACGTACTCGCATCATTATCATAAGTTTTATTTATATCTTCTCCAGGCTGATAAGATGACGCAGTCGTTCCTGAAGCGGTGATGGTAGCCTTCACATCATTGCTCCCGCTTATACTTAATTCGGATGTATTGATGGGGCAGTCTATACCGTCAACAATCGCAGGTTGTTGTTGAGAAAAGAATCTCACCTCTCCACCGCTTGAGAAGTTTCCAGAGCCTGCATTTACGGTTATCTTAATGATATATGGGTCTTGGATAGAGCTAGGGAAAATAAATTCCTTATCCGCATCACTGAGAGCCCAAATTAAATTATTGCTTACCGGGATGAAAGTATTGGGTTCCGCCTGTGTACTGTAGGAAATACTTACATTAGTCCAAATTCCGTTTGTACCTGAAGCTTGTCTTGGGGTGTAAATCAGTTTTCTGATATTGGGAACATTAGGATTAAAATAAAATTTCAACTCATCCGGAATTCCGTTCACCGACCAATTAGTATGATAAATGGTAGCATTATTGCCATCAATCAACTTGGTAACTTCAGTCCCTGGTTGTGCTGGTTGCGAAGAGGTAACCGAATTCACAGAAGCCGGAACGAGCTGTAGTTCAGAAAAGAATTTCATTTCTGCACCACTGGAGAAGTTTCCAGAGCCTGCATTTACGGTTATCTTAATGATATAAGGGTTTTGAATAGCGGTAGGGAAAATAAATTCCTTATCCGCATCACTGAGAGCCCAAATTAAATTATTGCTTACCGGGATGAAAGTATCGGGAGCCGTCTGTGTACTGTAGGAAATACTTACATTAGTCCAAATCCCGTTTGTACCTGAAGCTTGTCTTGGGGTGTAAATCAGTTTTTTAATATTGGTGACATTAGGATTAAAATAAAATTTCAACTCATCCGGAATACCGTTCACCGACCAATTAGTATGATAAATGGTAGCATTATTGCCATCAATCAACTGGGTAACTTCAGTCCCTGGTTGTGCTGGTTGCGAAGAGGTAATCGAATTCACAGGAGCTGGAATTAATTGTGAAAACCCATGGAGTCCACATAACAAAAAAAAGAATAATGATAGTTTTCTCATATAATATGTTTTATATTGCATTAAATATGTATGTTTTTTGAATTTTAACATAAATTATCAATAATATTTTTTTTAATTAATAAATAAAACATTAAAATCTGAAGTTTTGGTTGTTGTTTGTTGTTTTTTCATTTCTTTAAATTTGTTTAATATTAAAACACCATGTTGGGAGTTTTATGTGACGTAAAGATAAATTATACGGCCATTTGATAAACAATTTAAAAAGTAAATATTTAACTAAATTGATGTAGTTTTATCATTTAAAATACTCCTAAAATCTTCCATTTCTCCCAAAATGAAGGCTGATATGTACTATTTTCGTTTTTGATGAAAAAACAGCTCTGAAAAATGTACATTTCCACAGTTCTATGATGGTAAGCAATCGCGCAGCTTCTTGTAAACCTGTTTTTTCAAGAGAAAAATACCGTTTCAAGGATAGTTCTTATATCCTTTTCTCATTGTAAACATTAAAAGCCTGCACTGAGCTAAGCTTATAGTGAGCTTGTTGAAGGAAAGTACCGAAAGATTTTCTCTTTTTTAGACCGAACAAAATACATTATTAAATACCATCAGTGTGTTGTGTAAACTCCCCGGTAAATATTGAAAATCATTCAGAAATATTGAAGGACTATGACAGTTGTTTCTTTTGTGCAGGTGTAAGTTTGGTGGGCGAAAGCGAGGAAGGTTTTACTAAAAAAACGTATGATTTTGTTGTTCCGTTTGCTACTTCACTATTATCAATCAATACGGCAATGACATTTATTTATGTGTCTGGCAACCGCACCGACAGCACCGAAAAAGGAAAAGTAATGTGGGCAAGGGTAAAAGGCCGCACAGAAAACGCCTTGATGAAGCTTCCTTTCAAAGATCAGTACAATTTTCGCCCTGCTATAATGAAAGGCACGAAAGGGCAAAAAAAATGTAAAAACATTGTACAAAATAATGGGCCCGTTGATTGCCCATTTATTTTCGCAAAACCTTAAAGCTTTTTCTTGCCAAGAATGGAATTCAGGCAAATGAGAAAGAAGCTAAAATTATATTGGAATTGCTATATTTAGTATCGAAAAATTACAATAAGCCAAAAGAGAAAGAAATGCTAGAACCTTAATGGGATTTCAAACCAAGCTTAAATATCGATGAAATCCACTTTTAGACTGTCTGTTTCAGATGGACCAGGGATTTCACATCAAAAAATTCAAACCATAAAATATCAGGCTGTAAAAGTTTGATATAGAGATTTTATGTGTAAAAAAAGAGAGACAACTATTTGATAGTTGTCTCTTTAAGTGACCAAGACGAGCGTATCTTCAAACACTTTTATTGATGATTTGGTTCGACTGAGCCAAATTAAACAAGGATTACAAAAATCATAATGTCCCTGATTTATAACTCGGCGACGTTCAAGAGGGATTTTCAAAGTCAATTCGCTAAGCTCTTAATAATGGCTGTTAAAAAAGGCTGGAAGTAATACGGAATATAACCGAAAGAAGTTTAAAATAGAACAGAAAGTACATTTGTGCTTTAGCCAACGTTGAAAAGTCTTGTTTTATTACACATTGAATATTTGTATGTATCTGTAAAAATCAAAAATATTTCAGTAAAAGTTTAAAGTCTGTAACTCACTTAATTTTTAAATTTGTATTTTACAATTGATAATCATTTGAAGAAAAGGTACAATATAAAAGAGTTTCTTGAATATACCAATATCAGCGGTTTTAAGAACAATCACATCCATTTGGTTGAATATCATAAGCAAAAGGAGATGCGTAGAAAATCGGCTCCTATTGAGCTTGACTTCTATTTTTTGGCAATCAAGTTAAACTTTGATAAAGACAAGAACTTTGGTCAGACAATATTCGACCAGGCGGATGCCTTTGTCTATCTCGACCAACCCGGAGATTTTTTGCAATGGGATATAGAGCATCAAATTTCAGGGTATCATATTTTGATTGATGCTGGACTATTCAGGAAGATTGCCAAAGAATACAGTTTTACTTATTACGGCAATCACGAAGGACTTTTTATCACGAAAGAAGAAGAGAAAACCATTACCGACCTTTTTGGAAAGGCACTGAAAGAGTTTGAGGGCAATGAGAATTTTTCAAAGGATATTGTAATTTCTTATGCTTCGCTTATTCTTTCCTATATCCAAAAATTTTACAGCAGGCAGTTTGATACACGAGAGGAATTATACAACACTACTGTATCTGATTTTTACAAAAATCTCGAAGCATATTATGACAATGAACAGAATGCCCTGAAAATGCCCTCAGTTTCCTACTTTTCAGATATAGCTAATCTATCTTCTAACTATTTTGGCGACCTCATTAAGCACTACACAGGTCGCTCGCCACAGGAACATATACATCAGCTGCTCATACAGATTGCGAAGAACAAATTACGGACAACCTCATTAAGCATCAGCGAGATAGCTTTTAGTTTAGGGTTTGAATATCCTTCCTATTTCGCTACGTTTTTCAAAAAGGAAACAGGTATTTCTCCAAGTGTTTTCCGAAATCAGTAAATAGTTAAAGTCTTCCCGTAATTACTTTAAGGACGGAGCTTCTAAGTCAGAATATCTTTGTACTGTTCAATAACTTATTAAAGATAAATTCTAATGAAAGCAGTAAAATTCAAAAACAGAAATTGGGATGTAGCAGGTATCCTGCAATTCCCTAAAGACTTTGATGAAACTAAAAAATATCCGGCGATTGTTTGTGCGCATCCTATCAGCAGTTGTAAAGAGCAGACAGCCGGAAACATTTATGGAAAAGCATTGGCAGAAGCAGGTTTTATTACGCTGGCTTTTGATGCCTCTAACCAGGGAGAAAGCGGTGGCGAAGTAAGGTTTTTAGAAGACCCCGCTACCCGTGTAGAAGATTTTCGTTGTGCTGCAGACTTTCTGACTACATTGGATTATGTAGATGAAAAAAAAATAGGTGTTTTGGGAGTTTGTGGCGGAGGCGGATATGCTGTTAATGCTGCAATGACGGAAAGACGCTTTAAAGCCGTAGTAACGGTTGTGGGTGCGAACTATGGGCGCTTGCTTCGTGAGGGAGATTTTACAGCTGATGCAGCTATCAAAACCCTGGAGGGAATTGCAAGGCAACGCACCGCTCAGGCAAGAGGAGCTGAACCTGCTATTACAGTCTACAGACCAAATTCACAGGAAGACAGAATAGCCGCAGGAATGAACGATGTTGACATCATTGAAGCTGTAGACTACTATCAGACACCAAGAGGACAGCATCCGAACTCTCCCAATCATTTACGTGTGGATAGTTTGGACAAAGCAATGGCTTTTGATGCTTTCCATTTAGCAAACTTATTGCTTACACAGCCACTTCACATAGTGATTGGCGATAAAGTAGGCGCTTTTGGTTCATACAGGGATGGTTTTGAGCTGTTTAAAAAGTCGGCATCAAAGCAAAAGAGCATTCAGGTTATTCAGGGAGCAAGCCATTATGATTTATATGATGGAGAAGAAGCTGCGAAAAGAGCATTGGAAGAGATAGTTCCGTTTTTTAATAAATATCTTGCTTAGTACCCGGCATTTTTCGTCGTTCTTAGAAATTTTAGAGGCCGTCTCACAACTCGTGAAAACGGTCTTTTTTATGAAATTTTTCTGTATCTCTATCAGGAAGGGTTTTCGTTTAAACGATTCTTAACCCACATCATCTAGTTGCGATACACTTACTTCTTATTTATTTTTGTATAAATCATACAATTTAAAGGAATAGAAATCTGCTTTCTCTCTAAATTTTGATGTTCGTATCCTGCTAGGTCATCGAATCCTAAATTTTCAAATCTCTATGGTTTGTAATTTTAATTAATTGATTTTCAGTTATTATATGTTTTATCGTAGAATTATGAGTTCTTTGAAATCAGCACTTTTGTAATGAAAGTCTTAATCTGCTGAAAGCTAACTATTAATTACTGTTGGAATAATAACTGTTTATTTAGCTGTTTCGTTCTTGAACCTATAAACGAAGAGATCTCGAAAAATTTGGTGGGAATTTAGAAAGGATAATAGAATTAGATAATCCTCTATTTGATATTGACAAGCTTATTCAGGTGTTTAAAAGTAGGTGGTGTTTCTGCTCTATTTGTTGTAAGGTAAATTGACAGAGGGCGCTGTATTGATTTGTTTTCTCAAATATGTTATGTATTGTTTGGTTATCAATCGCAAAATATTTTATTAGTCTATATATTACTACTATTTTTTAATTGTTCTTATAACAGTTTCCACTCGTAATCCTGTTAGCGATGCAATTTGCTGTCTGATGAGAAATACTTGATAAGAATCAGTCGGAGGTTTTGATTTTTTTAAGTAGTTGAATAGATTCGTTATTTTTTCTGACGGGCTTTCTGATGCAAATCCTTTCATCAGGTAGGTATAATGCATATTTTCTGAGGTATATTTGTATAAATTTAACAGTATTTTGGGATTATCTTTTAGCATTAAATCAAAGCCCAATTTTCCAATTTGATTATCCTAGAATTCTCCATTGCAATGGCACTTACAGAATATGGATGTTTTAAGACTTACAACTTTTCATTTGCTGATAAAGGGTTTACAATATAGGAATGGTTGGGGGGTACTCTTGTAATAGTTACCTTATTTTATATTACGAATATATATCAATGGGGTTATGCTTGTTTTCTGCTTATTTATTAAATTTAGGTTAATAAATTAAAAGCTTAAATGTGAAATTTTAATAGTATTTTTAGAGAGTATTAAATATTTAGATTTAGGTTATGATTTTAAACTATTACCGAGTTATTACATTGACCTTTTTGTTTTTTATTTTTATAATAAAAATAAATGGACAGATATATTCTGTTTCTGATATAGACAGTTTACAGACAATAGAATCTAAGAGACTGCTGGGAATTGGAGATTACAATGGAGTTGTTACAATGGAAAAAAAATTGCTTAAGAGGTCTCAGGAATTAAATTATACTAAGGGAGAGATACGAGCATATATTAATTTAGCCAATTTTTTATGTGGATTAAACAAGAATAAAGAAAGTTTTTACTTCCTTACAATGGCTGATGAAAAGTTGAAAAAATTCAATGATGCAGTGTTGACAACAAGACTGAATATTATTTATGGTAAAAACTATCATGCAATAGGTCTGTATAAGGAGTCACTTTTAAGTTTTAATAAGGCTATTCGTCTTGCCTATAGAATTTCCGATAAAGAAGATAGAAACCGAAGACTCAATTATATTTATAATCAGAAAATGATTGCTTTCCAGGAAAAAGGTATAATGGATTCTGTGTATGCCATGGAACGCAAATTACCTGTGAATTCTGAATTATTCGTTTCTCGTGCTGAAAGAAATCTTAAGCGCAAAAAGCTAGATTCAGCAGAGTACTATCTGAATAAAGCTAATTCTTTTTTCAATCAGGTACCTGCCGAAAGCAAATCCAGAATATTGTTGTCTTATGGAGAACTTTATTTTGAAAAGAAAGAATATGAGGAAGCATTGAAATACTATTTCCAGTCTTTAGAACTAGTTAGGAAAATTGGATTGAAAAAGTCTGAGAGAGTAATTTACCAACACATTTATGAAGTCTACAAGAAACAGAATGATATCGAAAGAGCAAATATATATTTGGAAAAATATACTATATTAAGTGATAGTCTTAATAGTGTGGAGAGAAATATCTTAGATATTCCGATAAGGAAAATTATCAATGAAAATATTGAGAGTGAAAAACAGGAAAAATATATTTTTTACTATATATTCGCTGGTGTCGTTTTGCTAAGCATCATATTATTGGCATTTCTACGCAAAAGCAGCGAAAGTAGAGAGAAGCAAAAGGATATCCTCATTAAGGAAAAAGAAAGGGAAACGGAAATTCTTAAGAAGAAATTGTCTTCATCCATTGATGAATTGGTTCAACTGGCTATCCATAATAATCCTGTATTCCTGGGGAAATTTGAAGAGGCCTACCCTCAATTTTATAATAGTTTGTTACTGCAATGTCCTAACATTACTCCTAAAGAAATCAAACTTTGTGCATTAGTAAGGCTTAATTTTTCAAATAAAGAAATAGCCCAGTATAACCATATATCTATCCGTACTGTTGAATCTCAGAAATACAGACTTAGAAAAAAGCTTGGGGTTGCGGGTGATATTGATTTTAACCAATGGATCTTAATGCTCTAACAAAGAAGGGATGTGATTTTTACCTTACTGCATTTATACTGCGAACGGGTACAGTGTTTTGTAAAACAAGGCTTTGTGTTTTTGAGTGCAAATGCAGTAAGATTTTTTTTACAGGATAATTGTAAATTTACTGCAATAATAATACTGTGAGGAATTATTATAAGATGACAATGATGTGTGATAACTCATCGCAAATTGATGCGAATTGACTAATGTGACAGACTCAAGGATTGTGTGGTATTTTTTTTTCACATTTGCGCTCAAATAGGAATTGGTTGGTAAGAATAAATGTCAGAGTAAAGTTCCATTGTTTGCGTTGAGATTTATGAATACATTTTGTTAAAGAATACAACAGAAAAAAAATTCATCTATGATTAAAAAAAAATTATTGACACTCTTCTTCTTTCCTCTTTTTTTTGCTGCCCAGCTTCCCACTCAAAAAGAAATAGACAGCCTTCTACTGGCGGCCTATAATGAACAATTCAATCTTAATATTGTAAAACTTATATCAAACTCAAAAACAGCACTTTCTAAAAGCGAGCAAATTGGATATTCAAAAGGCAAAGCTGTTTCCTGTGTATTTATTGCGAGTGGATTGTATGAATTAGGGGATTATCAAAAAGCCCTCAGATATCTTTCTATTGCAGAAAAGGAAAAATTTGCACAATCTGATTTTGTAGAGCTTTCGGAAATATGCAGGATCAAAGGTAGGATATATAATAATATGCAGTTTAAGAATAGAGCAATTCAAATATTCAAGGAAGGAATTGGCTACATTGATAAAATAAAACATGAGGATAAACGAAATCAGGCTTTGTCTCTGGCTTTTCAAAATTTAGCTGACTCTTATGAGGAAGCTAAAAATTTTGATTCAATGTATGTGTATTTAAAAAAGGAAGAAAATGTTTTAAATAATTCCAATGAAGAAAGTGTTTTTGCGAATGCCATTAATTTTTATTCTGCACTGGGACAGTATTATACCTATAAAAGTAAGTATGACTCTGCAGCATATTCTTTTGCTAAAGCGGACCATCTGATGAAGAAGTACAATTTTCCTTATACAGCTGCCAACGAAAAGGGAAGGGGACTTATGGAGATGAGCAGGAATAATCCGGAAGCTGCATTAAGACATTTTTTTCTAGCCTTAGACAATGTAAAGAAAAATAAATTTAAGTTTGAGGAAATTGAGCTATATTCTCTGATAGCATCAGCCTATTCAAAGAGCGGGAACAATTCAGCATCAAAAGAATATAATCAAAAGGCGTTGCTGTTAGAAAATAGGTTAAATTTAGAAAATAAGCGATCAATAGAATACATTTCTAATGAAATCCTCAAAGATCATATTAAGAAATCTTCTGAGAAGAATTATACAGTTGTAATTGTGGTTTCCATATTTTTCTTTGTTATATTATTGGGGGTAGTTTTGGTTTATCTTCGTATGTACAGAAGAAGTAAAAAGTTGATTTCAGAAAAAGTTCAGACACTGTTGCAAAAAGAAAATGCTTTGTTAATGAAAGAAAAAGAAAAAGCAATTCTTCAGCAAAAACTTGATGGATCTTTTTTTGAAGTTGTTCAGCTGGCTAAAGAAAATTCCCCGGAATTTTTTACCCGTTTTAATGAAGTATATCCTGAGTTCAGGAATAAATTATTGGAAATATCTCCCCGCTCAAAAACAAGTGAACTTACTTTTTGTGCTTATTTATTTCTTAATTTTTCTACTAAGGATATTGCAGAATTTACTTTTACATCTCCCCGGACTGTTCAGACCCGCAAATATAATATTCGTAAAAAATTTAATATTCCTACTGATGAAGATCTGTATATATGGATTCAGAATATTGTCAGAGAATAAAGTACGCTCTGCTGCTTTTTATTACTGCTAATTTACGTATCTTATACATATCATCTTTGGAGGTAATCTCCTGGTTTTTTTGTTTCTTTATTCAATAATTAGATCGTAGATCAGACATAAAAGATGTATTGCCTTTAACAATTTTTATACATTAGCAATCTCAGAAGTTAAATTTACTCTCTTGTAGAGGGTTTGTCGATACTAAAGGGGCTGCATTTGATGGGCCTGCCGGAATCTGGTGTGAGGTTTTTCAGAGAGTGTGGTTTGCTGATCCACTCCAGTAATGGATCAGGTCATTACGGATGCATTTTTATTGCATAGTATTAATAAAGCGCGGTATATCTGCAGTTAATTTTTGACGGCACACGTAAAAGTTGCATGAAAATTGTTTCTAAGATCATCATGATGATAGAAATTTAAATAGTTGCTAATAGGAGAAAACTAGTAGAATTACTGATTTTCTTTTTTAATTGTCGATTAATAATTTCCTTAACATGACCTGGATACATTTAAAATATATAAGGAATGCATTTTTGTTTTTCTGAATATATTGTTGATGAGTAAGTTTTCATTAAAACCAGACACTTTATTTACACTGCGATCTCATTGGTGTCGTTGTATTGAAGCATACGTACTTTATACGTATGCTGTTTCTACGTAATCCCCCAATTTATCTGTTTCTTTGTGGTAAATTTTAAAAACAAAAAAAAATGAAAAACTTATCTTGCTTTTAAATGTCTTTCTTGTTTCATGGCTATATTCGCAGGTAGGAATTAATACCGCTAACCCACAGGGAATATTCCATATTGATGGAAGTAAGGATAATCCTGCAACAGGAGTACCCACTGCATTGCAGCAGGCTAATGATTTTGTAGTCACCCCAACTGGAAGTGTAGGAGTAGGTACGGTTTCTCCTGATGCGTCTGCCGTACTGGATCTCGCTTCTTCCAAGAAAGGCTTTCTATTGCCAAGATTGAGCTTGCAGAATCTTACTGATGGTACTACTGTTCCCTCTCCTGCCAACGGGCTGGTGGTTTACAATACCAATCCTGCCATTACCGGAGGTTTAGGACTTTATTATAATAACGGAACACCGGCCGCTCCAAGCTGGTTTAGAATGGCCAGTGTGAATGATATCCCGACATTTAACACTTATGTACTGTCTGCGATGCAGGGATATGACGCTTCAAATACCTCTAATGGTTCTTATACTTATGACCAGATGGTAGGGAATAATTGTCCCTACGGCGACACTAGATGTAATCCTCCTTCCACCACTGTTTTTAACCCGGTCTATACCATTACCTTTGATAAGAAAAGTGTGAATACGGATAAATATTTTTTACTGTCTTTCGATTATCAATTTCAGTTTACAAGTATAGGTGATATTGTTCCAGCGAATTCCCATTATGTACGGTACGATATAGAGATTATTTTGAATGGAACAGTTATTAAGACTTTTAATAATATAATTAATATTGCGGCAGGAGCATCCCTCATTGTGAGTTTATCCAAGCTATTTACCGCAAATCTCACAGGAACTACTCTTTTAAATACTAACAATAAACTGCAGGTCAGGATTAAACCCACTCTTTCTATTATAAAAATTAATGCAGGAACAGCAAATGGTTATTATGCAACAGGTAACAATCATTTGCTAAATATAGTAGTAACAGATGTATCCTTCCAGTTATTTGAGAAATAATGTACCAAATATAAAAGGCTCGTATTTCTATAAAATATTGTAATCTGCTGTTTTAGCTATACAATACATAATGCTCCTTTATAACTCTAAGTTGCATGAAAATTGTTTCTAAGATCATCATGATGATAGAAATTTAAATAGTTGCTAATAGGAGAAAACCAGTAGAATTACTGATTTTCTTTTTTTTATTTGTTGATTGATAATTTCCTTAAAATAATAAGGCGTGTTGTATAAAATTTAAAATGTATCCATAATACATTTCTGTTTTTCTAAAAATATTGGCCTGGTTGGTAAATTTTCAAAAAAAGTAATACACCTCATTTACACTGCAATCTAAATAGTATTATTATATTGAAGCATATGTACTTTATACGTATTGTGTTTTTACTTAATTGCCCCAATTTATCTGTTTCTTTGGGGAAGATTTTAAAAACAAAAAAAATGAAAAAACTTGTATTACTTTTGAATGTATTTCTTGCTGAGTGATTTATTTACAGGTAGGAATTAATACAACTGCCCCCACTAAAACCCTTGATGTCAATGGAGATGCAAGAATAAGGAATCTGCCAACTCTTACCAGTTCTACTGTCTCTCCGTTATTTAGTGATGAAAATGGGGTTTTGGGGAAGGCTACAATCGCTCCTCAAAGCCAGGTTGCTTTTAATACTTCTACCAATGCATTTCCATTTTCAGCTTCAAACTATAATACAGGAGCCCCCCAAACAATACCAATCACTTCCGGGCATGCTGTATTGAATACTATTGGAGCAACAATTGGAACGTCTGGAAGGATTATGATAAATCAGCCAGGGATTTATATGCTATCAGGATCAGTCAATTTACAACTTGATATCACTGATGATGCTGAAGGTGTTGTATTTCAGTGAGTACGATCATAAAAATCAAATCACGCTAAAATAAGATTTCTCTAAAAATTAATAAATGATGAGAAAGAATGGTCATCCATAAGTTCTCTGACATTTGAAAACCTGTTTCCCTGCAGGTTTTCTTTATTTACGGAGGAAAAGCAGGAAGTTCTCTTCTCAATTTTTCTTCGTTTCTAAATGTCTATAACGCTTTTTCAACATTTTTCTGATTACTTACAATAACAGATTTAAAAATTGAATGAAAAATCCCCGCGTTTTAGAAAAATAGAAGTGTAAATATAATCGATATGATTATTATATTTTTTCAAATACCATAAAAGGAGGCTGCTCTCATTCCTGTATTTCCGATCAGACCTAAAGTTTAGGAATAATTGGGTGTATTGACACAAACATGTTGCTTACTATATAAAGCAATTAAGAACGTTTAAGTCATACAATTTATTTTATTAAATAATGCTACCTGAGTGTTTGAAAATATACCACTGAAGCGAGAAAGGGCAGAGCAACGCACAAAGATATTGGTATTATGGCGCTCTCTTTCATGTGTTTTATTTATAGAATACAGTTAGGGCAAATATGCTCTTCCCAATTAAAATGAGATTCTGTGGCATTGGTCATGTAGAATAAAACCTTATTAGAGGCATTCTCAGGATAATAGTACAGAATATTCTAAAAAATCAACCCCTTTGATTTTTTAGAATAATATAATTAAATAAAATGTGCATACTCTATTTCCACTGCGAATTCTATAAAAGCCCACTGCCACAGGATATATATTATACGCATCTTATACGTATGTTGTTTTTTAAGATTATATCAATTTATTAGTTTTTTTGCAAAAATTTTGAAAAGGGAAAAATGTATTAAGTTTTAACATGTTTTTATTAGCACTCTCATTAATGTATTGGCAGATTAGGAATTGAGTTTCCAACAGAAACCGTAAAAGATTATTTTTTTGCGAATTATTGCGAAGGTTAATGATTTTTTTTTCACTGTCATCATATGGGAAATATAATGGCTGATTTGATAAAGCAATTGCTGAACAATCACATATCACCCAAGGACGTTATTAGTCCGGATAATGCATCGATCTATCACTGTAAAGAGATCAATGGCTTGGAAAACTCTGGGAAAAAATGTGGCGCACTATCTTTGGAGGGTTAAATAATCTGATAATAATATAAGGTTTAATCAATTGGATTTAACATCAATATATACAACAAAAAGACACTTATTTAATGAAAAAAAATTATGTAAATGCAATGGTATTATTTGTGATTTTACTGTGCATGCCGGGTACAAACATGGCTCAAGTCGGCATAGGAACGGGGAGTCCTAACGTAAATTCAGCATTAGAATTATCCTCCGCTTCAAAAGGATTGCTGCTACCCCGTATATCTTTAATAAGCACTTCATCAGCATCTCCTCTTTCAGCTCATGAAAAAGGAATGACAATATATAATACGGCTGTTGTAAATGATGTTGTGGAAGGTATTTATTATAATGACGGAACAAAATGGAACAGACTGTACACCAGCCAGCCAAATATTGGTGATGTGTATTACAGCTTTGCAGCAGCGGACCATCAGGGATGGTATATGCTGAACGGAAGAAATGTAACCTCATTATCCGCAGGAGCTCAGGCCAATGCAGCTAAAATCGGACTGACTGCATCACTTCCTGATGCCACAGACCGGTATTTGAAACAAAAAGGATCTTCTGCACTGTTAAGCACAGGCGGTGCGCAAACAGTTACCCTGGCACAGCGGAACTTACCCAATATTAATTATACCGGTACAACTACCAGCAGCGGGGCACACAGTCACCAATATATCGATAGAGGTGATAAACCCTGGCATCATGGTGACGGGAGAGTTCAGCTTGCCAACAGAACCCAGCTGAACAATCAGAATACAGGGTCGGCAGGGAATCATTCTCATACGGTGCAGGTAAGTTCAGGTGGATCCAACGCTGCGATTGATATGGAACCCAAGAATCTGGCTGCCAATGCTTTTATTTATTTAGGTTATTAGTGAAAAAATACATGATGAAAATGAAATTATTTTATATTATCCCTGTTCTTGGCAACATTATTGTTCATGGACAAATCGGGATAGGGACGGGGAGCCCCAGTTCCAATTCTGTTTTAGACGTTACATCATCCAATAAGGGTCTGCTGCTTACGAGAAACAACCTGAGCAATACAGGATCTCCCATACCTTTATCGGCCCATGTAAAAGGAATGATCACCTATAATCTTGCCAGCACTAACAATGTTTCTGAAGGAATATATGAAAATAATGGCAGCAGCTGGTCTGCTGTTTCTCATGATTATCCTTACGGTACAATTTCAAATAGTTTTGCCGCAGCAGATCATAAGGGATGGTATTTATTGGATGGAAGAGCTGTTTCTTCGCTTCCCGCAAATGTACAGGCAAGAGCAGCGAGTCTTGGATTTACAGTCAGTCTGCCCAATGCAAATGACAGATTCATTAAAACAAAAGATGCTGCAGAAACCCTGGGCTCTCTGTCAGGAAATGCTACAGTAACCCTTGTGCAGGCTAATCTTCCAAATGTTTTTTTTACAGGGAGTACATCAACAGATGGTGCCCATACCCATACTTATTCAGACAGGGGAGCAGGCGCCTCTGTAAATAGTGGAAGCGGAGCCAATAATCCTGTAGCAGATAATACTTCGGATACTTATAAAACAGCGGATGCCGGAGTTCATACCCATAGCCTGTCATTCAGCTCCGGAGGGAGTTCTCAACCCATCAATATCACCCCTAGTTATTTGGTGACGAATGTTTTTATTTATTTAGGAAGTTAATAAGCGATGAAAAATTTAAAATTTATAATAGTTTTAATGATGATTATTTGTAATGATCATAGGGTAAGCGGACAAGTGGGAATCAATACGCCTGCACCGGATCGGAATGCAATACTGGAAATGTATACCAGCAATAAAGGATTGTTACCTCCCCGGGTATCACTGGTCAATATCACCAGTGCATCTCCGCTTTCCCAGCATGTTAAAGGAATGATTGTCTATAATACGGTAAATAATGCCAGTGTAAATGAAGGACTTTATGTCAATAACGGAATCCAATGGTTTCGCTTGTCCATAGAAGATATGCCTTTCGGACATGTAAAATACAGTGTGGTAACAAATGATCACAACGGCTGGTACCTGCTGAATGGAAGAACCGTTTCTTCTTTACCGGCAGTTGCACAGGCTAATGCGCGGTCTCTTGGCTTTGCTGCTGCAATTCCGGATGCCACGAACAGATATTTGAAAGCAAAGACCGGAACGGAAGCCCTGGGAGCTACAGGAGGTAATGCTGCAGTTACCCTTGTACAGGCTAATCTGCCTGCGATGACCTTTTACGGTACTGCTCTTTCGGCGGGTAATCACTACCATTTTATAACAGATAGAGGAAATACTTCTGTCAATGCCGGAGGCCTCGGCAATGATAATGCTGATGATACTAGCGGAAAATATACTACCAGCAATGCAGGAAACCATTACCATTCCTTTACGGTAAATACGGGGGGAACAAATATGCCTGTATCCATTGATCCTAAACATCTTAACCTTAATGTTTTTGTTTACCTGGGGCAGTAACGGCTCGTGATAAAAGATACAGATGATAATCATTCAGCTTGTTAAGCGTATTGCCGGAATAGTTTATTTCCGGCTTTTTTGCTTCAGGGCATATTGTCTGCTGTGTATAGTATAAAGTTGTTTAAACTTTATAATGCAGAGGAAGTGATAAGAGCTTCATTTTAAAAACACTTGAGTTCACTTAAGTAAGTTTAGAAAATGATTCCGGAGAAAAGTTCACATAAGAAGAACATTTCGACTTCGCTCAATAGGCAAAGATTTCCGCAAAATTCAGGTGCATTTATTATGTATAAAGCTTGGCTCTAAAAAGCTTAGGTGTTTAAACTTTTGTGCTTTTCATGGTTAAAAATAATCAATGTAAAAGTTGAAACGGTTTCTATATCATATTTTTAAGATGGGAAGCTTTTATTTGAAATAAGGCTTATTTTTACTTCACAGATGCCGGGATGTCTGTTATGGTTCTAATAGTAAAAGAAAAGTTTCGTCTTTTAATGTATTGAACTATCCCTTTAATCTCTGATATTAATAAAAGATAATAACTGAATTTATCAGGAAATGACCTTTAAGTAAGAGATAGGCAAAAAAAAATTACTGTTCATAAACATAAACAATAGCTTTCCCATCACTAATGAAGCTGGTTGAGTTAGTATAGGTTCTGTTAAAATGTAAAAATTTTGAAGGTGTGGCGGCTCCTGCTGTGTTACTTCTGTATGCTTCCAATATTAAATTATAGGTATTGGGGGTTATATTGGTTAAAAAAAATTTAAAAGATATAAGATTATTCACAGGATCGAACCCACTGGTAGCTATATAAAAGAAAGGAGATTCAGAAGTCACAATGCCGTTATTTCCGGATAATCTGTATTTATAGGACATTGCCTCTCCACTGGATAAAGTAAGAACAGAGGCTGTAGATTGAAATTCTACGACTATAAAATTAGTAGAAGACCCTACGGTGATATTGTTAAAATTTCCCAGTGTTAAAAAGTTACTATTCGTATTTGTAAAAACATCATTTAAATTAAAATTATAAACCCCTTTTAATTTGTAGGCACCTGGATCCAATACAGGTATGCTGACTGACGTCCATTGCGGAGCAATTCCAGGGCCCTTAGAGATTAAAAATTGTCCATTTGTGCCCGGTGACCCAGATGTAGTAGCATTTCCTCCTACATTCAGCTCATTTACGACCTGCAAAGATCCATTGACGTGAAGCATTTTTTGAGGAGTAGAAGTATTTATTCCTACTTGGGCTGTACATAATCCATATAAAAGGATTGCTGTGAGTAATAAATTTTTTTTCATTTTAAATGTATATTAATCAATAAAATTAAGATCTCAACCAAACAATAATATTAGATACTATTGTTTGGTACTATAAAAATATAGTAATTGCTTTGTAAATGAAAAAAAAACGCACTGCATTTATACTGCATTATCTGAAATTCGTCTTTAAATGTAAAAAAATACTTTATTTGACTGTTTATCAGTTAATGTGATCTTGTTTAATACATGAATGCCTGGTTATTTTTAATAGAAATGTACAATTATCTTTAGTCCGTTCTATTTTAGAATTCAGATGGTTTGTGGTAAATTTTATCAATTTCTAAAAATTATATCAGTGATAAGAATGATATAGATAAAGCCACACAATTTATTTTCTTCCATAAGTATTGAATTTTCAACATTGAGATTTAAAATAGAAAACTCATTCCAAATTTTCAGGATTATGAAAATGTAATTAGCTTCCCAATGTGCGTTATAATATGATGTTATTTTGAAAAAATAATATATATTTTACTTAAGTGCGTAGGTAATATGTATCGTAATATTATTGACTTTGTCAATTATAGGTGTTCCTTTGTAAGGAATTTAAAATGAACATATGAAAAAAAAATTTTACATCAATTGCTCTTTCTTTTTTTAGGTGTGATGAGTCTAAGCATTTCAGGGCAGGTGGGAATAGGTACAAGTACTCCCAGGGGAGCACTGGACATTAACAAGACCAAGACTTATAATATGGGATTGGTGCTTCCTGCCAATACAAACCCTACAAACCTGATTAACCCACAGGGAGGGAGTGTTGCCGAAGGGACGATTATGTATGACTCTACTAGGAAATGCCCGAGATTTTATAACGGAACAGTGTGGTCAGAGTGTTTATGTGATCAATGCAGTGGAACAACAACTCCTACACTACTGGCAGATTGTGCGGAAAATGGGTTTGAAGGAACATATTTAAATGGGGTGGCTCTGAGCGGTACAAAGTTTACAGTGACTCTTACCAATAACTCCTTTTCTACAGCAACGTTTGCGCTTCAAACCAGCGATTTGGTGTTGAGAGGAATAAGCAGCGGGATAACGGTGTCCTCTGTTTCACCTGCGAGTGTTACATTGACGGCAGGACAAACTCAGATTGTTACCTATACTCTTACAGGAACTCCGGTCAGTACAGGTACCTTACAGGAACTTGGAGCAAACTTTCTTTACAGTGTTCTCATACTACCCCAATTCTGAGAAATTTTCGTTTTGGCAGCTGGAATACCAGTGATTTATCGACGGCCTTACGATCTCAGCTCACTAATCAAGTAAATTATGGTCCTAATGGTACATTTGTAAGTAATACAGGGTTCACCTTTACAGATATTACATCTGCTTTATCTACTCTTAGTGCCACCCAATTATTTCAGACATATGATCTGATATTTACAGGGTCTGTTGAGATGTCAGCTACTGAGGCTGCAAAGATTAAGCAGTATATAGAGATGGGAGGAGTTGCTATAATAACACTAAGAAGTAATGTAGGCACTACTATATTCAATATGTTGGGAGGAACGGGAAGTATAGCCTCCGGTGTTGTAAACACAACTTCTACAAGTGACATGGTTAATAATGGTATTTTTGGAGATGCAAGAAATATCACTGTTTCAGGGACCGGGGGATCTTATGGAAGAGTAACTGCGGCCCAATTACCTCCGAACAGTACGATTCTTTCTACCATGGGAACAGATCCTGCTGTTTGGATCATGGGTAATAATGGGGGACGGGCTATCTTTTATTGGGATTCTGCCGCTTTTAAGGTCAATATTACAGGGAGTGATGTGGACACTCCACAGGAGAAATTCATTCATAATACTGTAGTAAACCTTTTGCATAAAAGAGGACTTTAATGGGGTGAAGTAGGGTTTGCAGGAATTCTATAAGGATGAATATGGGCTGTTTTAATATTAAAACAGCCCATATTTCATAGTAAATATAAAGGAATAATCCTTTTTCCTTTCACAATAAAAGACGTAATACATTTGCCACTGTTATTACCAAAGAATGTTGTAAAAAGAAGTAAAAGTAAGAAATAGAATACTAATCTAAATTCTATTCACGATCAGTATTGTTAAAAAAGTAAGCAATGTTCATGATTAAATCCTGTGCAGCAGGACTGGAAATATTTAACTGTGTCAGCACATGTCCTTCTCCGCCATAAATTTTTAATTGGGAATTGGGTTGGATCTGGTATACCATGTCGAAAAAATTCATAGCATCATCAAACATTATTTCATTTGTACCAACGCCTATAAATACTGGCGGAAAAGTTGTAAAACTCAATTGACTCGGGTCAGCAGCGGATAGCTGGGTTCCTGCATAGGCATAAGCAAAGCTTTTTACCATTTCTTTATTTAAAATCTGGTCTAAGTGCTGGCGGCTGTCAAAAGAAGGATTATTGCTTTCCAAGTTATACCAGGGAGAAATTACCGATACTGCTTTTGGCGTTTTCCAGTTTTTCTTATTGATTTCATTGACAGATGCAATAGCCAATCCTCCTCCCGCACTGTCGCCAAAGAGATAAAAATGATGCATTGGAAATTTTTGAACGGCATATTCATAAACACTCAGAATATCATTCAATCCATTTGGATAGGGCTTTTCCGGGGCTAAAGCATACGATATAAAAAGAATGGTTCTATCTAATCCTTTAGCAAAATGGGAAACCATTGCTTTGTGCGACTGAAATGAGCCGATAGCATACCCGCCGCCATGAATGTAAAACACTAATTCATTGGATTTAGAATTTTCGGGCTCAAACCAATAGCATGTAATATTGTTGATTATTTCAGTTGTTATAGTTACACCTTCCGCTGCAGGATAAGTATTGCCAATACTATCATACAAAGTTCTGTTGTCTTCAATTATTTGACTGTTAATACCCATAAATAGTTAATGTTATAAATTGTAAAGTTTTAAATTAATTGTTTTTGACCTCTAAAATGGTATGAAATTACTTTTCAATACAGAGATAATACTATTCCAAACATTTGCTTAGATTTTTGAATGCGAGGTGAAGATAAAATAAAAGGATCATAGTGCTATAAAACCAATATGCGTATCGGATACGTATAATTATATTTTGATAATGATATTACTTATCGATAGAGAAAAGCAGACGACTCATATTTTTAATACTTCTATACATTTAAGCTATTTTTATAGGCTCATTCGGTGAATTTTTATACGTAGATAATACGTATCCTGGTCCTTGATGATTTGTTGTTTTTATTGGAGATTTGCCGGAAAATAAAATGATTGTTCTCGTTGGAAGATTATTGATGACGAGTTTAATCAAAGGAAGCATACTACTATACCTTCCATTTTTTTTCAATTATTAATTTTTTGTTGGGGGGTATAGTTATATTATGTATGTAAGAATAAAGAAAAATCTCATAATTAAAATAAACAAAAGATGGAAAAGGAATTTAATCCTGTAATAAAAGCAGTTCAGAGTTTAAGAAAGCTGGCTGTTGAAATCAAATCAACGAATCAGGAGATTCGTGCCAGTGATGATCAAATAAGGACAAATATTGGCGAATGCGGAAAGTTAATTGCGTCCACTGGCAACAGTATGGTGATCAATTTGTGGACAAGAGAGAAAGCCCGGTTATTGGAAAATTCGGATCATCAGCTTAAAATCCTAGAAAGAATTGAAGAAAAGTTTAAAAACAGAGATGCTGTCAACCTGGTGGAAGACTGGGAAATGACCGATTATTATAAAGGTTTAATTATGGCCAGTATGGATCAGTTAAAGAAGGCTGGAGATGTAATTTTTGTGGGTGAAAACTTACAAAAATGGAATCATTCTTGGGCGGAAGTTTTTAAAGCATTGGATAATATTGTATCAATAGCGGAAACCTATAGGTTAAAGCTCAGAATGATGGAAACATTAGAACCCGGAGAAGTAGATGCTTTAACTATGGATATTATTCAACATATTCCGCTACATTATTCTGATGAAGAGGCTGGTGAGTATGAAAAGGAGTATTTGGAGGCTTACCATGAATTAAAAGCATCTCAATCTAAGAAAAAGAATCTTTGGGACAAAGTAATGGATATTCTTGCAGGAGGAGTTGAAGAGACTCCTGCTCATAGAGTCCAGATGAGGAGGTGGATGAATGGTATTGAGTGATGAATGAAGATAAACCAACAATGTATAAAAAAGCCAAAAAGAATCTAGGACTCAATCACTATAATAAAATTGTTTTCATATTTACAAAAGAACCTGCAGAACTAATTTTTGCAGGTTCAATTCATTATTAAAGTTGTTTAAACTTTTATTTTCCTGAGAAATAAGATAGAAAAAGCCAGATAATGTAGAGTCTCAAGTTGTATGTAAAGGTTCAGATTTAAACAGAATAGCTTCTTGGAAGTTATCAAGCCACTTACTGGTTTTTTTCTATTGTAGATTTTATCTTGTAAAGTTGAGAAAAATGTGTTTTTTATATTTTGTAGCTCCGTTACGAGGATTTTCTTTAATATTTATTTGCAGATTTGATACGTTTTTAATGATACGTACATAATACGTATTATTATTAGTTGATACATAATATTTTTTTATTCTCTTTGTGGGGATTAAAAAACAAAATATAATGAAAAAATTATTTTTAATGGCTGCGGGGGTTTTCTCCGCGACCGTTTACTCTCAGGTAGGGGTCAATACAGAGGCTCCCAATGCTACTTTAGATATTAAAGCGAAGAATCCTACCGGATCTATGGCTACTGTAGATGGATTATTAATCCCCGCAGTAGACAGGGAAAGAGCTATGAACATGTCTCCTGTTAGGGCTTCTACCCTTATTTATGTTGATAATATAAGTACAGGTACTGCAACGGGGCAGGCTTCTAATGTTGATTCGGTAGGGTTCTACTATTTCGACGAAAATCTGGGTAAATGGATAAAATTAAATGGAGAAAGTAGTACAAGTGTTACACAGCAACCATTTATTGCAATGACCAACCTTTCTTCAGGCACTTTTAATATGTCCGCCAATAACAGTCAGCAAGGGGTTACTTTTTTTGAATTCATTGTTTCGAATGGTAACCTGGTGATGCCTCCGGCAAATACATATAAGGACAGGACCATTTCAATAAGAAATAGTGCAGGTGCAGCATTTGGATTTACTTTTCAGGAATCCTATAATACCAATCAGATAGCAATTTCATTATTGACAACGAGATCCATCGTGTTTCATAGTGACGGAGTAAGATGGTATCAGCTAGCAGGATTTTAACTAAAAAAACAAATTTTAAAATGAAAAAATTAATATCATTTCTTGTACTTACAATTCCATGTTATTTTGTACAGGCACAAATAGGAACCAATCAGAATGTTGAGAATACATTGTCAAACTCCAATTTTTTTATGGATGCGAGTAAATTTAACGACTTTGGAAATAGCATAGGAAAGGGTTTAGGCTTTCCCAAAGCGGACCTTACAAAGTTTAAATTTGACCGTTCAGTAATAGATAATGTTCAGATATTATCAGATTTTGATGGAATGATGCTATATAACTATGGTAATGGAAATACCGTGCTAAATGAAGGACAACAGGTAGCTGTAACTCCCGGATTTTACTATTTTTCCAATCCTGCTGCTTCCGGAACGGTAAGTAATGGTAAATGGGTGCGCTTGCTTACAGATGTTAAATCAATTGTATACGATCTTAAGATTCCTTCAAACGTTTTGTATGCCAGATCAATTTCTACCTCGTGGAAGACCGGAAACAATACAAAGAACCCACTCTGGTTTACAGAAACGGATCATATCAATAATGAATATATCACCATTGTAGATCCGGGTAAATTTATGGTAAATAAGGCGGGTTTGTATACCTTTGATGTTAGGGAGAATTTTTCAGATATTCCTAAGAGAGGGATTAATGTAAATTCGTCAGGTATATCACAGGTTTACGTAAATATGTTCCAACAATTAGCAGATTACATATCTGCAGATAAAGGTGTAGGAATGGGGTTAGTTGCGGGAAATGTTTCCATAAACTTTAATGGAGGCAGATGGCTGGATTCAGGAGGGTATACTTTTATATCTACAACACTTAAATTAAATGCCGGAGATACCTTTCGTTTGGTAACAATGATGGCTAAAGCCGGGAGTTACAGGGAAGCAGGAGGTCATATTTCTGTCATGTATACACCAATACCATAACAAAAGATTCTAAAGACCAGATAAATAATGAGAATGAATAGGATTTAAAGAATATTATTTTTACTGCTGATATTTTTTTAAAAATAAAAATTTTAAGCTATAGATAGAATGAAGAATGCGGTGCAGCTATGTTCCGCATTTATGATTTGGAAAAACTAAAAATTTGTGACAGAATTTGGATATCTGTGGTAGATTATATATGCAAAGAATAGGCAGAAAAATAATAAGTTTTTATCAACTTATGCCTCTTATTTTTACCAATTAGCTGAGCTTTTTCACCTAGCATCTACTGCATTTGCACTGCAAGAGGGATTTTTTTTTGTAATCATTTGATATTTAGTATTCTAAAATATACGTATTTAGTAAGTATTTAAATTTTAGGGTTTATTTTTTTATTTATTGTTTCTTTGCAAAAGATTTACTGAATGATATAAAATTGAATTAATTCTGTCAGTAGCGGGTGATAAGTTATTAACTTTCTCTTGTTATTAATTCTTAGTTTTTTATGAAATCGCAAATAGGGATAAGGAATTTTTATTAACACTTTGACCCCCCAACAAAATTTGAATTGGTCGTGTAGACTGTAACAATATAAATTTATTCTAAATAACACAAAAAATAAAATGTATTTATTATGATTTCAAAAAAAGTAATTATAATCGGTTTACTCTCTGTAAACACAGGCCTTTTTGCTCAGGCAGGGAATGTAGGGATTAATACCACAACTCCCGGGACAACGCTTGATGTCAACGGAGCAATCACGAATAGAGAAACGGCTGTAGCAGTCGCCAGCAATGCTGTCACAGTACCAGCTAATGTAAGTCAGGTGCAGCTTACGGGAGCGGCCACTGCCACAGTAACGATTACCGCGCCAGCTGCACCCAATGCAGGGCAGCGTCTTGTTATCTTCAACAATACAACAGGTGGTTTTGGAGCTACATTGAACGGGGTTACCATTCCCAATGGAAAAGCCCTGGAATTTGTATACAGCAATTCAGGATGGAGGGCTACAGATGGAGGGGCTGTAGGAACAGCAGGTGTTAATATTTATAATACCGATGGCAGCCTTAACGGTAACCGAACTGTATCACAGGGAGCTAATACCCTTACTTTTACAGGAAATCAGGTCAATGCATTTTCCGTTGATGGAAATACCTTATCTGTAGATGCTGCCAATCATAGAATAGGGATAGGCACCAGTACACCTGATACCCCACTAACAGTACAAACACCTGATAATAATTTCGGGTTTAACCATACCAATGGAACCATTAGTTTGAAATCCTATATTGGAGGCGGAAAAGGTTTTTTTGGTACGACTACTCCAAATGATCTATATTTAGTGACTAATAATACAAATCAAGCTACCATTACTTCAGCCGGTAATTTTGGTATTAGGACATCAACTCCTGATCACACTTTGGATGTGAATGGCAATGTGAGATTCCGTTCAGTTGCATCTGTCACCAGTGCTGCTAATTCAGGGATATTACTTGCCGATGGAGGGGGGGCTGTGTCACAGATTTCTACCAATGATTTTGTAGGATCCCTGAAAATACCAAGCAATATTTTTAATGCCGAACAAACTACAAACATTTCAACAAATTTACCAGGAAACCTGACTGAAAATACAGTGGTATTTGGAACGGTTAATATCAATGCGGCTGGAGGAGGTACCTGGAATGCAGCAAATAATACCTACACTGTTGCTAAGGCGGGTATATATCAGATTATTGCTGGTGTTCAACTTGGAAATGTAGATACTAATTCAAATTATGGTCTATATATTAAAGCTGGCTCCACTAATTGGCCTTTTGCAGGTCTCCGTCAAACGGGGAGTCTTATGGTTTTTGCAGGGACTTATGTAAAATTGCTTGCAGCGGGGGATGTAATTTATTGTTATTCACAAACAAATGCTGGTGGCCCAAGTTATAGGCAAAATACCGCTTTCATGCATATTGTTTATACGCCATTATAAAATAAACTAGAAAATGCTAAGGATTATTGCCTTTATATAAAGCTATGATAAAAATATAAAATACTTTAAAATTGTATCAAAAACGTTTCTAAAAATATAACAAATGCTCAGGAAAATTATTCCGATACAAGGCAGTTCTTCTTTTGTTAATTGTCACATCTTAAGCTGAGCGGTTAAAAATATTAGTCATTTTTGTTTTTCTATATCAAAAATAATAAGTTTTGGAAGCTTATAGTTTCTCTTTTCTTATCTGGCATCTACTGCATTTACACTTCAATTGATTTTTTTTTCTCGTAATTATTTGATATATAACATTTTAACAATACGTATTTAATAAGTATCGTTGTTTTTAAAGTTGATTTTTTATTTCCTTTTCTTTGTGGAGTATTTGATGAACGATCCAAGTTAATGATATTTTAGTAATGATAACTTTTCTTGTTATTTTTTACATGTAAGCATAAATAGGGAAGGGGAATTTCGGATATGAAAAAAGGTTTTACTCAGCCAAATGTGAAAGAGCTGAATAGTCTGCAACAATGTCAATTTATTTAAATAACACAAAAAATAAAATTTATTTATTATGATTTCAAAAAAAGTAATTATAATCGGTTTACTCTCTGTAAACACAGGTCTTTTTGCTCAGGCAGGAAATGTAGGGATTAATACCACAACTCCCGGGACAACACTTGATGTAAACGGAGCAATTACGAATAGAGAAACTGCTGTAGCAGTCGCCAGCAATGCTGTCACAGTACCAGCTAATGTAAGCCAGGTACAGCTTACGGGAGCGGCCACTGCCACAGTAACGATTACCGCGCCAGCTGCACCCAATGCAGGGCAGCGTCTTGTTATCTTCAACAATACAACAGGTGGTTTTGGAGCTACACTGAACGGGGTTACCATTCCCAATGGAAAAGCCCTGGAATTTGTATACAGCAATTCAGGATGGAGGTCTACGGATGGAGGAGCTGTAGGTACGGCAAGTGTTAATATCTATAATACAAACGGTAGCCTTACGAGTAACCGAACGGTATCACAGGGAGCTAATACCCTGGCATTTACAGGAAATCAGGTTAACGCATTTTCCGTTGATGGAAATACCTTATCCGTGGATGCTGCCAATCATAGAATAGGGATAGGCACCAGTACACCTGATACCCCACTAACAGTACAAACACCTGATAATAATTTTGGGTTTAGCCATACCAATGGAACCATTAGTTTGAAATCCTATATTGGGGGAGGAAAAGCTTATTTCGGTACGACTACTCCAAATGATCTATATTTAGTGACTAATAATACAAATCAAGCTACCATTACTTCAGCCGGTAATTTTGGTATTAGGACATCAACTCCTCAAAAGACATTGCATGTCAACGGAAGTTTACAAGTAACCAATGAGCTGAATGTTGGCGGAGATGCTTCTACTCCTGGGTCGTCAGGAATTGCCGGGCAGGTGCTCAAGTCCAACGGGCCGGGAGCTGCTCCCACATGGCAAAACCTTGCAGGAGTTCCCAGTTCTACAGGAACGGTGATTGCAGTAAATGGACAATTTCTGGTGGCCCAGGAAATTATTGTACAACTGACTTCTGATTTTACGGTTATAGCTGGTTCTAATGGAGGTGTTCCGGTTGCTATAGGAAGTTTAAATAATGAAATTGTAGATAATGAAAATCTGTATACGGGGTCACCGTCAACTAATTTATTTAAAGTTTCTGCAGATGGAGTATATCAGATAATCATGAACGGACAGTTAATAACAACAGATAATCCACCTGATACTAATGGTGTAATTACAGCTACAGCTCCAGTGTTGGGAATTTGGGATGATACAAATGGTAATTGGGTAGCACGTGTTAATGACGTTTATTCGTCAAAAGTAACATTTGATGGTGTTCGTTTGCAAACTTATACTTTGATAACTTCTATTCCCATGTTGGCTTCTCATACCTATTCTTTTAGATTGTATAATACAAGGGATGTGACAATCAAGTATTTAAGTTCAGGCGCCACAGGTTCAGGTCCTGTTACTCAGATGTCTTTAAAACGATTGAAATAAGAATTATCAGAAAAACATTCTAAAATTTAACAAGTGATGAAGAAAGATATTATGTAGTGGTTATCCAAAGAAAATCAGTTTCCCTGCTGATTTTCTTTTTTAATTGGTTTATGCAACCGGCTATCTTTTCAGATCATCAATAATGCGAAACGAATGAATAGAATATAGCAGGTGTGATAGATGATGATCTTTAACTCTAAACATTATAATGCTGGGTTTTGTCGGTCTTGTCTTATTTATTTCCACTGCTGACGGATATATAGAATTAGCGCTCTTATAAATTGTTATAATCAATCCGATAAGAAATAACTTATAAAGAATACTCTGATAGTATTGTAGCTCCTGATACAAAAAATATAGGATTATGCTGAAGTGGTGTAGGAAATGTTGGCAAAAAATTAACAGCACAAGTTTTATTGAATACCGGTTACCCTATATCTACTGCGCTGATTTATTTTTTAATTCATATCGGCTTAAGTAGATTATACGTATGTTTTTTTTTTTTTTTTGACTTCTAAAGTAATTTTCACGTAGTTTACGTCAAATAAATCACAGACATGAGAAAATTAAAAATTCGGGTTGCTATTGTTACAGCAATTATTCCTTCAGTTGTATATGGACAGGTGGGTATCAATATGGCAAATCCCACTGAAGCTTTGGATGTTAATGGAAAGGTGAAAATTCGTAATCTGCAAACGCTGGCAAGTTCTACAGTTTACCCGTTGCATGCTGACGAAAATGGAGTTATAGGAAAAGCTAATCTTTTACCACAGTCTCAGATAGCTTTTTATACATCGAGTGATGAATTTTCATTTCCTAAATCAAGCTATAATTCCGGGGAGGAGCAGATTGTACCTATACAGTCTTCTCATGCATCTTTGAATACATTAGGAACTGTACTTTCAGCGGGTGGAAATATCATAATTAATCAAACGGGAACATATATGCTTTCAGGGTCAATTACTCCGCAGCTGACGATCAACAATGATGGTAATGGATTTATTTACATGGCTGTTAATATTGAAGTCAGTTCCACCGGAGGAGGATTATGGTCATCTGTATCAGGAGGGAGGCCCATTTTTACAAGGGTGGATCCAGGTGTAATGAGAAACTACGTATTTACCATTCCTTCCGTAACAGTACAATTAGCTGCCGGTGACAGGCTGAGAATTAAGTTTTATAGAACTAAAGCATCCAATACATTACAAGGATCAACAGTAAGTGCTATAAGTTTGGGAGCCGGGTTCGGAGCACCTACCTATACACTGGCGATAACAAAACTGTAGTTTCATAAATCATTGACTTATTCTCGTAGAATATGGTAAATACGTACCTTATACGTATCATGGTTTTGTTTGAAATGAAAATTTGTGGTAATTTTTATTAGTGTTTAATTGGGAGATTGTAACCTGTTTAAGAACGAAGAAATTATTGTTATTTTATTGTTTGTAAGTAATAGTATGCGAATGAAAAACAGAAAAAAATTGAAATTTAGAATTTATCTGTTTGATTTTGTATGACCACAGATCACTAAATATTTGAGAATTTAAGATAAAATTTTAAAGTATGAGTATTAATTTTAAAAATATACATATTGGTTCGATGGTTAAGCAAAGGACCATTGAGCTGGACATGGATATTTCGCGTATTTGTAATTTCTTTAAGTGCACTGCTGATGAAGTTGAAACAATGTTTCTGCAGGAAGATTTACCTACCAATATCTTGTTGAGTTGGAGTAAATTATTAGAGTATGATTTTTTTAGGCCATATTCACAACACCTGATTTTATTCTCACCACCAGCAAAACAAAATGACAGTGAAATAGAAAAGAAAAGCACTCAGCTGCCTCAATTTAGAAAGAATATTTATACTAGAGAAGTTATTGATTTTATTTTAGAACTTGTCAATTCACACCAGAAAACAAAAAGGCAGATCATTGATGAGTATAGAATTCCTAAAACCACCCTTTATAAGTGGATTATGAAGTATAATAAAAAGGAGATAGAAGAATAAAAATAAATTATTAAAGTCAATTTGTCTGCCATTTACTTCATCTGGGTCGTTGGTTTTTGTAACGGGATGAAATTTTTTGGTAGTTATAAACAACCTATAAAAAATAACATGAATAATTTACAACCTAATTATAAGTTAATTTATCAGGATATTATAGCTAAAAAATATCCTGATAAAAAATCCAAATGTGACAATATCCTTAATAAGAATGAGCTGTCTGTGCTGGATATCATCAGATTGAATAACATCATCTTTGGTACTGTCAATAATGAACCTAGTACATCAAATCAAAGATTACGTTCATATGATAAAATAACAATACTTCAAATATTGGATTATCAAAAAATACATCGGTTGAATAATACTGAAATTGCAATAAAGTTTAATCTGAGTAGAAATACGGTAAGTAAATGGAAGAAGATTTTTTTTAATAAACCGGTAATTCTTGATTTCGGAAAATGTTCAATTAGTTGTGAAAAAAATAATAAATAGTTAAACAGCTTTAATAGAAAATAGAAATATATGGCTGATATGATCAAATCATTCGTTTCTTCTAAAAATAATGATCCAGGCATTAGGCATACCGCGTTAAAAAAATTAGGTGTGATTGGGGGAATCTCGTAGCATTCAACTGTAGAATATTATAGTTACCTCAATCAGATAGTCAATAATTATTTTAATAATAATACAAACCCTCCTCTTATATTAGTCAATCTTGATCAGCATGATATACATTCTTTACAACGGTTGGGCAGATGGAATGCAATAGCCAAAACGCTGATTGAAGCTTGTAATAAATTGCAGCAAGCGGGAGCTTCTTCGATTATTTTTCGTGCCAATACCCCCCATAAGGTATATGATGAGGTACAACAGCATAGTGCCATTCCTATACTACATATTGCTCATGCGATAGGAATGAACATTAAGAAAAGAGGATTGTATAAGGTCGGGCTAATTGGGACGATATTTACGATGGAAGAATCGTTTATTACAAAAATATTGAAAGATGATTATAATATTACGGTGATAGTTCCCGAAAAAGAAGAGAATAGGAAAAGACTGCATACAATAATACAAAAAGAATTATCTCATGGGATTATAAACCCTGAAACAAAAAAATATATACTGGACCAGATTATGCTACTGGAAAAAAAGGGAGCAGAAGGTATAATACTCGGATGTACAGAATTTCCACTTATTATAAAGCAAAATGATTTGGAAATTCCGATATTCAATACAACATTAATGCATGCTCACATGGGAGCAGACTTTATACTTGGACTTTAGTACTAACGTTATAGTATTTTAAGGGTTTACTATGTTAATTTTAATATTCAAATAATAATGAAGAAAAAGATTTTATTTGCCGCTATTTATCCGTTGGTTTTATTGATGTTTATGATAAGCCCGGTTATCAGAATGACCGCACAAAACAGCAAAATTGATTCGGACATTTATCAAATACTCAGAATAAAACCCAGCGAAGCTGATCCCAATGTACGAAATTGGGATAGTGTGCATGTGGTGTACTATGATCAAGCCATTAAAAATAATAAGATATTGTTATGGCTTACAGGTACAAATGGTTCAACGAATCGTATTCCTCAAAGTTTTTTTAAAACAGCATTAGATCAGGGATATAGAATTATAGCCCTTTCTTTTATAAGTACACCTGGTGTTTCACAGGTATGTGTGGGAAACAAGCTGAATGAAGATGTCAACTGTGCGGCTGAGTTTCGTAGAAAACGAATTTATGGTGATGATGTTTTCTCATCTATTCCGGATCAATATCAGGATGCCATTATACCTCGTTTAATAAAGCTCCTACAGTATCTGTCGAAAAACGATAAAGAAGGGGAATGGTCGCAATATTTAGATCAGAATACAGATAAACCGGTATGGACTAAAATAGCTATAGCAGGACAATCGCAAGGGGGTGGAATGGCTGAATTTATTGCTCAGCATGAATCAGTGGCGAGAGTGCTTAGCTTTTCCGGAGGGTGGGACTATAGCAATTCAAAATTGAAAAAGATCGCCGGATGGTATTCTCAAAAGTCGATTACACCTCCTGAGAATTTTTTTGCAACTTATCATGTACAAGAATTGGCAGCTGTACAGCTGGCTGAAATATGCAAAACATTAAATATACCTTCAGACAATGTTTTTGCCTTGGATGAGCCCCTCCAGAAAGCAAAAAAGGGCAATAATCCATTTCATACTGAAGGGATTGCAAATCCTGTATATAAAAATATATGGATAAAAATGCTTGGCTCAGGATTGTAAGAAATTCCTCCTTTGAACTAAATTTTGAAAGTGAAAGACAATTAACATGGAAAGCTTTAACCAATAAAGGATTCGGTGTGTGGGAAACAGTATAAATGGCAAAAAATTGAGACTCTTCCAAATGTCTATATGATGTATTGGAAGAAAAAATCGAGGGGCACAGTAACCCACTTGGTAAATTTTGAAATGGGCTTGTTATATCGTAATACTATCAGTCCTTCATAATTTTCTGAATTTAAAAGGAACATTGTCCTTACTAGGTAAGATATAGGAAATTTAATCATTAACAAATGATAAAAAATGAACAATAAACAAAAAGTAGCAGAATTACTAAAATCAATCGAAGCGGATGCCGCAGAGCCAATTTCATACATTAATGGCGATAAATACAAACAACATAATTTAGCTTTTGGTTACGGATTAGCGGGCTTTTGTGAAATATTACAGATGCTTCCCCTAAACTCTGCAAAAGTAAATACTGTGCGTATTTTTGAAGATGGTAACTATATTTTTTCACATATTGATTACATTTTTTTTGGCCAAAAATAGGGTTTGATATTTTCCTTTTTGAAGATGGAAAAATTGTAGAGCACTGGGATAATTTACAAGAAACTTCTGGACCCAATCCAAGCGGACATACAATGACGGACGGTGAAACTGAAGTTAAAGATCTTGACAAAACTGAAATCAACAAAATATTGTCCGGAAATTTTGTGAATGATATTGTGGTAAACGGAAAAATGGAAAAACTTTCAGGGTATATTGATGACAACAATTACATACAGCACAACCCTCAAATTGGAGACGGGCTATCTGGTTTAGAGAAAGCTTTAGAATATATGGCTTTGCAAAGTATTATTATGAAATATGACAAAATACATAAAATTTTAGGCGAAGGGAATTTTGTACTAACAATTAGTGAGGGGTCGTTTGGAGGCAGACCAACTTCGTTTTATGATTTGTTTCGGATTGAAGATGGAAAAATTTAAGTAGGTTATTCTCTAAATTAATTTATCCTATAGTCAGCAGATAACCCTGTAGCAATTTTTTTATATTATAGAACTTAATTTATACAACGAAGAAGGATAATACAACATATCTTATACAAGCCATAAGACTCTGATTTAAAATCAAAATTGGGGTGTAGGAATGATTATTATCGCTGAGTCAAAATAATCATAATATTGTAGCGTTATTTTTTATAAAGTTTATTAATAATATTAATAAGAAATTCTAAAACATTTCTTTTGAAAAAACTAGTTTTACCGCTAAGCCTTATGGTCCCGTTTCTGATTTTCTCCCAACAAAGAAAAAAAGATACAGCGACCACTAAAGTGACCGATATAGAGGAAGTTGTCTTCCGGAAAAAAGCAACAGGAAGAACCAATGACCTTACCAACGTAAGAATTTCAGCGAAAGAAGCCAAATCAGTAGCTTCTATTAACGGTGGAATTGAAGGATTACTTAAAACACTACCTTCTGTAAACTCCAATACCGAGCTGTCTTCCCAATATATGGTTCGTGGCGGAAACTATGATGAAAACCTGATCTACATTAATGATATTGAGATTTACAGACCTTTCCTGATCAGAAACTCGCAACAGGAAGGGATGAGTATCATCAATCCCGATATGGTTTCTACAGTGAATTTCTCTGCAGGAGGATTTGAAGCTAAATATGGAGATAAAATGTCTTCTGCTTTAAATATCTATTATCGTGAGCCTGAAAAATTTGAAGTCTCAGGAGAGGCCAGTTTAATTGGAGGAAGACTGACAACAGGTTTAGCTTCCAAGAATAAAAAATTTACAGCCTTATTTTCCGGAAGATACAGAAATACCAATCTTGTTCTTAACACTCTGAAGGAAGATACGGACTTTAACCCGACCTATTGGGATTTCCAGTCTTATCTGAATTATCATGTCAGTGATAAATTTTCTATGTCATTCATTGGGTATTATTCCAAAAATGATTATGAGATGATTCCCAGAGCAAAAAGTGTTACATTCGGAAGCCTTCAACAGCCTATCACTGTGAATATAGGATATGCGGGTAAAGAAAATGACCAGTATAAAAACATGATGGGTACATTTTCCATGAACTATAAGCCAGCCGACAAATGGAAGCTTACATTGGATGCTTTTGCCTGTCAGAACAGAGAAAGAGAATATTATACGATCAATTCAGGATATGAATTGCAGACCTTTGATCCTGTGACACAGCAGCCTGTGAGATCCTTTGATGGGGGAAAACAAATAGAACATGCAAGAAATGACCTGTTTGTAAGAACCTATGGAACCCAGTTCAGGGCCAAATTTTCGCCCAATGTAAATACCGACTTTGAGGTTGGATTTAAATATGAAAAAGAAAACCTGAAAGATCTTACCAATGAATGGAATGTTGTAGATTCTGCTGGGTACAGCCTGCCAAGACCTGAAGTTATTGATCCGAGAACAGGACTGACCGGAGATCTTAAGCTTGCGTATTATATTGCCGGGCAAAACAATATTGAGCCTACAAGACTTTCGGTATATGCACAGTATTCGCAGAAATTCTATTGGGGAGCCAGTAAAGTATTTGTGAATGCCGGAGTACGTGTTGCCAACTGGAGTTTCAATAAAGAAACAATATTCTCTCCAAGAGCTCAGTTTGCGATTAAGCCTGACTGGGACAGTGATATGTTGTTTAAAATTTCAGGGGGAATTTATTATCAGGCTCCTTTCTATAAAGAGATCAAGGATTTAGACGGTAATTTTAACTCTAACATAAAATCGCAGCGTTCCATCCAGGTTATTCTTGCCAATGATTATGAGTTCCAGATGTATGACAGACCATTTAAACTGACTACGGAACTTTATTACAAGAAACTGGATAATCTGATCCCGTATTATATGGATAACGTAAGGATTCGTTATTCCGGACAGAACAATTCCAAAGGTTATGCTTATGGTATTGATACAAGACTATTCGGAGAATTTGTTCCTGGTGTAGATTCATGGTTGTCTGCAAGTTATGCTAGAGTGTATGAAAATATTGATGAAAGAGGAGATATTCCAAGACCTACAGACCAAAGGTTGAGGTTTGCCATGTTCTATCAGGATTATATGCCAAGTTTCCCGTCTATGCGTGTGAATCTTACCTTAGTTTATGCGATGGGATTACCTACAGGGGCGCCTGTCATGTTCAACAGCAACGGACAGCCGGACTTTGGTTCAGCATATAATTATCAGCAGACTCTTCCTTCTTATAAAAGGGTAGATTTAGGATTGACAAAGGTATTTATTGATCCGAAAGAAAAAAATAAGAGATCCGGTTTCTGGGGTAATTTTGAAGAGCTTACATTAGGCGTTCAGGTTTTCAACGCATTTAATATTAACAATACGGTAGCCAATCAATGGATTACAGATTACAATACCAATTATATGTATCCTGTTCCGGTACGTCTTACAGGACGTTTCTTTAATGTGAAGCTGGAATTCAAATTATAAATTTTAAAAATACTTTAGAAAAGAAGGGAAGTCTGTACATGGTTTGTGATGTTCTGTTTTTCACTCCACTGAGCTGAATCCTAAAGTTTTTGATTTTTGAATTGAAAGATTCTGCTGCTGCATTGGTACTTCTTTGATCGAAATAATTCTGGATATCCCTGTAATGATTTATTATGATCTTTCTAAAAGTCCCAAAAGCCGTTTCAGTGAATCTCCGTTCTCAAAGACTTCTATTTCAGCGGCGTACTCATTGAAAGAATCGTTTTCCATTCCTTCTTGATGCTCCAATACCTTTTCATTTTCTGAAATTGATTTTATCTCATTTAATGCCAATTTGCGATCGTTAGAATTCATCCCAACTAATAAATTATTTGGTTGACCGAATTTAAAAACAAGATGTATTCTTTTACAAACGTAGGAGGTCGTTTATTGTGTCTTAATATTCAGCTTTTTATTGTAAGCAAGTCAACTTACGTATATAATACGTATCATGATTTTAGGTAAAAGTTCTCTTTTTTTTTCAACTTGTAGTGAATAATTAAAAACACAAATCAATGAGAACAATCAGAACTCTTATATTATTAGCCATAGGGCTAACTTTTACAAACGTTTACTCGCAAGTGGGAATTAATACAGGAACCCATCAGAAAGCTTTTCATGATAATGGATCACTACAAGTTGTGAATGAATTAAATGTAGGGGGAACATCTTCTACAGGTGGTTCAGCGGGTATTGCGGATCAGGTACTTACGTCCAGTGGACCGGGCGAAGCCCCCACCTGGCAGAATATTGCCGGTGTACCTAATTCTAAGGGAACTGTAATTGTAGTGAACGGAGAATTTATAGTCGCTCAGGAAATCGTTGCACAGTTAACTGCTGATTATACAATGGGTGGTGCAACAGCATTTCCGATCGGAAACCTGTCTAATGAGATTATCGATAATGAAAGTCGTTATTTTGGAAATGCGACGGCTAACTCTTTTACCGTAGCTGCGGATGGAATCTATCAGGTTACTATGAATGCGCTGTTATCAACAACCAATGGAACGAGTCCTGTTATCGGAATTTGGGATGATATTACCAATAAGTGGGTTGCAAGGGTCAATGATTACTTTACAGCTCTAACTTTAAATTTACAAATCTATACACTGTAAACTTCCATTTCTATGACGGCTTCTCATAAGTACTCATTTAGGATTGCTAATACAGCTAATACCACTGTAAAATTTATTAGTACTGGAACTACGGGATCCGGACCTATTACTCAGCTGTGATCAACACTAATGTAATAGAATATCTTATTTTATCATTTTGGAAGAGAAATGTTAAAATGGATTAGTGTAAATTTTAATGATTTTACCTTAAAATTGAATTTTTTAAACAAATATGAAAAGTAATTCAGTTATAACACAACAATTTTTTTAAACCAATAAATTATTTAATAATGGATAGAAACCTGCTTTTGCAAGATTTAGACCAAAAAGAAGATGTTATATGGAATCATTATTTACCTATATCTTTGGATTTTGTGGAAGGTTCCAGATTGGCACTTGAAAATCAAATATCAAGCTTAGAAAATAAGGAGGCTTTGTATTATAGATATTACAAATAAAGGCCAGCCGTTCAGTTGTTTATTACCTGAAAAAAATTTTAAGCGCAAACATCTTTTTTCACATGAACCAAAATATAAATATAATCCAATAGGATCCTCTTATTATTTCCCATATAAGACATCGAAGCCTCTTGATATACAGAGTATTGGTAATGTTGAGATATTAGTTAATCCAGATAGTAATGAACCCCATTATGCTTTCACGGGAGCAATGAACGGATGTGCAATTATTATAACAAAAGAAAAGGGACAGAATATAATGGGACGGCCTTCATTCAGAGCGTGGCATTTTCAAAGCCCTACCAGTAATAAAACCCAACTTAGAAGTTTTCTCAACAGGTATCGTAATAGTATATATAGTTACATTTGTTTCCGGGATTATGCAAGTCCGAATAAGAGCTCATGGAAAAATCGTATCAAATGGCTGCTAAGTATCTTCCAACGATGCCAAAGCAGGAAAAACCAGCAGGAAAAGAAGAAATCGAAAAGTCAACGGAAAAGAAGGTTAAACTGACTTCAGCAATACCGGTACGTTCCAATGTTGTTTCTTCATTATATAGACAGCAATCGGATAGTGCCTTTATTGCAGGTTTGAATCATAATAGATTTTATGGCAGTCAAAATGATTCAGAAAACGCAGTTCAGACAAAAAACGCAATAAAAGGAGTGGTCTATGAAACTAAGACTTTGGTAAACGAAAGTACATTATCTATAAGGCTTTCAGAAGCGATGAAAGTCGGACGAGCTGAAATTCCAGCGGGGAGCTTACTGATTGCAGTAAGCAAATTTCAGGGAGAGAGGCTTCAGTTAAAAATATCTTCCATTCAATCTCAAGATAATATCTATCCTGTAGAAATCAATGTTTATGACACTGACGGTCAGATGGGATTGTATGTTCCTTATTCAGCGGAGCAGAATGCGGTAAGCGATATTGTAGCTAATATGAGCCAGACTTCAGGCACTAATATTATGATGACTCAATCAGCAGGGCAGCAGATTGCAGCTGATCTGAGCAGGGGAGTAGTACAGGGACTGTCGGGTTATTTTCAGAAGCGAGTCAGACAATTGAAAGTAACTGTAAAAGCAGGCCATCAAGTCTTCCTCTTACCCAAAAATAACTAATCAAAAAAAATAAAAATGAATACACAAAAGAGTCATTATATTCTCATTATGCTATTACTTCTATTAGTAAGCAAGGCATTTGGGCAGGATTCTGTGACAACTTATATTTCCTTGGAACAGGCAAAATTAGAGCCTTTCAGGATACAAGTTACCTACAATAAAACCAGCCATCTGATATTTCCTACATCAATACGATATGTTGACCTGGGAAGTGACTTCTTGGTTGCCAATAAGGCAGAGCCTATAGGAAACGTTCTTCGGGTTAAGTCAGCTGTCAGGGATTTTGAAGAGGAAACTAATTTTTCGGTTATTACTGAAGATGGAAAATTTTACAGTTTTGAAGCATCCTACAGTTCTTATCCGGAAATACTCAGCTATGATTTAGTAAAACTTCAGAGAGGTATGGAGCGACAGTATGCTGATGTATTATTTGAAGATCTTAAAGGAAGCTCAACTTCTCTCACCTGGCTCATTATGGAAAGTCTTTACAATAAAAGCAACAGGACTATTAAACATATTGTTTCAAAAAGCTATGGAATTGAGTTTTCAGTCAGGGCGCTGCATGTGAATGACAGCAAATTTTATTTCACACTGCAGGTTAAGAATCAAAGTAATGTAGGGTATGCTATTGAATGGGTCAATTTTAAAATTGTCGATAAAAAGAACTTAAAGCGAACGGTTGTTCAGGATAAGATTTTAGAGAAGGTTCGTACCTATTTCCCGGAAAGGATAATAGCTGATCATTCAGACAGTAAAGGGATTTATATGCTTGATCAGTTTACGCTCTTAAAAGATCAGGTTTTGGAAATTGAAATTCTGGAAAAGAATGGGGGAAGGCATTTGAAAGTACAGCTTGAAAATGAAGATCTTGTTCATGCAAGATTGATAAATAATTTAACCATTAAAACGGAGTAAGATGCACAAAATATTTTTAATGGTCATCTTCATGATGATAATGGGTAGCAAAATATTTGCTCAACAGATGATTCCTAAGCAAATTGGTGTTGAATTTACCTATTCGGTATTTCCAAAATCTCCAGAAAACCAAAATTATATGTTTAGTACGGGGCTTGTTTCTTACTCGAAGAATGGTAATTACTTCTTTGGACTAACAGAATTTAGCAGAAAATATTATAAATACACTAGCTGCGATATTCCGATAGATACATTCCTGCTGAGTGGTGGTTACAGTTTTTATCTATGGGGAGACTTCATGCGAAATGTCAATCTTAATCTGGGAATTGGAGTTCTTGTTGGCTATGAACAGGTTAATAGAGGCAATGAATTGCTATATGACGGTTCAATGTTAACAGCAACGGATAATTTTATTTACGGATCAAATGGTAAGCTATCTATTGAAAGCTATCTGACCGAGCATTTAGTTTTCTTGGTCAACGGACAACTTCGCTTTTTGAAAAATAGCCAAATGGCTAATTTTCACTCTCTGCTGGGGGTTGGAATAAGATATAATTTCTAAAAATAATGAAAAATGAAAAATATAATTAATACAGCTAAAATACAATTAAAGTGTTTCTTGCTACTATTTGTAATCGGAGTATTTGTACAATCATGTGAGAAAGATAATTTGGAAATTCAGCAGAATTATCCTTTTAAGGTGTCGGTTATGCCTGTTCCTAAGGATATCGCTAAAGATGAGTATGTGGAGATTCGTGTCAAAATTCTTCCTGAAGGTAATTTTGCTGACACCAAATATTATCTTCGATATTTTCAGTTTGAGGGAGCAGGAAAGCTGCAGTATTATAATACTCAACCCTACTTTCCTAATGATATTTATCCTCTTTATGAGAAAGAGTTCAGATTGTATTATACTTCAACCTCTGAAGTTTCACAATCATTTACGGTATGGCTCTCAGACAGTTTTGGAAATGAGGAGAAAATTGAATTTCAATTCAACAACAAAAAGCTAAACGGATAAATACTATTTCTTTAGCTTACAAATATATATTTCCACTTCAAATAAAACAATCTAATTTGAGAAAAATTGTTTAGTATTTGCTGAAAGATGGTTGGCCTCCTAAAGGACAAGCATCTTTCCGCGACGCCACAAGAATCCAGACCGGGAACCGGCTCTGGATTTCTTATTTTTAGAAATTTAAGTTCCTTATAAAATACCTTCATCGGAGAAAGAGAAAGAGTCGGTTGAAGTTATTATACAATGATCAAGCAGATTAATATTTAATAATTGTCCAGCCTCCTTTATTTTTTGTGTAATGTTTATGTCTTCACGAGAAGGCGTCAGGTTGCCGGAAGGATGGTTATGGGCTATAATAATTGATACGGCATTACATAATAAGGCCCCCTGCATGATAATTCTGATGTCAACAAGAGAAGAGGTAATTCCAGATTCTGATATTTTTTGTATTCCTAAGACCTTGTTAGCCTGATTCATATACATCGAGTAAAATGACTCCCTGTAGTCGATCTGCTCTGCATCAAAATGTTCCCGGAAAATATCTGTAGCATCCTGAGAGTTCAGTACCTTTTTTTCAGTATTTCCTTTCCTTGTGTAGATCAATTTGATCTCATTTACGATATTATATTTCATTGTTATTGCTCTGAGTACGGCAGAGCCTTTTGTTTCCCGTACTTAAGTTAAAAAAGCATTTATTTAAAACATTATTTAAAACACTATTTAAAACATCTTTGAAATGTTATGTATCTTTTCTGGATCAAAAGCCTTTTCAATCTCTTCTCCGTTCTATTTCTTAAAAGCCTTTCAGGCTTCGCTGAATATTTTTCAAAAGAAAACCGGAAAAAAGAAAGCAGATATGAAGTGTTGACAATGAAAAAAAACAAAAGGAAACGGATTAATTGGAGGGTACCTTTAGGGAGGAAACCGTTTATGCCGTAGTCTTTTGGTTGGATTAGCATGACGGCTGGCAACAATACCTTAGCTGCCTTTTTACCGGTTTATTTTGGGAAATGTTTCGTGTAATAACAGTCAATAACCTGTTTTTGTATATGAAATGAATGTTTAAATTAACAATGTTGATTTTATTTGTATTTTAGTTGAATCTAAGAATGATGAATTTCTTTGCATCAATTTTCTCTTGTTGCACCTAAAAAATAAATTTAAACGTAATCACATCTTTTATAAATAAAAATTTTTTCCGCCTGATGGTTGAAGTTAAGTGTTTCGTTTGATTTTACATGTTTCAAGCGTTAGACATTTATATTTAAAAGCCAAATACATCGCATAAGTGTCTGGGTTTAATTTCAGAACAGTTGTCCAATACTTTTATTAAAAATGTATTGGTATGGAGAAGAAAGTTGAAATTAGTAACATTACCATAGAGGAGATTATCAAGATTTTTAAAGAAGAGGAGGGAATTGAATTGAGCATTGAGGAGGCGAAAAATATTTTAAGCTTTCTGACGATGCTCTTAAAAATTACCATTAAGAGTTTTTTAGAACAATAATATTTTCTAAGATTTATATATGAAAAAAGCCGATTTATATATCCGTGTGTCAACTGATGAGCAGGCAGATAAGGGATACTCGCAAAGAGATCAGGAGGAACGATTAAAACGTTATTGTGAAAACAATAACATTAAAGTAGGTCAAATCATTTATGAAGATTACTCAGCCAAGACTTTTATCAGGCCAGAGTGGATTAAATTACTGGATACGCTAAAGAAAAAAAGCTCAAAAACGGATCTGCTGCTTTTTACAAAATGGGATCGCTTCAGCAGGAACGCTGGCGATGCGTATCAAATGATTAACATACTTAGGAAAATTAACGTTGAACCGCAGGCCATTGAGCAACCTTTAGATCTTTCAATTCCTGAAAATAAAATGATGCTGGCTATATATCTTGCTGCACCGGAAGTTGAAAACGACAGGCGCGCTCTGAATACTTATTATGGAATGCGCCGTGCTAAAAAAGAAGGCAGATTAATGGGAAGGGCACCTTATGGCTACGCTAACAGAATAACGGAAAACGGGAAAAAGTATGTAATTCCGAAGGAACCGGAAGCTTCCAATATGAAATGGGCATTTAATGAAATGTCCAAAGGCGTTTATTCAGCGAGCCAAATCATGGATATGATGAACAGAAAAGAAGGAAAGTCAGTTAAGATAAGTGCCTTTCTTGCAAGTTTACGGAATACCGCATATTGTGGGAAAATTTACGTGGAGCAATTCAATGAAGAGAAGGCTCATTTTGTTAAAAGTATTCATGAACCTTTGATCAGTGAAGAACTATTCGAAAAAGTTCAATGTATAATGGATGGAAATGTGAATCCAGCCAGACCTAATGTAAAAGTACTGTCTGACGATAATTTGCCATTAAGAGGTTTCCTTGTGTGTCCGGAATGTGGTCATTTGATTACAGGCAGTGCCTCTACGGGACGTTCTGGAAATAAATATTATTACTATCATTGCCAGTCCCCGTGTTCATACCGTTACAAATCTGAGATTATTAATTCTAAATTTTTAGAGATATTGCAGTCATTGGAAATGCGCATATCTATAAAAAATTATTTGAAAAAAGTACTGAGGCAAAATTTTGAAAAATTAATCAATAATCCCCAAAGAGAAAGGAAAGCAATTCTATTAGAAATAGATCGTTTAAACATTAAATTGAAACAGGCAAGAAATAAACTGATGGAGGAAGTCATTGATGATGAGGATTATCTTGAAATTAAGACCGACTGTAAAGCACAAATTGAAAAGCTCGAAGCTAAATTAACTAAAGGAAAGGATAATAAGAAAATAGATTTTCAAAAACTACTAGACCAAGCATTATCGAACCTAGTAGACCTTGCGAAAGTCTATACTGATGGGGATATCGAGGTAAAACGTAGAATAATTGGTTCGATATTTCCTGAAAAATTGCAATTTTCAGAAAATCATTATCGAACCACCCGATCCAATGTTTTGATCTCTTATATATACCAGATAAACAATGAGTTAGGCACGAAAAAAAACCGGAAAGAAAGTGAATTATCACCTCTTTCCGGTCTTGTACCCAGGACCGGGATCGAACCGGTACTCCTAAGAACTGGTGTTTGAGACCAGCGCGTCTACCAATTCCGCCACCTGGGCTTGATGTTGATTTCAAACGTGATGTTTGTTTCAAATTGGTGTGCAAATATAGGAACTTTTTTCAATGTTCAAAAGCTTTTTGAATAATTTTTTTTAAAAATTAAGTTCCAAACCATCGTAGGCAAGGTGTATTCCGGATGGAAGCTCCTTATCTTCAATATCATGCAGGCCTAAGTGATGGCTGATGTGTGTTAAAAATAATTGCTTAGGTTTTAGCTCTTCAAACAACTTAATGACATCGGGAAGGATAAAATGGGCAGGATGGGGATCAAATTTTCTGATACAGTTTAAGATCAGAATGTCCAGATCCTTCAATTTTTCTTTCTCCGTTTCAGAAATAAATCCTGCATCTGTAATGTAAGCCAGTTTTTTAAACTTATATCCGAACACAGTAATTTTATAGTGAATCACTTCCACAGGAGTGATTTCCGTATCCAGTACCTGAAAAGGTTTATTTTCAATTTCGTGAAGTTCAAAAGCGGGTGCACCGGGATATCTTACATCTGCAAAAGCGTAAGGGAATCTGTTTTTTATTTCATGAGCCACTCTTGAGTAGCAGTACAACGGAACATCTTTTCCATTTTTAAAAATCAAAGGACGCATATCATCCAACCCAATCACATGGTCATTATGTTCATGGGTAATCAGCGCAATGTCTACATTATGTTCATGATTGGTAAGCATTTGCTGCCTGAAATCCGGACCACAGTCGATCAGTATTTTTTTATTTTCCTCCGTAGTGATCATCACGGAAGAACGTAAACGTTTGTCTTTTGGATTTTCTGAAGTACACACTTCACATGTACAGCCTATAACGGGTACACCTTGAGAAGTACCAGTTCCTAAAAATTTCAACTTCATTTTGTTTTGAGGTTGGTTTAATTTTGGTAAATTTACAAAAAATTTCATGTCCTAATGTATCAGAAACTAACTCCTAAACAAAAAGCATTAACAATTAATCTAGATCCTACTATTTATGGTACTTTCGCAGAAATTGGAGCAGGGCAGGAGACTGTTCGCCACTTTTTTAGAGCAGGGGGAGCTTCCGGTACGATTGCTAAGGCAATGTCTGCTTATGACAAAGATTTTAGTGATGCCATCTACGGAAAGGAAGTAAAAAACAGGTACGTTACCCAAAACAGGCTTCGCAAAATGCTTCGATATGAAGTAGCTTTGATTGAAGAGAGAATTTCAAGAGATAATAATCCTGATAGAAAATTCTTTTCTTACGCCAATACGGTAACTACTATCAATTTTGACAAAACTGTAAAAGGCCACGGCTGGGTAGGAATTCGTTTTCAAACCAAAGAAAATGAAGATTATAATGAGATCGTTATCCACGTAAAATTCAAAGAAAATGATGCTACACTTCAGCAGGAAACCTTAGGGAATCTGGGAGTAAACCTTATTTTCGGGGCCTTTCATTATTTTGATAATCCAAGAACTTTGGTAGAATCTCTTTATGATGATATTGCAAAAGATAATCTGGAAATTGATATGATTGACTTTAGCGGACCTGCTTTTGCCTATGTTGATAACAGACTGATGTCTCTTCAATTGGTCAAGAATGGAATGACGGATGCTGTGATTTTCAATTCTCAGGGAAACAACATGCTTCCGGCAGATGTTTTGTACAAGAAAAATATTTTCGCGGTAAGAGGAAGTTTCAGACCCGTGACGAAAGTGAACATTGATATGCTTAAAAACGGTATGGATATGTTCTTCAAAGATGCCACCTGTACTCACGAAGAAACAGAAGTTCTTATTGAAATCACCATTTCCAATCTGAGAGCAGACGGAGATATCGATGAAAGAGATTTCCTGGATAGAGTAGACATTCTTGGAAAACTGGGGTATACCGTTATTATTTCAAACTTCTCTGAATATTACAGACTGATTGATTACTTTGCATCTTACACAAGTGGAGACATCGGGGTAGCAATGGGAGTAAATAATATGTTGATGGTATTCGATGAGAAATATTATAAAAATCTTTCAGGAGGAATTCTAGAAGCCTTCGGTAAGTTTTTCAGAAACGGAATGAGAGTATATCTGTATCCTTATAAAGATCCGGAAACTCATCAGCTGTTGGATTCTTCCAACCTGAAAGTAGAGGAAAACCTGAAAGAATTATATAAATATTTCAAACACAACAACCGTATTGTTGATATTACCAATTATAATCCGGAGTTTTTGGAAATTTATTCCAGAGAAATATTGAGAAAAATTGCATGTTGTGTGAAAGGCTGGGAAACTCAGGTTCCGGAAGGCGTAGCAGAAATGATTAAAGAGCGTGGAATGTTCGGATATAAAGAAGAACTTTCCCTAAAACAATTCTCTTAAAATATAAATACAATGTCAGAATTAAAGAAAAGACTTTCCTCAATTCTTGAAAGTCCTAAACATAATACAGAAGAAAAACTTGAAAAAGTTTGCCACCTGTTGGATCAGGAAATCCCTTACTTCAACTGGACTGGCTTCTATTTCAAAAACGGAGATAAGGAAGAATTGATTTTAGGCCCTTATGTAGGAGCACCAACAGATCATACCATTATTCCTTACGGTAAAGGGATTTGCGGACAGGTTGCCGTTTCCAATGAAACATTTGTAGTTCCTGATGTACATGAAGAAAGCAATTATTTAAGCTGTTCCATTGATACAAAAGCAGAAATTGTAGTTCCGATTTTTAAAGAAGGAAAAAACATTGGCCAGATCGATATTGATTCTCACACTATCGATCCTTTCACGAAGGAAGATCGTGAATTATTAGAATGGCTTTGTAATGAAGTTTCTAAGATTTTGTAATCGAAACTTACTATAAAAAAATAAAAACTCCGGACATTTCAGCCGGAGTTTTTTATGGGTTATTTGTGGTAATAACAAACATAATTAAAGGTTCGTTTCCGGTATTTTCAACAGAATGATACCCTATAGAGTTGATGGCTGTAATATCTCCTTTTTGAAGTGTTTTCTTACGTATTGTTCCTTCTGTTCCGGTTCTTTCTCTATATTCTCCGGTCCCATGTACAACAACATACAGTTCCTGCTCATTTCTCAGATTGTGCGTATGAAAGCCGGATTCGTCGCCTTTATTCAGTAAAACCATATACGCGGCCAGACGGTTATTGGCAAGCTCTTCCTGCTCAAACATCTGTATCATGTATACTTTTCCGTTTCCACCATACATATTTTCGCGTTTGTCTACACGTGTAATGGTTCTTTCATCTTTTTCAAACGCCATTACATACAGATTAATGTATTTTGACACCTCATGTATAACGTGATTGAATTCTTCTCCTTCAGATAATATAACTGTACCAGACATGTGAATTGAATATTTAAAGTTTAAAGATGATGATAAAAACTAACTTTGCTGCATTGAATGAATTTCTGTGAGAAGTTCTTTAAAATAATTCTCGCATTTGGCAATATGAGTTCCATACCAGGAAAAGGCTTCACCATCTACAATCATTATCTTTTTGTCAGGATAGAAAACCTGGAGTTCCTCAATATGTTTCTCTTTAAACGGAAAAGGTTCAGAGGAAAGCATAATGACATCGGCATCAGCCAGATCTTCAGTGATAATTTGTGGATAACGGGTTTTGTCCTTGAAAATATTTTCAAAACCAATTTCTGACAGAATCCTGTGAATGAAAGTGTCTGAACCAATGGTCATATAAGGATTTTTCCAGATAAGATAAGCGGCTTTTACCGGTGCTTCCAGTTTGGCCTGATTCAGAACATCATAAATTTTAAGATTGAAAAGCTGTGCTCTGTCTTCCTTTCCGAAAAGTTTTCCGAGATTTTTAAGCAGGTAATAATTATCCTCAATCGTATCAATATTGGTTACTGTTACTTTAAAGTCATTCATCAAAGCTTCTACCTGATCTTTTACGTTCTCTTCTTTGTTGGCAAGAATAAGATCCGGCTGTAATGCTTTAATCTTCTCAATATTGATATTCTTAGTTCCTCCGATTATGGCTACATTTTTTATTTTGTCCTGAGGATGAATACAGAATTTTGTTCTTCCTACGACTTCATTTTCGGTCAGTCCAAGGTCAAATAAAGCCTCAGTAATAGAGGGGACAAGTGAAACGATTTTCATATTGGCATGTTAGATGATGCCTAAAATTACAAAAGTTTTCCGGTTAAGAAAAGTCCGGCTACGGTAAAATAGATAATAAGTCCCGTAACATCCACCAATGTTGCTACAAATGGAGCAGAAGAGGTAGCAGGGTCAAGGTTTAATTTCTTTAAAACAAACGGAATCATAGAACCAGATAACGTTCCCCATAATACAATGGCAATTAAAGAGACCGAAACACTTAATCCGACATATACCCAATATTGGCCATAATCAAAAAGACCAATCTGCTGCCAAAGCATAATTCGTATAAATCCGATGACTCCTAAGATTGCCCCCAGACATAATCCGGAAATAATTTCTTTTTTCATGACATACCACCAATCTTTCAGACTGATTTCCTGAAGAGCCATTGCACGGATAATCAATGTTGCTGCCTGTGATCCGGAATTTCCTCCACTGGAAATAATCAATGGAACAAATAGTGCGAGAACAACTGCTTTTTCAATTTCTTTATCGAAATATCCCATCGCAGAAGCTGTCAGCATTTCCGAAACAAATAGAATGATCAGCCAGGTCGCCCTTTTTTTGATCATCTCTGTCCATGAAGTTTGGATGTAAGGAAGATCTAATGCTTCCAATCCCCCGAACTTCTGAATATCTTCCGTGTTCTGCTGTTCAATCTGATCGAGAATATCATCAATAGTTACGATTCCTACCAGAACACCGGCTTCCGTAATAATAGGAAGAGCGCCACGGTCATATTTTTCGAAATAGGTTACCGCGTCTTCTTTGGACGTAGTTGTCGTAATCGCCACGAAATGATTATCTGTGATGTCGGAAACCAAAGTATCTTCCTCTTCCAGCAGTAAAGTTCCAATGGCAAGGTCATCAATTAAGCGGTTTCTTTCATCCACCACATACAGGTAGTTCATGGTTTCCACTCTTTTTCCTACCTTTTTGATCTGTTGAAGACATCTTTTTACCGTCCATTCCTTACGGATCTGGATATAATAAGGCGTCATCAGACGGGCAATAGAATCCGAATTGTATCCAAGAAGTTTTAAAGCGATTCTTCTTTCCTGCGGATTAAGGTGGTTGATGGAATACTTAATCAGCTCATCCGGAAAATCCTCGAAAAGAGCAGTTCTGTCATCCGGAGTCATGGCATTCAGAATTTCGGAAACTTCATCGCTTCCGATACTTCTGATGGTATCCTCTTGAAAATCAGGGTCAAGGTGCGAAAAAACTTCTGCTTTGTATTCTTTCGGAACCTTCAGAAACGCGAGCAGCCTCTCGTCAGCAGGAAGTTCGCTGAGAGTTTCGGCAATATCGGCAGGGTTGAAGATAAGTTCGTCTCTAGAATTCAAAACGTGAAATTTTTTGGATATGCAAAAATAATTCAAATTTTTAAGACTGAGCAATAAAGTGGCAAAATTAAGGATTAATTAAAGTTTAGTGCTTCAGTATAAGGGTAAAAAAAACACCCGCCGAAACGGATGTATAAAAATTAAATTTTAAATTCCAATATTCTTTATATTGGTTCGCATTCTGAAGTAGGAATGTATATGCAGACAGCGTTTGTACAGCATTGATATGGGCCGCAATCTGAGTTGTCACCACACTTTTTTATTCCGCTTCCTTTAATGTTTTTTTGTTCCAGCCTGTTGAGCTTCTTAAGATTTGAATTTTTCATGGTAATCAAATATAGTAAGATTAAGGCTCTATCGGACAGTCATGATCAAGGCATTCTCCATTACAGCAGTATCCCACAGAGCAAGGTCTTGTGATGCTGCATCTGAATGGTCCTATACCGCCATTGATTTGTTTGGCGGCTTCTCTGCTGAGTTTTTTTAGATTTTTCATAGCGTTATAGTTTGGATTTAATGTCAGACTAAAATAGTAAATATTTCTATATTATTCATTTACGAGTGAAAATATTTTACTATGAATCAATGTTTTATTTATGTTTTAAATAAAAACACCTACTAATGCAGGTGTCTGTAATGATCATATATTATTCCAGAGGACATGGATTGACAACACAAATGTTGTGACAACATGATCCGCCCGGACATTCGTAATGTTCTGTACATCTTTTGAAAGGTCCACTGCCTTTAATTTCCTTTTGTACTTGTCTGCTGAGTTTTTTTAGATTTTTCATAAATTTTGATTTATACGGTTTAGTTTTATCTTTTATTCAAGGCAGATGAAAGGGGAGCAGATTCCAAAACAGCACCATCCAACGGGACACGGATTAGTTTCGCTGCATCTTTCCATAGATCCTCCATTAATTTGTTTTGCTTTTTCTCTGCTGAGTTTCTTTAGATTTTTCATGAGATTTTGGTTTTAATGTTGGTCTAAAATAGTAAAAAATATTTAATAAATCCTTGTTTGGTGAAAATATTTAATTGTTAATCAGTTGTTTATAGTGTATTTTGAATAATAAAGCATCTGTTCGGAAGGGTGAACAAGTGCTTTATTTAACATGAAAATATTTATAATTCAGGACATGCATAAGCAACACATACTCTGTGACAGCATGAACCGCCAGGACATTCGAAATGATATTGACATTTTTGAAGACGGATGATACTTCCCAGAATTTCTTTCTGGCTTTCTCTGCTCAGTTTTTTAAGATTTGATTTTTTCATAATAATTTAGATTTAAGATAAAACTAAACTAATGAAAGCTTTCAAATCATTGGTATACATAAAGATATACTACAAGCTAAAGTCTATAAAAGAATTATGAATTATGAATTATGAATTATGAATTATGAATTATGAATTATGAATTTATTTTGGTAGCTGCATGAAGAAAAATTCACCATTGACTTGCGAAGCAAAATTGACCATTGATGATAAAAGGCTGTATATCCCAACCTTAAACCCAAAACTTTAAACCTTAAAGCTCTGCTTCTGTCGGTTTCAGTTTTCTCAGTTTTTTGATGATTCCTTTTATCGCTCCTTCGGTTCCTATTTTAACAGAGTTGGTTGTAGAACCCAGCAGACGCATATTTTTGCGGTAGGTATCATGATCGGTTTCGGTGACAAGAGTTCCGTCAGCACCAAAGAGCTTCATACTCACAACCACCTGATTGGAGAAAACATACTTGCCAAATCCTACTTTGAAATATCTCACTTTGGAAACAATGGCAAAATCTGCATCATTGTTCAGACAGTAATCTGCGATAGTTTGCTTATCTATACTGTCGAAGGGAACCTGAACTTCAGCCCTGAGCATTTTATTTTTTCTGTTACTGAAATTATCGGTAACGGCATCAAAAAAAGCGTTGTTGGTAGGATCTTTTATTTCATCGATATCAGGCTCTACCTCAGGATTGAAGTAAAGAACTTTTTTTATTTTATCATCAGCACTTTTCTGGGCTTTTACCGAAGTAAGTCCGATGAATAAAAAAGTAGTAACCGCTGTAAAGAATATAATTTTTTTCATTTGTAATTCGAATGCAAAATTACTGCCTTTTCGTTGGATTGCATATAAATTATTAAGAAATTTTTAACATTTTTTTCTATCAAAATTGATATATGAAATCAATAATGTTTGCAGAATCAAAAAATAGTCGTAATTTTGCACCCGTTACATAATAATCATTAAACAATATTGGAATGTACTTAACAACAGACAAAAAGCAGGAAATTTTCGCAAAACACGGAAAATCTGCACAAGACACAGGAAGTGCTGAAGGACAAATCGCTCTTTTCACTTTCAGAATCAACCACTTATCTCAACACCTAAAGGCTAATCGTCACGATTTCAACACAGAGAGATCTCTAGTGAAATTGGTAGGTAAGAGAAAAAGTTTATTAGATTACCTTAAAAACAAAGATATCGCAAGATATAGAGCAATTATTGCTGAACTAGGTTTAAGAAAATAATCTATAAAGATTTTCAAAATAAAAAGCAACTTCGAAAGAGGTTGCTTTTTTGTTTTTACACAACAGGGGATTTTTAATCACAAAAGCCACAAAAGTTTTTTTAGAAAATACGAAATGGTTGAGAAGAACACTTAAATTTCTTAAAGTCTTAGAATTTCATGTGATGATAAAAGAGTATTTAGATTCCTACGGAATAGCAAACTGTATGGATAGACCAATACGCCAATTGTGTCATTCCGTAGGAATCCAGCCGTATTAAACCAACAAGAAAAGCCTCAACAAAAACTCCAATCCTGACCAACATCACAACTAAAGACGTTATAATTCCCCTCCCTCGGAGGGGTGGCGAAAATTCAAAGAATTTTTGACGGGGTGGCTCACAACATCACTATTCAGCCTTCTTCCCAATCTTCCCCAAATGTGTATTCTGAAAACTATCCGGATACTTCAAACCGTACCCAAGAATTCTGTCAAACGCAGAGTGAGAAAACAAAATAGCTCCGATCATTTGTAAATAGGGCAGAGACAAGGCTGTTCCTGCAAAATAAACAATGACAGCTACTCCGAAATGGTGGAAGAGATTATAACAAAAAGCTCCAACTTTTGTATTAACTATATATCCCAGCATAGAAATATCCGGAACAAGAAATAATCCGACAAACCACCACCAGGAATATCCTGTTTGTGCAAAAGCATATATACCTAACAGTAGAAATGCGGTATATTCAAGCTTTAACTGTATTTTCATAATAATTGAGTTAGTCTGTAAAATAAGTTCCTTTTTCTGACGAAAAGTTACATTTTTAGATTGGAAAAAAGAAAGCGGAATACCTTTGAGATATTCCGCCTTATACATTTTGATTGAATTTGATTTTAATGCCCTGATTTAGTTTCTGTAGTTTCTACATGACCTAAATATTTGGTACAGTAAGCTCCAAATATAAGAATAACCAAATAGCAGAATACAGGAATAATAAATGAATGCTGTACTCCGAACTGATCTGCAAGATATCCCTGGAATATCGGAACAATAGCTCCTCCCAGAATCGCCATTACCACTAAAGAAGATCCCTGGCTTGTATATTTACCCAGTCCTGAAATAGCCAGTGTGTAAATATTAGAGAACATAATAGAGTTGAAAATTCCGATTCCTAAAATACTGTACATCGCCAGCTCACCATGATTCACCATTGCAGAAATTAATAGAATAACATTAATTGCTGCGAAGATGGATAATGTTCTTGCCGGAGCTGCTTTACCCACGAAAAAGGCAATAAAATTAAGTATGATAAACACAATGAAAAAGCTGATCTGACTGAAAGTAAGATTAACAATACTGAAAATCACAAGGAAAACAGCAGCGGCTGCTCCCAGCATATAAACTGCCTTTTTACTTTGGCTTATTGATTGATTTAAAGAAATAGCTCCAAGAAAACGGCCAATCATCGCTCCTCCCCAATATAAGGAAAGGTAATTTTTACTGATGATCTCATTAAAGCCCATAATCTGTGGCTGCTCCAGGAAACTGATGATAAAACTTCCTACGGCAACTTCTCCTCCTACATAGCAAAACATGGCAAATACTCCGAATTTCAGGTGGCTGAATTCAAGTGCTCCCCAACCTTTCACAATTTCTTCTTCACCCATCTGGAATGAAGGAAGTTTAACTCTGGAAATCAATAAAGCAACCAGTAAAAGAATCCCTGCAAAAATAAGGTAAGGAATTCTTGTTGCCACCGCACTGAATGATCCGTCCGGAGAAGAGAAAAATTCAAAAATAAGATGACCTCCCAGTACCGGAGCAATGGTGGTTCCGAATGCATTGAATGCCTGAGTCATGTTCAGTCGGCTGGAAGCAGATTCTTCACTTCCCAGCAAGGAAACATAAGCGTTGGCTGTAATCTGCAGTACTGTAAAGCCGAGTCCTAAAATAAACAAAGCTCCCAGAAACAGAGGATAATATGAAAACGTAGCTGCCGGATAAAACAGAACGCAGCCGAATGCTGCCAGAAAAATTCCGAACAGAATTCCCTTCTTATAACCTAATTTATTGATAGGATCTCCTTTCGTAATGGAAATCATAAAATAAATCAGTGATCCGATAAAGTAAGCTCCGAAGAAACAGAACTGTACCAGCATGGATTCGAAAAAGGTAAGATTGAAAAGTTGTTTCAGATACGGGATCAGGATATCATTCATACAGGTGATGAATCCCCACATAAAAAACAGCAGGGTGATGGTAATCAACGGAACCGTATAATTCCTGCTTTGAGATTGTACTTCTTTATTAATCATAAACATTTATTTATCTGGATAAGGATAGTTCCTTAACTTTTTTTAGCCTACAGCATTGTAATTGGTGAAGTAGGGCAAATATAGGGATCAGCCTATTGGTTTGCAATAATTTTAATAATTTTTAAAATGAAACAGATACTTTTTTCCGTTTAAAGTTTTATTTTCATTTTTTGAGACAATAATACAAAAACGACAGGATTTTTCAATACATTATCCTCAAAAAAATGCTTTTTTGTTTTCAGAAATGATGAATAAGTTTAGATTACTGGTATAAATTTTCAAACTTTCATCAATTGATAGCCAATTTTTTGTATTTTAAATGCCTATTAAAGCAATCGAAAAATTTAATATATCATTATTATATAGTACCTTTGCAAACGAAAATTTAAAGAGTTTAAATATTAATCATACTCAATACGGAGTATAAAGAAGCAAATTTATGAGTATACCTCAAGCGTTTACAGAAACGATTATCCTTGCAGACGGCAGGGAAATCACTATCGAAACGGGAAAGCTGGCTAAGCAGGCTGACGGATCTGTAGTGGTGAAATGTGGCGGAACAATGCTTTTAGCAACTGTTGTAGCCAATAAAGAAGCCAATCCTGGTGTAGACTTTTTACCATTAACGGTAGATTACAGAGAAAAATTCTACGCAGGTGGAAGAATTCCTGGAAATTTCTTCCGTAGAGAAGCAAAACCATCTGATGATGAAGTGCTTACAATGAGATTAGTGGACAGAGTATTACGTCCTCTTTTCCCTGAAGATTTCCACGCGGAAGTACAGGTGATGATCTCATTAATTTCTTACGATAAAGAAGTAATGCCTGAAGCATTGGCAGGTTTGGCAGCTTCTGCAGCTATTGCAATTACAGATATTCCTTTCAACGGACCAATGTCTGAAGCAAGAGTAGTAAGAATTGACGGACAATTGGCTGTTAACCCAAGTTATGAGAATTTATTAAAATCAGATATCGACATTATGGTTGGAGCTACTAAAGACTCCATCGTAATGGTAGAAGGAGAAATGAAGGAGATCTCTGAGCAGGAAATGCTTGAAGCAATCAACTTCGCTCACGCTGAGATCAAAAAACAGATCGAAGCTCAGGAGAGATTAGCTGAAAAAGTAGGAAAATCTTTCCCTAAAAGAGAATACAGCCACGAAGATCACGATGAAGAAATTCGTGAAAAAGTATGGAAAGAGTGCTATGATAAAGTATATGAAGTAGCAAAAACTCCATCTAACAAAGAAGAAAGAGGAGAAAAATTCAAAGCAGTTCTTGCAGATTTCTTAGCACAATATGCTGAAAATGAAGAGGAATTGGCCAGAGTAACTCCTTTCGTTAAAGTATATTACCATGACGTAGAGAAAGAAGCGATGCGTCAGATGATTCTTGAAGACAATATCCGTCTTGATGGTCGTGATCCTCAAACGATCCGTCCAATCTGGTCAGAAATTGATTACCTTCCGGGAGCTCACGGTTCTGCAGTTTTCACAAGAGGAGAAACTCAGTCTCTGACAGCGGTAACTTTAGGTTCTGTGAAAGATGCGAACATGATCGACAGCGTAATCACACAACACGACGAAAGATTCTTCTTACACTATAACTTCCCTCCATTCTCTACAGGTGAAGCAAGACCTTTAAGAGGTACTTCAAGAAGAGAAGTAGGACACGGAAACTTAGCTCAAAGAGCTTTAACAGCAGTAATTCCAGCAGAAAATCCATATACAATCAGAATTGTTTCCGATATCTTAGAATCTAACGGTTCTTCTTCAATGGCAACAGTTTGTGCTGGTACATTAGCATTGATGGATGCAGGGGTTCAGATCACAAAACCTGTTTCAGGGATTGCAATGGGTCTGATCACTGATACAAAATCAGGTAAATTCACTGTACTTTCTGATATCTTAGGAGATGAAGATCACCTTGGAGATATGGACTTCAAAGTAACAGGTACTGCAGACGGTATCACAGCTTGTCAGATGGACATCAAAATCCAGGGACTTTCTATGGATATCATGGAGAAGGCTTTGATGCAGGCTAAAGACGGAAGATTACACATCCTGAACAAAATCACGGAAACTATTTCTCAGCCAAGAGCAGATGTGAAGCCTCACGCTCCGAAAATGGTAGTAATGGAGATTCCAAAAGACTTCATTGGTGCTGTAATCGGGCCTGGTGGAAAAATTATCCAACAGTTACAGAAAGATACTGATACGGTTATTGCTATCGAAGAGATGGGAGAAATCGGACGTATCGAAATTTCTGGTACAGACAGAGAGAAGATCAATGCTGCTATTGCAAGAATCAATGAAATTACTTTCGTACCGGTTATAGGTGAAGTTTACAAAGGTAAAGTAGTGAAAGTAATGGACTTTGGTGCATTCGTAGCGATTGCTAAAGGAACAGAAGGACTTCTTCACATTTCTGAAATTGAGTGGGCTCGTTTAGACAAAGTTCCTTATGCAGAAGGTGATGAGGTAGAAGTGAAGTTCATGGGTTACGATGACCGTAAGAAAATGAAACTTTCCCGTAAAGTTCTTTTGCCAAGACCTCCAAGACCGGAAGGACAAGGTAGACCGGAAGGGCAGAGAAGACCAGAAGGACAAGGAAGACCAGAGGGACAAAGAAGACCTGAAGGACAGAAACCACAAGGTGAAAAGCCACAAAGTGAAAAACCAGTGGAAAACCAAACTCCATCTAACGAAGCTTAATAAGATTCATTCTTAAACATAAAAAATCCCTCAATTTGAGGGATTTTTGCTTTGTATGTCATTGCTAGAAAAGAATAAAAGGAATATTTATGACAAATCTCCTAAATTATCATTTAATAATTGTTGTAATAACTTTCGAGCATTAATAAGTTCTTTAAAAACATTGTTTGTAGCAAGTTCTGCTCTTCTTTTTGCAGTACTGAATGTTGAAGTAAGATGAATTCTAATCGCAATTAATGAATTCAAGAAACTTGAAACTCCATCTAGTGCACCCTCTATGCCTGCAATAAGTGATGGAACAATTTCTATTATTTCATTTTTAATTTCTTTATGATCAGATTTAATTGTTTTTAGGATTAATTCAGAATAAGACTCTATAACATTGCTAACAGAGGTCTTAAACTCAGGTAACAAATTTTCGAAATCAACTGAATAATTATCTAAATCTTTAGCATAATTATTGGTGATTTTCTTTGCTCTAATTAATCTGAATTTTTCATCTTTGATTTGATTTATTATTTCTAATTGATTTGTTTTTTCAGTAGTCTTTGATGTGAAAAAGCGTATTACATTTGTTATTTTATTAGTTGATAGTGTTAGGTCTTGTAGAGAGCTATATGCTTTTTCCATATCTTCTAACAAATCGAGATTTTCTGTATTATATTCTCCATCATCAATTTTTTGAGCTAATAAATCATATTTATCATAATCTTGAGGTATAGTGCTTTTTTCAAAGTCAGGATTTTCATTATTTGATGACTTTTTCTCTTTAGAAAATTTATCTCTAATTAAGTTAGCAAGATTTAATTGTAACGTTTTCTTTAAATCTTCGGTCCTTTCAAACATACTATAATATACTCCATCTTCATTTGCTATTTTTGATTTAAATTCTTTAACTTTTTTAAATTGCTCTAAATCCAAATCATACATATTAACTTCTTGGTTTTTAAAGTACATTAAAATGTGTGTGTTTTCAGAATCCCGATCGAATTTAATTTTAGCTCTTTCGTATTCTTCTAAAGTTCCAGACTCGAAACGATTAGTTGGAGTTCCGAAGCGTTGCCAAAATATACCTAAGAAGATGTCATATTCATCGTTAATTTGCTTATTTATTACATCTTGAGCATCCTCACCTTTACCTGGATAAGTATTTCTTTCCCAGTTTACAATCTCGAATTTCAAATCCTTGTCTTTACCAATGAGTTCATCAAGATCGTCTTTTAAACCAAAAATCATTTCTCTTTCTGCTGATACATCCCCTGGTGATGCCAAAAAAATTCTTATAACATTTACTGTTTTCATTTAAATTATAGTTTTAATAAAGTTACGGATGATAAATTAATATTCCAATTTATTGATATGAAGTGCATGTTATTAAAAATTTGATCTAGTAATTTAACGACTATGATAAAATCTCTGTCATTCAAGCTTTCCAACTTTCTAAACTATAATTAACTTCCCACTCTCTGCTTCAGGTCCTCAGCACCGCCTGTTTTTCTGGGCTGTCCGTTTTTGGAAGAACCAAAATTATAGGTATATGAGAGCGTTGCTACGCGTGTATCTCTTTTTACTGCAAAGTTTTCTAAATAATCATTATAAACCGTCTGTCCTTTAATATTGCTGGTAAAGAAAACATCTGTGAAGGAAAGTTTCAATACACTGTTGTTTTTAAACTTCTTCTGTGCTCCGATATTCAGGTACCAGTTGGGGCTCATATTCAGATAGGCATAGACTTCTCTGGATTTGTAATTTCCGGTAAGTTCAGCAGTGAAACCATTTCCCAGTTTAAAGGAATTGATACTGTTGATACTGAACGTAAAATTTCCCTGGTTATTAATCTGCGTTCCGGAGACATTTCCGGTGTATGAACCATAGTAGAAATTGGCACTGTTGTTCATATCCCACCATTTGGTCACCTTCACCGGAGCGATCAGGTTTAATCCAAAATAAGAAGCAGAATTAAGGTTTTCAATAGTCTGTACAGTTACGATCTGTCCGTTTTCTGTTATGGGTTTTAAGATATCTGTAATGTTGTCAGAATTCCTGCTGTAGCTTAATGTGGCGAAATATTTATTACTCAGACTATACGTTAATTCGTAATTCATCGTGATTTGTGGGTTCAGATCAGGATTTCCGGCTTTCAGAGTGGTAGGATCCAGATAGAATTTAAAAGGATTGAGCTGGTTGTAGCTAGGTCTTGTAATTCTTCTGCTGAAATTGATTTCAAGATTACTTTTTTCTGTCAGATCATAGCTCAAAACAGCGCTTGGAAACAATTGGGTATAATTTCTCTTGTTGATCTGGTTAGTGGTAATCTGAGTTCCTTTTACATTCGTGTTTTCAAGCCTTAAACCACCTGTTACTTTAAATTTTTCCCATTTTTTTGATACATTTCCGTACACTGCATTGATGTTTTCTTCATAAATAAAATGATTGGTTTTTCCAAGATCCGGAATAGGAACACCAGAACTCGCATTGAAGAACTTCAGATCGTTGTCTGTCTTTACAAAACTGGTTTTTACTCCGCTTTCCAGCTTCCAGTCGTTGCTGAAGTTTTTTGTAAGATCAGACTTTAAAGAATAGATATTGAGTTTTCCATCCATATCACCTTTAATAATGTCGAGATTATCTGTGTTACTGGCAATTTCATGCGTTCTGGTATCAAAGCTCTGCAAAGAAGAATTAGTGTAGTTAATGTAGTCAAAATCGGTAGAAATATCAGAACCCAACGAATCAATCGTATATTTATGATTAAGATTGAATGAAACATTGGTCCAGCGGTCATTCGATCTGTTGACCGTTGTGAATGTACTTTCCGGAAGATAGTTGCTGCCCAGTGTCACATTGGAATTATCACCGTTCACATTGAATTTGTTGGAAACCAGTCCCACGGAAAATCCAAGTACATTTTTGTCATTCAGATAATAATCCATTCCTGCTTTGGCCACATGGCTGTTGAATTTGAATTTCAGATAATTGTCCTGTACATAAGCTTTTTTAAAGGTATTTGCTTCATAAAAATTTCTGTCAAGCACCAATCCATTATAAGCTTCCCTGTAAGCAAAGCTGTAATTTCCGAAAATATTGATGTTTTTATTCCTGTGATTAATACTGAAACTGTTATTGTTTTTCACATATTTCCCTGATCCTAAAGAGCTGGAAATACTTCCATTAGTTCCTCTTCGCTGCTCTTTTTTAAGTTTAATATTAATAATTGCAGATCCTGCAGCATCATATTTTGAAGAAGGATTGGTGATGAATTCAATCTTTTCAATAGTGGAAGAGGGGATTCCTTTCAGGTAATTGGCAAGGTCAGCTCCCGTCATCGGTGTATTTTTGCCATCGATCTGAATTAAGAGATTTCCTTTTCCGCGAAGACTGATATTGTCATTGTTATCAATGTTCACTCCCGGAGCCTTTTCCAACACTTCAAAAGCAGAATTTCCGGTGCTGGCAATACTGTTTTCAACGTTCATGATCATTTTTCCATCCTGCCTTTCAATGAGAGGTTTAGTTTTCGTAATGGTAACTCCTTCAATAGATTTTACATTGAGGTCAATGGGATTGAGGGTCTTATTTTCGGTTAATGAAATATTTTCTGAGTGATAAACCTCAGTACCGTTTTTATTAATTTTTACCTGATAAGTTCCTTCTTTTAAATCATTAAAATTGAACTTACCATTGGTATCAGCAATTTCTGTTTTGATCAATTTCTGATCAGCGTCAAAGAGATTGATCTCCATCTGCTCTGCTTTGTCGGATTTGATATTTCCTGACAAAGTCAAACTCTGTATTGCCTGCTGGGCAGAAATCCTGCTGCTGAATAGCATCAGCATACAGACAATTATAAGTGAGAATATTCTGGTCATAACGTTTTACTTTTTAGGGTTGAGACAGTTTTCTGAAATTTTCAGTAAAGCAGAATACATCACTTCCAGTTCATTGTTGCTGATGCCCTTTAAAGCTGTTTTTCGGTTCTTTTCTACGATATTCTGAACCTCTTTAATCACTTTTACCCCGGAATCTGTCACTTCCAGCTGGGTTTTTCTTCGGTCTTCAGGATGAACTTTTCTGATAATGTATTCGGATTTTACCATTAAATCAATTATTCTCGTGACAGAAGCATTGTCCTTAAAAACAAGATCACCAATTTCATTCTGGGTAATTCCCGGGTTTTCCAGAATCGCTTTGATGATAAGCCATTGATCAATAGTGATCGTGTAACCATGAACTTTCAGCTGGCGCTGAGCATAGTTTCTATAGGCTCTGATCGCTTTGTCTATGTTGTAGAATATGATTGAATTTAATTTTTCCATATTTTCAGATTTAAAATGATGTATCAATTATTGATATATCAACTAATTAGTAAATCATCATTTTACTTTGTTACAATTCCTGAAAAAATATTTTCAAAAAATTTAAAAACTGTTGGTTGTTTCTTTGGGGTTTGCCTTTACAGAAGCACTTTTAGACCCTGAAGTGAAATTTATATTTTCTATAGTTTTAAATAATCTGTCGATTTGTTTTCTGGTGGAAATATCCGGAGAAACATTATAAAGCTCATTGATCAGATCCAGAGAAGTAGGTTTCTTGGGATATTGGTTGTTATTGAGGAAATTTTTCAAAGCTATATTTAGTTTGTCTTCACCTAATACATTACTCAATTCTACCATTGCTGCAGCTCCTTTGGAATACGAAATATGCGGAACATCTCCGGTCGCTTTATAAATCGGTACATTTTCAGACAGTCCTTTTTCATTGTCGTAGATCTGTTGATGTACTTTTATTCTTTCCATCATTTTTTCTCTGCCATGCATTTTTTTGTAGAGCATCATTTCAGTATACATTGCCAGGGTTTCGGTAAGCATTACAGAACCTTCTCTGTCATCCGGGTTGATCTGACTGTTGCCCCACCAGAGATGGGAAAGCTCATGACCTGCCAGTTCATTGATGACATCCTGTTTTTTATCGGCTTGTATGTTGGCGTGAAAAATCATGTTTTCCGGCATAAAGACGGCAGAAGGATAGGCCGTAGCTGCAAAACCTTTGGTAAAAGAAGAGATCTCTGCAAAAGTGATGCTTTTAAAAGGATATTGTCCAAAATTCTGCTGACAGTAATCTAAAGTAAGCTTTGCATTTTCAAGAAGGTGATTCACATTTTCAAAGTGCTTTTGATGATAAAAGATATTGATGTCAATTCCTTTATAGTTCTCACTTTTGATCTTATATTCTGCTGATGAAACGGCAAACCTGAAAGGAATCTGATCTGCTTTATATTCGAAATAATTACGTCCGGGCTGGGACCATTTTTTGATAAGATCTCCTGTTCCAATGGCTGTCTGGCTTTTTTCCGTGGAAATAATCATATTCAAATTGATAAAATCCCTTTTTGAAATTTCAGGAGCTTCCGGTTTCTTCAGTTCAGTGAGTTTTCCAAGCTTGAATTGGCCTCGCTCTTTTTCATCCTGAATTTCATCATCTTTTTGATAACCGATGGTAGGATAATACCTGCTGATTCTCATAAAAGAACCCTCTTCAATAATGGCATTGAAGGACTGGTGACCGTTGACAGCAAACCATTGATAAGATAATTTAAAATCAAGAGAAGCTGTTTTACCTGGTAAAAGAGGTTGTTGTAATGAAACTTCTGTAACATGTTTATTAATTTTTGAGATTTCAGTACCACACTTTAACACAGCAGATTCCAGTTTTAAATCCTCATTGAAATTGATCAGAACCTTACTAATAGGCTCATTGGTTTGATTTTTAAGAATATATTTTCCTATGATCTGATAAGCATTTTCAGAAGGGAAGAGTTTGATTTCTGTGGTAATATCAGAAATATCAGGCTGTGGAAGATGTTCATATTTCCGATAGTTTTTTTCATATTCTGCAGAGCTTAGAACAGCCCGATCTTCATTTTTTGGAAAATAACCTTTCATAAACAATACTCCGGCAAAGATTCCTGAGATGAGCAGAATTATACTGAAGCCAGATGCAAGTACAGGAACTTTTTTAATTTTTATAATGCTGTTGAGTATCCATAAAATACTGATAATCCCTGTTCCGAATAAAAGTCTTAGGGCAAAAGCCTTTTCATAGATTCCATAGCCGTTAAAATCGCTGTATGTACCTTTAAAATCAGAAAAAATCCTGAAGAGAGGATAGGAGATCAGTTTCCCTGAAACCGGACCTGATAATATAAAGACAGCAAGGATGGAAACTCCAAGGGCTGTGAATTTATGGGGAATTCTGTCATTAATAAAAAGAATCAATCCGGAAAACAGAATCAAAGGGAAGGTATTGAAAAGAAAAACACCGAGATAAGCATTCCAGTCAATATGAAAATACTGATAGGCTGCCTGAAAAATAATTCCCTGAATAATTAAAATTCCGGTAAAGAAGAACAGCAGAAAGCTGATGGAAATAAAATGTCCGGTTAACCGGTTTTTTGATAAATAGGTACTGTTTTCAATCAGAGAAAACCCTGATGAAGAACTTCTCCAGTAGGCATCGTTCAGGAAATAAGCCGAAATAAGAAGTCCGAGCAGATGAAAATTCTCTGAAATGGTTGTCGCCATAAGTCCTGAACCTGCATACTTCTGCGGAAGACGGATTCCTTTTTCAATTTCGGCATACATTTCCATCCCAACGCAAAATAATAACAGAATGGAAACAGCCGGAACCGCAACGCTTTTAAACAAATAGGTAAGATCTGTTTTGGCAAATGAAAGGACAGATCGAAATGAACTATATTCATTAAATTTGTGCGTAACGGTGGAATATTCTGCTTCATTTTTTTCAGAAAATGTAAGAATATTTCCTAGTATTTTTACTTTCTTTCCTGAAGTATTGGAGAAAGAAAATAGCTTGAGTGAAAGCAGAAGAATTCCAACAGATATAAAAAAGAATAAAATTCTGTTAAACAAAAGGTATCCTGAAAAAGGAACCATCTGTATATTTTTCTGATCAACCGTAAGATCACGAGCTTCCATAAAATAAGCGGATAATCCAAAAGGATCTATTAAAGCCGAAAACTGTTGTATTTCCAGTGACTGGGGAAGACTTCCCGCCATAAAGGGTGAATTGGAAAACAGCAGAATAATCATATAGAAAACATAGAGAAGCAATCCACCTACTACAACCAGTAATTTTCTCTTTACCGTAACAGCAATGAGAAACAGAAAACTACAGACAATCAGGCTATTGATAAACCCGAAGATGAATAAAGGATACATATAATGAAGAATGTTAAAACCTTCCTGCATTTCACTTCCCGTACGCATAATCTGACCTATAATAAATCCTGTCATTAAGAAAGAAAAGCTTAAAAATGTCTGTAGAAAATAGGTGTAGAATTTTCCTTTCAGATAAGAGAATTTTGAAAAAGGAAAAGAAAAAAGGATGCTGTCAAATTTTGAATCCTGATCTTTAAAAAGCAGCTGCAACGCATAAACCGTAGCGAAAAAAATTACGGCAAGACTCAGCATTCCGGTCATAAAACCAATGGTGTAGGGCGAGTTTAAATAAATTCCTTCTCCTACTGAAAGGTTGAACTGGTTTCCACAAAAGATGCCCATTCCTATTAAAAGTAAGGCCACAAGATAGGTGAGCCAGTGCTTGGAAGAGCGTCCGGCTTCAAATAAAAATATCGTATTCATGATTAAGGTTTTTGGGTGAGTGTGTGGAAGTAAACGTGTTCCAGCAAAGGGGTTACGGAACTGAAGTCATTCGGAGATTCTTCAGAGAATACCGTGATGTGAAGCTCTCTTTCCAAAAGCTGTCTGCTGATGATTTCATAGCTGGAATGGTAAGTTTCCAGTTCATCTTTGTGAATGGGTTTTGACCAGATTCTGTTTTCCAGTTCTGCAATCAGTTTTCCGGGATTTCCTTGTCTGAGGATTTGCCCATGATTCATCACTGCCATTTCCGAACAAAGGTTTCTGACATCTTCAACAAGATGGGTAGACAGAATAACGATTACATCCTGGCTGATATCATTGAGCAGCGTATTAAAACGGTTGCGTTCTTCCGGATCCAATCCTGCTGTGGGTTCATCTACAATGATGATTTTCGGATCTCCTAATAAGGCCTGAGCAACCCCGAAACGCTGTTTCATCCCCCCTGAAAAAGTATGGACTTCTTTTTTAGCAAAATCAGAAAGGTTGACTTTTTCAAGCAAACCCAGAATTTGTTTTTTACGTTCGCTTTTGTTGGTAATCCCTTTCAATACGGCAATATGTTCCAATAGATCATACGCGGAAACTTTCGGGTATACACCGAAATCCTGTGGGAGAAATCCGAGATTCTGTTTGATATAATCCGGATTTTTGACGATATCTACTTCATTGAACAACAGTGTTCCGGAGGTCGGTTTCTGAAGTCCGACAATGGTTTTCATCAAAGAAGATTTTCCGGCTCCGTTGGGACCCAACAGTCCGAACATTCCGTTTTTGATGTCCAGTGAAATGTTTTTAATAGCCTGAAAACCATTTTTATAGGTAAGGCTGAGGTTGGTGATGGATAGTGTATTCATAACGTTGTGTTTGGGGAATAGAAGGACAGGCGGCCTTTCGGCAGCGATTTTAGAAGTTAGAAATTAGTGGCTGGAAGCTAGAAGCAGGAGGCTAGAAGCTAGAGGTTAGAGGAAGTTTCAGATACCATGCTCAAACACTCTCACCTTCAAACTCAAAACCCGCAACTCGCACCCCGAATCCCGTCTACTCTTTAAATTCAAGAATATCTCCCGGCTGGCATTCCAGGATTTTACAGATGGCTTCAAGGGTATCGAATCGGACACCTTTGGCTTTTCCGGTTTTTAAGATAGAGAGGTTTACGGGCGTGATACCCAGTTTTTCTGCCAATTCTTTACTCTGCATTTTTCGTTTGGCAAGCATCACATCTAAGTTGACTATAATTGGCATTTTAAATAAATAGGTCTTGTTCGTTTTGCAAATGTAGTCCTTGCTTAAAGATATTCGCAAGAAACAGACAGAAAATTCCAAGCATAAAGTGAATAAACACCAGTCCCCATATCATACTTTCTACTTCCACAAAGAAACTCGCGACAATAACCAGTGGAAGAGGAATGAAAATATTATACAGGTAAAATCTCTTAAGCTGAATGATATTTTCCTGAGTAAACAGCTTCTGTTGGAAAAATACTTTGAAAACTTTGGCAGATAACCAGAAAAAGGTTCCATAAGTGATAAGCACCAACATAAAAGAAAAGATCATATAAGGGTAATTGTTTTCGATATTCAGAAACGGCTGTTCTGTAAACGGATAATTGACATGAAGGAACTTTCCTTCTTTATAAGGCGTAACCGAAAATCCTGTGATCAGACAGAATAAGGAATACATAAAAGTGATTAAATATCCGGCCGAAAGCAAGGCACAGATATAAAATAAAATTCTTGCAATAATTTTGGTCTGGTTCATGGTATGAAACTTAATTGATATTGCAAATGTATAATTAATTATCGTAAAACAATAATTAATTTAAATAAAATTTTATTTTTTTCAGATTGATATGTTTCAGGAATCTCAATGGAATAGTGTGATAATCATTGTTTTTAATTAATTTTAAATAACAAAAAAATTGAACTCATGGCTTACAGTACTGAACTGGCCGACCGGGTACGTGAAAGGCTTTCAATAATAAAAAATATTGAGGTTGAAGAAAAGAAAATGTTCAGCGGACTGTCTTTTCTTGTCAACGGGAAGATGTGTATCAACATCAGTCACGATAATCTGATGTGCCGCTATGATCCTGAGCTGGAAGATGAAGTTTCGGAAAAGAAAGGCTTTCTGCCGATGATCATGAAAGGAAAACAGTTAAATGGATATTGCTATGTAGAACCCATCGGTTTTCAAAAAGCAGAAGATTTTGAATACTGGATCAAAATCTGTCTTGATTATAACCCGATGGCAAAGGCTTCGAAGAAGTGAGTTTTGGATTGCAGGGTTTGAGTCGGAGAGTTTGAGGGTTGGAGAGTGAGAGGGTTAGAGAGTTTGAGAGTGGGAGCATTGGAATTTAACAGTCCCACATTCATAACTCATCATTTATAATTTATAATTTATAATTCATCATTCTCTCCGTATAGTTTTTTCCTTATTTCAATCAGGATTTTTGTTGTTTTGTCTAAATCCGGATATTCAGGAAGATTTGATGTAGAATAATGTTTTTCTATAGATTCTATAAGGTTTTCTGCCTTTTGCATTACATTTTCATAAGATTGATTTCCTGCTTTGATGTCTAAGAGTTCGTCACGGTTTTCTGCGCGGATAGTCAATGAATTGGTTTTAAAAATCTGTTCACAGGACTGCAGCAACCGGATGGTGTGCATCATGTTCTTACTGTCATAATTCTGTCCGTGGGTCTGATTGACATTGTAACGGTCTTCATTGCGCTCAGCTACCCATTTCCAGTATTCTCTATAATCTTTGCAGTACACAGAGTACGCATCAAGGTTGCAAAACAGGTAAGCAACAGGTTTTTCATTTTTAGGAATGGAGGACACGGAAACCTGATTCGCTTCTTCATGATGAATAACACCTTTATAGCCCAACTTTCCCGATTCATCATAAAATAACGAATACATTCCTTTTGTATGGTCAATGTTTATTAGTCCGCATTTCTCTTGTGATAAACCGCCCCGTCCTTCGGGCACCCCTCCAGAGGAGGGGAATTCATGCAGCCATTTTTTCAAAGGTACAGAACCTTGTCCTTCCAGAATAAAACAGAAATCCAGGATTGATTTTCTCTCTTTATCAATAGGGTTTAGAATCTTTTTATTGAGACCTTTTGCTTTTTTAATCTGCGAAACAGCATAGCCTGCAAAGGTATCTTTACATAGTTTTGACAGGAAATCTTCAGTTTTCAATAGATCCATCAACGGATGTTTATATTGAATACAATCTTCCGGACTTGCCAGAATTTCCAGAATATTAGGATTGTTTTTCTGCAATAATTCTACAAATCTCCCGATTTCATAATACGTAATATCATTCGTCTCATTGGAAATCTGCGGAATATAGTTCAGCCCAAAGAAATCTTCCTTCGGCAGATAATATACCCCACGGATATCCGTATCAGAATTCTCCGTTGCCAACCCAAAAGAACGGCTTCCGGAAATGGCTTCGAAGAGGAGGAGGTTTTTGTTTTTTAGGTCTTGGATGGTCATTTATAAAATCAATATTTATATTTTTTTTGAGATTCTAATTTTTAATACAGCTGTTTACAATTACCTCCAAAGCTTTTTCAGCATCACATGCATACAATCCGGAACACCAGGCAGGATTTGCTTCAATTAAAGCCCAGCCTTTTCCTTTTATAATTCCAAAATCCAGTACAATTGCAGAAGGCAGTGTAGAGGAGTATTTTTGGATAAATGATTCAAAGAAAGCAAGCATATCGTTCTGTTCTTTTTCCGACAGTATACTGGTATCGAAAGCATCATTTCGCCAATAAGAAGAATAGGTTTTAATTTCATTATTTAAAACAAAACATCTCACTTCAAGTTCCCACTCTACAATTTCAGAAGTGAAAACCGTGTTTTCCAGATCCAGCGTTTCAAAGCCTTTGATATCTGTAACTTTATTGAAAATCCCTGCTTTAAAGCTTTTAAAGTCTGAACATTTAATGAATATATTTTCTTCATGTACGAAATCTTTCAGCTTTCCGTAAACAATTTTACGCTTTGTAAATTCTTCTGAAATTTTTGAAAGCCAGTTATCATTAGGTTTTGTTAATGTTAGATTACATTGTTCCGCAACAATTTCTGCATAGATATCCTCACCATATACCGCAATCACGTCCTTACGAAATTCTTCAGGAACATTCCATTTTGCATTGAAACGGTTTAGCTCATAGGAAGTATTGAGTGATGCTTTCTTCAGGTTATTACTGTCCTCCGTATACATGGGAGAGAGTGCGATTATATTTTTCATGTAATTTTTTTTTCTGTTTTTAATTTTTGTATTAATGCATGCCGTTCATCTTCAGATATACCATCAATAAAAAGACTCCATCCTTCAGGGTATAATCTTGCGTGGATTATATTTATTTCGTTTTTCCAAATACGATGGTACTTGTCAGAACATTCAGCAATAAATTCATAATCTGAGAAATAATCTGAAAGCAAATCAATAGGATCAACCCAGTTATTTCCAAGCCCTGGAAGTTTCATATAGTATCTGTATTCTTCAAAAAAAGCCTGTTGTTCAATAAATGTTTCAAAACTTTCAAAATAAGAGTAAAAATCCCATGATTCACAGCCACAGTCTCTAATGAAAATTTCACCATTTTCAGCAATGTACAAACTATCATTAATCGAAAACAAAGTTTGCCCTTTCCAATGGTAGGTATTTACTCCTTTATTTTCTTTTATTTGTTTGGATGTAAAAATATGAAGTATAATATCATAAATATTTAATCCTGAAAATTTTTCCTGAAAGCTTATAATTTCAGAAGAATTTTGAAGATGATAAAATCTGAGATGATTTTCTAAAATCCCTAAATCAATTTCATATTCCTTGTTTCTTCCGGCTTTTTCAATAAAATGTAATGCTCTTTCAGATAATTGCTGCATATTGGTTTGATTTATAGTGCTAATATCTTCCTAAAAACCCTCTCCATCTCACCCTTATCAGCCTTTCCTCCTGACAGACTTTTCGATTTTTCTTCATTTTCTACGATTGTTTTCTCCAGAAAATCAAACAGTTCCCAATCGTTCGGATGATAATAGGATTCTCCTTTGGTTGCTTTTAAGGCGATAAGATCTTCTATTTTCCGTCTGGTTTCGTCATTGGTTAAAACAAGCAGATCACTGAATAATACAGGCGGAACTGTTCCTTTTTCTATGATCCATTTTCCTGTTAATGTGGTTCGTAAGCAATAGAAGTAGCTTTTTAATTTTACTTCATCACTTCTGCACGCTTCCAGATATTTCTTGCTCATGCTTAAATAATGATAAGAAACGGCTACCGGAGAAAAACAGGCATCTGCCAGAGATCTGAAAAGATCAACAAACTTTTCGTCCGCTTTGTAAACGATAGGAGAATAAAACCAACTTAGCAATGCCGCATTCGACTTCAGTAAGAGATGAAAGGTCTTTCGCAAATCCCATCCGGAGCCGTCAAGATCATCTTTTGTCATAAATTCTATCGTTTCATCCTTGTCCCAAGGGGAAAGATACCAGTCTTTTTCATGCCTGTATATAAAACGTATATCATAATCACTGTCAGGAGACGCAAAACCCCAGGCTCTGCTCCCTGATTCTACAGCAAGAAGGACTTCTACGCCACGTGCTGCTTCTACTTCTTTTATTTTTTCAAGTATTTTTGGTGTCATTGTTTTGTATTTATAGTGCAAAGTAAAAGATGAAGTGCGCAATGTACTCGCGTAGCTGTTTTAAGTTTCGAGGTGCGCGTTTCGGGTTTGTGAGTTTGGGGGTAAGTGAATGCTGTGGCCAAAATTTTTTTTGACCTTTGAAAATTGTGCATCAAAAAAATAAATTGTGTGAACGTTAAGAAAATTCTCCTGTCTGAGTGCGACAAATATATTGATGCAAAAAAGTAATAATGAATTCGCACGAGTTTAGAATTTTAGAGAACACATTTTATTTTTAGCTCAATTTTCAAGGTCTTGACCTTTTGTTTCTTTTGTGTCAAGACAAAAGAAAAAGACTCATTGAATTTTACTAATATTGCATTTTTCCATTTAACATAACTATAAACATCCATGTTATCATCAGAATTACAGCATAAAATTGATTTTAAAACAAAGCCGTTAGGGGCATTAGGACATCTTGAACATATTGCCCACAAAATCGGAATGGTTCAGAAAACCACTTCACCGCATTTAATGAATCCTCATATGGTGGTTTTTGCGGCCGATCATGGGATAGCCACGGCGGGAGTAAGTGCCTATCCACAGGAAGTCACCTACCAGATGGTGATGAATTTCCTTGGCGGAGGGGCAGCCATTAATGTGTTTTGCAGGCAGAATGATATTAAAATCAAAATTGTGGATGCCGGAGTCAATTTCGACTTTCCGGAAGGATTGGATCTGGTGGATAAAAAAGTAAGAAAATCCAGCCGTAATATTCTGGAAGAACCTGCCATGACTCCTGAAGAATATCAGCAGGCGCTTAAAAATGGAAAAGCTGTGGTGAATGATATTGCGAAAAAAGGTTGCAATATTATTGGCTTCGGTGAAATGGGAATCGGGAATACTTCCGCTTCTTCTTTGATGATGAGCAAGCTCTTTGACATTCCGATTATCAATTGTATCGGACGAGGAACGGGACTGAATGATCATCAGTTAGACAATAAGGTCAGTATTTTAAAAGAAGCTATTGAAAAATATCCGGCTGAAATGAACGAGGATGAAATTGCTCAAACATTTGGCGGACTGGAGATTGCCCAAATGATTGGAGCCATAGAAGAAGCTTATCATCACAATATGCTGATCATGGTAGACGGATTTATTGCAACGGTTGCTGTAGCCACGGTCTGGAAAAAGAATCCTGAAGTGTTGAACAACTGTATCTTCTGTCATGTAAGCAATGAAAATGCCCATCCTCAGTTGTTAGGGTTAATGAGAGAGCAAGCCATTCTCAATCTGAATCTGCGCCTCGGAGAAGGAACAGGCTGTGCATTGGCTTATCCGATTATTCAGAGTGCGGTTAATTTCCTGAATGAAATGTCCAGCTTTGAAGATGCTCATATTTCCAATAAGTCATCTTAGTTATACAAAATAATAAAGGGGCGATGAAGCCCCTTTTATCGTATAGAAATGAAAAATACTAGTAAGTTTTAGCAACATCTTTACCTTTAAACATCATACGTACAGGCTTATGTTGAATAGCATCCGGATTAAATTTATAGGTATTAAATATCTGCATAGAAGGAATATACCTGTATAATCCATCGTCAACCAAATACATTTTGCCATCATTGGTATTTTGTACAAGTTGCGTAGAAGAAGTGATATCAGCCCCTCTTTCTCCGGTGTACTCTTCTATATTCACTTTAGAGAGCAGATAGGCTTTGCCCTGAACGGCAAACAGATTATTGATCACTGCAAAAGATTCAATACGTCTCAGGGTACTTTCAAATACGATGTAAAGAGTTCCTGTATTGTTATCCTGGAATAATTCTCCGTCACGGATTCTAAAATCTTTTGGTGGTGAATCTTTAAGGTAGAAAGCAATTCCTTCATAAACATAGCCGTCTTTTCCATCTCCCAATTCATTTTTGTCTCTGGTGTAGAAGTGTGTTTTTTTATCACCATTGAAGTACCTGTAAATCGGAAAACTTCCTGGTTCATCACCATTATAGCTGGTACCAAGGTTGCTTTTTTCCCAGTTACTTTGCCCATTGATTTCATTAGGATTGGTTGTTAATACCTGATCATTCGTAATGGTATTGAACCAGGCTGAAATGGCCGGGCCAGGCCCATCTGCAGAGCCTATTAATCTGTCCAGATAATAATAACTCAATCCTGAATATGACTTTGGAAGCATTTCTACCCGAGAATAGTTAATGTACAAATGTTTCTTGGTATGGTTACTGTAAAATCCGTAAATAGGATTAGTTAAAGAGAAGAATTTAGTCCAGATTCCTGCAGGAGGAGGAGTTGGTGTATCAGGATTATCTCTGAAGCCTCCTTTCGCCATCATGTTATTGCCGGATGCATTTAAGGTTGGTGATTCATTTACATTGTCCAGTTCATCACCGGGAGCCGAGCAGCTTACTATGGATATAAGACATAATCCAACGAAATACGCTTTTTTCATTTGTTCTTTTTTCATGGTTATTATGGTGCAAAACTAAAAATACTCCGGAGATAAAAGGATAAATTTAAAATGATAAGATTCATGTTTTGTATTTTTTCAATCGATCCCTTTATCATTGTTAAAAGCTTTCCTAATTTTACAGAAATTGATTAATCCAGTTTTATATTAAAACGAACAGATGAAAGTCCTCAAAAATGAACTGATCTACTTTGCAACGGCATTGATGTTTTTTACAAGAATTCCGCTTCCGTTTACCCTTCCTTATTCCGGTGAGATTATGAACAAATCTCAAAAATATTTCGCGTGGATTGGGCTGGTAATAGGACTGATTAATGCTGTGATTCTTTATCTTTCCACAATGCTTTTTAATCTGGAAATAGGGATTGTTTTAATGATGATCGCCAGTGTTTTGCTGACTGGAGCTTTTCATGAAGATGGTTTTACAGATATGTGCGATAGTTTCGGAGGCGGATATGGGAAAGAAAAAATTCTGACTATTATGAAAGACAGTCGGGTAGGAGCCTACGGAACCATTGGTATTATCCTGCTTTTTGCTCTAAAATTCTACAGCATCCAGGCTTTGGGAGTTATGGATTCATTGAAAGTTTTAGGGATCATTGTTTTAGCTCATACGTCAAGCCGGTTTATTTCAGGAACAATGATTTATACCCATCAGTATGTTACTGATATTGATGTCAGCAAATCAAAGCCTTTAGCCAATAAACCATTGGACGGAATGGCTTTGCTAATAGGATTCATCAGTGTTTTAATGGCTTTTGTCCTGATTCCGGACTGGCGGCTGATTTTTGCTTTTGGTCTGGCCTATTTAGGGAAAATCTATATGGGCTGGTATTTTAAAAAACATATTGGAGGCTACACAGGAGATTGTCTGGGTTCTGTACAGCAGGTTTGTGAAGTTTTATTTTATTTAGGAACAATCATCGTATGGAAATTCATCTGATCCGTCATACTGCTGTAGACAATCCGGAAAACCTCTGTTATGGTTTTGCTGAAATGCCTTTACGTAAAGATTTCACTGAAGATTTTAAAACGTTGGATATAGACAAGGATTACGACGTAATTATTTCAAGCCCTTCTCAACGCTGCCGTCTTTTGGCTGATTTTTTCAAGTTGGATTATCAGATAGATGAAAGACTGCGTGAAATGAATTTCGGGAACTGGGAAATGAAAAAATGGACGGATATTCCAGAAGAAGAAATCAATCCCTGGTATCAAGATTTTGTTAATATCAATGCTTCAGGAGGAGAAAATCTGCTTGAAATGCAGGCTCGTGTTCTCCTTTTCTGGAACGAACTGATTCAGAAAAAAGAAGCGGAAAAAATACTCATCATCGCCCATGCCGGAGTGATTCGTCTGATCCTTCAGGCTGTTCTTCAGTTTCCGCTGGAAAATATGTTCAGCATCCAGATTGATTATGGAAAGAAAGTGATTATTAATGAGAATGAAGGACTATTTTCTGTTAAAAAGATGAATGTATAGCATTGGAAAAGTTCTATACTGAGATGAATTGTTTAGATTCCTACGGAATGACAAACTGTGTGGGTAAACCATCATTACAAATGGGTCATTCCGCAGGAATCCAGCCTTCTTTTACCAAAAGTACAATCCTAACCAACCTCTCAACCGAAGATGTGAAAATTCCCCTCCTTCGGAAGGGTGGCGAAAATTCAAAGAATTTTTAACGGGATGGTTATCCAACATTTTTTCTATAACATTCCACAAAAAAACGCCACCCGATACCATCAGATGACGTTATGGAATTTATTTAAAAATTCTGATAAAACTATCTTTTTCCAGGCTTTCCAGTGAGAAATCAAAATCAGCTTCTGCTTTTTCTGTGGTAATCTCACCTCCAAGTTCTTTGATAAGCTCGTTGAAAGGCATCGCTTCATACCATTGCTGGTACAATGCCGTTGTGGCCATCATGGAAACCTGGCTATTTCCTGAAACATGTGAATGCCCTGCTCCGAAATTCAACAGTACGAAACATTGCTTTTCGTTCTTTGTCACCAGCATTCCCAGAATCATTTGCTTCTGAACAGAATTACATCTGGCCTCAGCAAAGAGATGATTAGGATTCATCATATAATCGTAGGAAATATCATCTCCTTTTCCGATCACAATTTTATATCCACAGTTGGCATCTCCACTGAAAACGTTGTTCATGACAAGTGTAGGTTCACAAAGACCTTTATTGGCATAAAGATATTCCACAGCACCGTTGGGAGCAGAAGTCATATCTCCTGAATACATCAACTGTCCGTTACCATGATTATAAGCGGCATTCCAGCCTATTTTTCCAGCGATATTCAATCCCGAAAGGTCAAGGTCATTAGCACCCCATCGGTCTTCCCAATAAATACCTACGGCCAGCCTATCCGCATAAAAACGTGTTCCGGTAGGAATGTTTCCAACAAACATCTTTTCAGAAGTTGGCAATGCGAATTCCACATTTTCAGGGAAATAGAATTTCTTTCCGGAAAGGTTTTCATATTTAAGTTTCAAGAAATCCAGAATGAAATCATAATTGAACTGATTCACGTAAGTTTCCTTACCTTTTTTAGTCCATGATTTTCCGTTTCGGACTCTGTAGACAAACGTATCCTGACCATACATTCTTGAGTAACATGCTGACAATGCTTTGAATAACGCAAACGGTGTTGCATTTTCCAGCCAGTGCCAATCGCTGTTTTCCAATAGAGTATTTGTGGCATCATTCAATGGGTTTGAAATCAATGGCTTATGATATACTTTAGATAACTTTGATATTTTATTGATCGCTTTTGGTGCTCTGTTTTTATAAGCAAGGAATAAAGGCTTAAATCTATTGAAAATTTCCGCCATTTTCTCCATTCCAAAGCTTTCAAATAAGGATGTCGGATTGAAATTACTCTGCTTGATTACATCAATCAAATCATCGTTTTTGATTAAAAGCGTTGTATTCGTTGTTTTATAAATAACATAACGGAAAAACTCAACGGGATTTTCAGGATAAATATCATAAAGGTCAGCTATTTTTATAACCGCTTCTTTATTTCTGATGTTTTCTTTTCCGGTAAAATCATATTCCAGCTCTGTATGTAAAACAGAAAGCAAATCATCAATGGTTTCTTCTTTTAAAGCAATACCTGATCTTAAAAGAGCAAGACATTTTTCCTGCATTTCTTCCACAGAGTAGGCTTTGATAACTTTAAAAACCAGCTTCATGTCAGGAACATTCAAGATTTCATTGGGAATATAGATTTCACTTTGGAAATCACTTCCATACGTTGAAATATAATGGGTGATCTGTTCAAAAAATAAATCAATTCTGGAAGTGTTCTTTATTTTTTCCCAGGATTTATGAAAGGTTTTATTCAAATCATTACCATTCAGTTTTTCCTTTGCATAAAAAGAGATGATTTCATTTTTTGCCCATAAAGCATCTGGTTCAATGATGAATCCATCATTAGAAATAAATGGTTTTCCATCAGATTTTCTGGCCAGTACAGCATTGAATAATTGTAGTGTTTTCATTGTTTTAATTTTAAAAAATAAGTGAGGAGTAGATTCATTAAAAGTGAAGGGTATAGGAACTCCTTTTACCTATAGTTTATAAAAAGCGGGGAGTGATTTATCCAAAAAATATAGGAACTCCCTTTGCCTTATAATTTGTAAAAAGGCGGAAAGTAAATCTGGAAATATAGGAACTTTCTTTGCCTTTAATTTTTTTTTAAAAATAACTTTTTAGTGCTGTGAAATTTTGGTTATTGTTTTTATTCAAACTTTACGGGTTTCTAAAACCCGTAAGGTTATTTATTAGTTATAGATTTTGTTTTAAAATCATGCTTTTCTGAATTTCTTCTTTTTCTTCCACGGAGCATTTTTCTCAACATCTCCGGCCATAATACATCCGTAAGGCATCACTTCATCCAGAACTTCGCAAAGTCCATATTCCTCAATCTGTGCTCTCACATTCTTAGCACTTTTATAAGCGCTCGGAAGCTCAGAAATATCAACTTCATTAGAGTAAAAACGGATATCTAATCCTTCTGTTTCTTCATTGAAGATTTCCTCAGTTGTTTTATGAGCCAAAGACTTTTTATGCTGGCTTCTGCTGAAATTTCTTCCTGCTCCATGAGGTGCAAAACCCAGATTTCTTTCATTTGTTTTTCCCTGAACAATCAATACCGGTTCTGCCATATTCAACGGAATCAGTCTTGGTCCTGTAATATCAGGCATAAACTTATCATCCAGTGGAGTAGCTCCTTTTGCGTGATAGAACAGATCTCCATCTTTGAAAACGAAATTATGTTCGTTCCAATATCTGTTTTCTTTCTCCATTTCCAGCTTATTCAGCACGGCATCATGAAGGGAAGTATGGTTTTCTTTTGTCCATTGTCTTATCAGTTGCAGGGCTTCCCAATAAGATTTACCTTCATCCGTATCATAAGGAATCCAGGCATTTTCTCTTAATGTTTCAGGAGAGATTTCCTGTCTGAAACGGTTGGCAACCTTCATTCCTTTATCATATAAAGCAGCACCCGGAGCTCTTGATCCGTGATGTGTTACCATCATAGTATTTCCAGTATTTTTGGAAATTCCGACAAAAAGGAAGTGGTTTCCGTCTCCCTGAGTTCCCATATGAGAACGGGCGATGCTGATCAGTTTTTCATCTTGTAAGAATTCATTTTCTCTGAAAGCATCCATCAGTTCCTGAGACATCGGTATCTGTTCCCCTCTTGGTCTTCCTCCGTATCCGAAATGAGTGATAGAATGTGCTGCATCCAAAACATCTTTAGGATTGGTTTTTCCAAAATCCGTCAACATTACAGAACAACAGATATCAGCACTATGGAATCCCGGGTGAATGGCATTTTTTGCTACTACCACACCGCCTACGGGAATCTGACCTTCAGGACCTGTAGGACAGGCATCAGGCATTAAAGCTCCGCTAATCAGTGTAGGGGTTTTCATCAGAACTTTCATTGTTTTGATTACTTTTTCCACATTATCATTCTCACTTTCATGTTCCGCACGTATGTTGATCATAAAATCTTTAGCTGTTTCATGAAGCGGAATAAGATCTGATTGTTTGAACTGTACCAGATACTCTGTGATCTGATGTTCACCCAGATTATTCTCGTTGATATGGCTAATAGCATCTTTAAACCATTTTGCCGGTCTATATCCTAATTCGATTAAATGATTTCCATTAAATTCCATTTTGTTTCATTTTGATGATGCAAAGTAATATCATTATTGCGCAATAGTTTTGCGTAGATAAAGAAATTTTAATTATTTTTACAAAAATTAATTAAAAAGACGAAAAAGCACATTGGCAGACTCGTAAAAATAATATAAAATTAAAAAAACAAGGCTCATGGTATTATTAGAACAATTAAAACATTTCCCGGAAACGATTCAGTTTAGTGATGTGATCGCTCATATTGATGAACATTATGAATTTACTCCTACTGCCTTTCAAAACGGAGATACAACCAATCAGGCCGGGCAGAATAATGGTTCGTGCAAAGTGTTCAGTTTTGCAAGTATTCAGGATCTGACGAAAGAGCAAACCCTTTGGCTTTTTGGTGAGTTCTACAGAGAAGATGTTTTGAAAAATCCTGAAGGAAGTGACCATCAGAATATCCGAAACTTTATGAAATTCGGCTGGGAAGGAATTACTTTTGATGAAAATGCTTTGAGAGAGAAATAGTTTTCAAGAAAAGAGCAGAAATAAAAAGCAGTTTTGCTTATTAAAAAACACCCAATCATTAAACACTAAGGTATGTCATCCAATAAAAATGCTCTGATCCGGTATAAAACTTTAGATAAATGTCTTAAAAACAAATACAGGAAATATACGCTGGAAGATCTCATAGATGAATGTTCGGAAGCATTATTTGAATTTGAGGGAAAAGAATCTTATGTGAGTAAGAGAACTGTTCAGCTTGATCTTCAGAATATGCGGAGTGAAAAGTTCGGATATGAAGCTCCTATTGAAGTCTACGAAAGAAAATACTACCGTTACAGTGATCCGGAATACAGTATTCATAATATTTCTGTGAATGAAAGTGATCTGAAAGCGATGAATAATGCGGTTCAGATTTTAAAACAGTTTAAAGACTTTTCCATGTTCAAGGAGATGAATGGGGTGATCCAGAAACTGGAAGACTCTATTCATGCAACCAGCCAGAAATCCATTATCCATCTGGATAAAAATGAACAGCTAAAAGGGTTGGAACATATTGATATTCTGTACGAAAGTATTGCTAATAAAAAAGTGTTGAAGATTCTTTATAAAAGCTTTACAGCAAGGGAATCCAATATTTTTACGGTACATCCGCAGCTGTTGAAGGAATTCAATAACCGTTGGTTTCTGATCTGTCTTTACAAACAGAAAATGTACAATCTGGCACTGGACAGAATGGAAAGTATTGAAACAGATGACAGTCTTCTCTATATTGACAAGGATCTGGATGGAGATGAATATTTTAAAGATATTGTAGGAGTAACTGTTGCAGAGTCAATGGATCCCAGGAATGTGATCTTTTGGGTGGATTCGGGTAATGCTCCTTATGTGAAAACAAAGCCGCTGCATAAAAGTCAGGAAATAGTAAAGGAAGACCGTAGCGGAACGCTGTTTAAAATATGTGTGCAGATCAATTTTGAGCTGGAAAGGCTCTTGCTTGGGTTCGGAGACTCTTTGATTGTACATAAGCCCAAAAAGCTACGGCTGAAAATGGAGGAAAAGTTTAATGCTGGCAGTAAAAATTATCAGAGCCTTATTGTTCCTGAGGGAAACTAACTTATTTTAAATGTCCAATTTACAAGGCTTTATTGAAGATAATTTATTTTCATATTTTTATCTTGGCTTGGAAATTGTACTATTAACTTAACAATACCAAATTAATTATGAAATCAAGAATATTTAAAGCATTAATTGCAATTATAGCACCGCTGGCGATAGAGTATATCGTTAAAAAAATATCTGAGAAAATAGATAAAAAACAAGAAGAGAAAGAGAACGAAAAAAAGCAGATTACTGCCTAAACGTATAAGTAGTTAAAATTTAAAATTATTGAAAAGAGACTGTCATGAGGATGTACGGTCTCTTTTTTGTTAATGGATCTTTTTGATGAATGCTGAAAACCACCCCGTCAAAAATTGTTTGAATTTTCGCCACCCCTCCGAGGGAGGGGAATTTTTTACTTTTCAGCTGAGGTGTGGTCAGGATTGGTTTTTGGGGAAAGAAGGCTGGATTCCTGCGGATTGACAAACTGTGTGGATAGATCACCATTCCAATTGTGTCATTCCGTAGGAATCTAAACATACTTATTATCCATTTTTTTAGATCAATGCTTCTAAAAAAACTTTTGTGACTTTTGCGGTTTCGGTTTCCTACACAAAATCATAAATACCATCTTTCCATCCCAATACTTTGGAAGAGTCTGCTTTAAGCCAGTTTTTTAAAATTGTGGCATATACTTTCCTGAAATCTTCTTTGTAGATAAGATCGCCTTCATTGAGATTCTGAAGATCGGGAAGGGCGTTCAACAGTCCTTTTTTCTTAAGATTTCCGCTGATAAAAAACATTTGGTTGGCTGTCCCGTGATCTGTTCCGTTACTGGCGTTCTGTGCCACACGACGACCAAACTCCGAAAAGGTCATCAGCAGTATATTTTTAAATAGCCCATTACTTTTCATATCGGCTACAAATGATTTTACTGCTTCATTAATATCATCGAATAGCTTTTTCTGTCTGTCATTCTGGTTGACATGAGTATCAAAACTTCCCACAGAAAGATAATACACCTGAGTATTGATATCTGACTTTATCAAAGAAGCCACAGTTTTAAAATCCTTTCCTAACTGAGAATTTGGATAGATCTGTTCTGTCTTTTTAGCTTTGCTTTTTTCAAAAATATAATCGGCATTATTGATGGTAGAACCTAACGTCTGATAAAGATAAGATACAGTTTCATCATCGTGATGATGGTCGTAGAGTGATTTAAAATATTTTTCCTGACTGGTCTGGTAGAGTCTTTTAGGATCTTTAAAGGCGAAAGCTTTATTATTTTCACCTTTTAAGGCAAGACTTAGCATGTCATCTACTTCCAGCGCCTGGGTAGGATGGTCACAACGATAGCATTCTTCATCCAGAAAACGTCCCAGCCAGCCAGTTTCCAAAAACTGGTCACTTCTGCTTGCCGATTGCCAGATATCCATGCTTCGAAAATGAGATTTGTCCGGATTGGGATAGCCCACGTTATTCATCACAGACAGTTCTCCGTTATCAAAAAGTTCTTTAAAATAAGAGAGTGAAGGGTTGATTCCTGCCTCATCTGTAAGCGGTATAGAATCCTGAATAGCCAGAGTTTTTCTTTCCCTGAAATAAATGTCATTTTTAGCCGGAATAATAGTATTCAAGCCATCATTTCCTCCTGTAAACTGGAGAACCACCAGAATGTTCTGATTGGGATTCAGAGCTTCATCCAGCGTCATTGCTTTTAAGAAATTGGGCATCAGCATAGAAGCGGTAGCCAGTGAACTTATTTTGAGGAATTCTCTTCTTTTGATTAACATAATTTTGTTTTTAGGGTTTAAGGTGGCAGGTAGCAGGTTGTAGGACTGGGCTGTATTTTTACTGGCATTTATTTTCATAACAGTAAAAGATAAATAAATGGTAATTAAGCTATACTATGACAGCTATTACCTGAAACCTGCAACCTAAAAATCTCCTACCTAGCTCAACTGGTATTCCGGAGTAGACATCAGGTTGATGACATTCATTTTTATGCTCTTGTCTGAAAAATTCTTTACTGAGTTCATATCAAGACTTTGGGCATTCTGCAGAAGATAATCTTCACAGTTTTTATTAGCGAAAAGCTTTTCAATACGGTTCCAGTCGATGGTGATATTAGGATTTTTAAAGCTTTTGTTTAAAGCTGTTTCACGGGATTTCATTCCCATATCAATATCATCATCCTGCCGTGGGCTGTATTCCAAAGGGCGAAGTCCGGACCAGATCTGTGGAACCTGAAGTCTCAACATTAAAGTAGAGCTGTCAATCCATGATTTTCCGCTAGGCCATCCTGCTACATTGGGTGGATAAAGCAGCATTTGTCCCAATAATTTCTGGTATACGATGAGGTTTTCAGGATTCTGGATGTGCATAGGAAGAATTCTCATAATTCCTGCTATCAGTTCTACAGGCGATTTTATACGTTTGCCTATATTCTTCTGATCATAAAACCATGTACTTGAAAATATCTCAGTCATCAGTTTTTTGATATCATATCCTGAATGGTAGAAGTTAGCGCTGAGTTGATTAACAATCTCCTGATCTGGTTTTTCATTGACAAAGAATTTGTAAATCTTTGTCGTAATAAATTGTGCCGTAGCTTTTTGTTCCAGAATAATATTGAGAATATCATTTCCGTCAAAGTTGCCGGTTTTTCCTAAAAACGTTTTGCTGCCTTCGTCATGAAGATTTTTTCTTTCTTTAAAATTCCCTTCTTTATCATAGCTCCATCCTGTGAAAGCTCTGGCTCCTTCTCTTACATCCTTTTCTGTGTAGTTTCCTCTGCCCATCGTAAACAATTCCATCACTTCACGGGCAAAATTTTCATTAGGATGATCCTTTTTATTCTGCTGATTATTCAGGAAATTAAGCATGGCTGGTGATTGACTTACTTCAAAAAGCAGATCTTTGAAATTTCCCAGTGCATTTTTCCTGATTGTATTCAAAAGCTGTTTGTTGAACCTTGGATTTTGTACTCTTGATGCAAAATGTCCATGCCAGAAAAAGGCCATCTTTTCTCTCATCTGTTCCTTGCTGTTAACGATGGAGTTCAGAAAATTCAGGTTCAGTTCGTTATTTTGTTCCCTGTTGATCCGCTGCATTTCTTTCTTCTTTTCTGCAGGAGCTGTACTGCTCATATAATCTTCTGCTGAAACCGGATCAGGAGTGTCGTAAGTGATTTCGCTGAAGCTTTCTTCTTTAAATAATTCATTCATCAACGTTTTAATGTTTTTATTTTTCAAATCATCTATTTGATTAATGCCAACGCCAAAACCTGCTCGCCAAAGAAGATGCTTGTTTTTTAATAATGAATCAGCCATCATGGAGAATTTATTTTTTGATGTATTTTGAAGAAAAAGGTTAAAATGATAACGGGTTAAGGATTGTTAATATTGTTGAGAGGGCTGGAAGCGGAAGTTTGGAGTTGGAAGTTTTGGATCGTAGAAATAGGGTTGATTGTATGGAGTTATATTTCTTCCAGCATCCAGCTTCCTATCTTCCATCCTTTAATTCACTTTTTAGCTGTCATTTTTTGATAAATTTTGTTAAACAATTATTTAAATTTTGTTAAAATTAATATATTGATATTCATTGTTTTATGTATTTTTTGAATGTTAAAATACAAGAAAAACCTTTGCTTGGCATGATTTTTACATCCTCTTGTTTAGTAAAATTTAAAAATTAGAGTTATGAAAATGTTTAAACAAGCAATAGTACTGGCTGGTATTTTAACAGCAGGTATCGCAAGCGCCCAAAGTGCTCAAATGAACAATATGATCAAGGTAGGTGCAAATGTTGGTTTAGCAGTTCCCGCAGATAATCTTTCCGCTGCAGTAGGAGTGGATGTAGCGTACCAGAATCTGATTACACCAGGATTCGGATTAGGTATCGCATCAGGATATACTCACTATTTCGGTAAAGAAAACAACGGATATAAAAACAATGATGTAGGAGTAGTTCCTGTAGCAGCTTTAATCAGAATTTATCCAAAACAAACCGGTTTCTATTTCGGAACGGATTTAGGATACGGATTCCTGGTTGGCGATAAAACAGTGGCCTCAAATACAAGTGTTGAAAGAGCAAGCGGAGGTTTCTACCTTAAACCGGAGATCGGATACCACAACAGAGACTGGAATTTCTTCGTACAATACCAAAAGGTTTTTGTAGGTACAAAAGGAGATTTGCCAGGTCAGGACTATAATGTGGGGAATATCGGAGTAGGATTCGGTTACAATATTCCATTAGGAAAGTAGTTAGATTTAATATATAAACAATTATTAACCAAAACCTTTTCACGAAAGTGGAAAGGTTTTTTTGTTGCGTGCAGGATTTACAAAAACAATTATTATATTTGGTAAAATTTGAGGTTATGATTCTGAATCCAAAATTTCCACTTTATTTACCAGGAGTAGAGAACAGTAATAATGATAATGTTTCTATCATTGGAGCAAGCCTCCGTGAAGATATAACAATCTTAGGCTATTTCGTTTCCGGGAACGGAGGTCTTGAGATAAAAGTAGAAAATAAATTTGCAACCAAAGAGTATGCTTCTTTTTCAGATATTTTAAAGAAGTTTATTCAGGATAATCAGCTTGAAAATGTAAAACGTCTGGGGATGGCAGTGCCTGGTCCTGTATTGGACGGGAAAAGCAGCCCTGCAAGATTGGGATGGCATTTAGATATTGCTGAATATGCACGTGATTTCGGGTTTGAAAAAGTAGAAATGCTGAATGACCTGGAAGCTTCTGCTTATGGAATGGCTCTTCTTGAGGATGATCATCTTGAAGCCATTTATACAAGCGGACATCTTGAAAAAGGAAACGTAGCGGTTCTTGCTCCCGGAAACGGATTGGGAGAAGCGGGATATTTCTTTGACGGAAAATACCTGAGACCTTTCGCAACTGAAGGAGGGCACTCTGAGTTTTCACCAAGAACCAACGTAGAAGTTGAATTTTATCAGTTCCTAAATAATATCTATGGTATTGTAAGTTGGGAAAATGTACTTTCAAAGTCAGGTTTATTCAATATCTACAGATTCTTAAGAGATGTGAAAAGACATCCTGAACCGGAATGGCTGGGAGAACGTCTTGCACAGGGGAATTTCGTGGAGGAATTATATAAAGCTGCTGTAGAGGAAAATGTACTGATCTGCAGAATCGCTTTAGATACTTTCCTTGAGTTTCTGGCAAGAGAAGCGAATAACTTAACTTTAAAATTAAAAGCTACCGGAGGATTACTGATTGCCGGAGATATTCCACAGATGATCGCAGAATATATCGATAAGGCGAAATTCTACGAGAAATTCAAGATCAGTGATAAAATGGAGGAAATGCTTAAAAATACTCCTATTTATCTGGTCAAGCAAAATCACACCGCATTAAATGGTATAGCGCTTTACACCGCTTACTATCAGCTATAAAATAAAACTCCGGAGAAATCCGGAGTTTTTTTATGGAATGATATTATTCATGAAAATAATAAATTTTATTGATATACATCAATGAAATCTATTGAATAAGATACTTACATTTGCATCATTAAATAAGTAAATAACTCTATTCAATGAAAAAAATATTTTTATTAGCAGTTTTGGCTGGTGGTTTAGCTTTCGGACAATCAAAAAAAGTAGTAGCGTCTGATGTACACTGGTGGGGATATAAAGTAGCAAAATCTGAGGCTAGTTCTCACGACGGTACTGTAAAAGTAAAGTCTGGAGATATGGTAATGAAAGGAAACCAATTGGTAGGCGGAAGCTTCGTATTGGATATGACTTCAATCAGTTCTACTGACCTTACAGGAGAGTATCAGCAGAAATTAAACGGACACCTTAAGAATGGTGACTTCTTTGAAGTTGAAAAATTCCCAACTGCAAGTTTCAAAATTACAGGAGTAAAGAAAAACAACGATAAAGTGTATAGCTCTCTTGTAACAGGAAACCTTACTGTAAAAGGAAAAACAAGCCCAATCTCTTTCCCTGCTAAGATTTCTTACAGCAAAGGAGTGGTAAGTTTAGTATCCAACAAATTCTCTTTCGACAGACAAAAATTTGATGTAGCTTACAAGTCTACGATGCAGGATGTTTTTGTGAAAGATGATATTGATATGCTTGTAAAGGTAACTGCTCAATAAATTAATCAAAAAAAGATTATTAAAAGTGTAGAAGTTCTACACTTTTTTTTATTTTTGTTGAATTGTAAATAAAAAAGAATGAAAAGATTACTATTGTTTGCTATGGTGTGCGCAAGTATATCATTTGTTTCTGCCCAAAAGAAATTTGATAAGGTTGCTAAAGTGACTTCATCAGAGATCAGATGGTGGGGGTATAAGGTGGTGAAAACTGAAGAAACTTCCCACTCAGGAACAGTAAAGCTAAAAAGCGGAAAATTCAACTTTGACCATACGGTGCTTGTTGATGGAGAGTTTGTAATAGATATGAGAAGTATGATGGCGGGAGATGTTTCTGATGAAGATCAGATCAAGCTTACCAACGATTTGAAGAGCTCGAACTTCTTTGAAGTGAAAAAATTCCCTATTGCAAAATTCCATTTGACTAAAATTATTCCTTTAGCAAACAGTGAATACAATTCAACAGTATACGGTGACCTTACCCTTAAAGGAGTGAGAAAAACAATCTCTTTCCCTGCGAATGTATATGTTACTCAGTTTACCACATCTATTGAGTCTGCCAAGTTCTCCCTGAACAGAAGAGACTTTAAAGTATTCTATCAGTCTTCATTGAAAGATTATTTCATTAAGAATGAAATGGATATTCAGTTCAAAGTGACTACTGAAATGCTGGATAACGAAAATAGAATTCAGAAGAAGAAAAAATAAGATCCAATATGATCAATATAGAAATGAGATGTTCCCGGGAACGTCTCATTTTTTTTGCAGCTATTCTCTGTTTCCCGGTATTTTTATAAATTAGTAGTATGAAAATTTATATCGTAAGCGGTCTGGGAGCAGACTTTAAGGTCCTTGAAAGAATAGAGTTTCCCAAACACTGTGAATTGATTTTTATAGACTGGCTTATTCCTGAAAAAAATGAGCCTTTCGATGCTTATGTCAAAAGAATGGCAGAGAAAGTAGATGATTCAGAACCATTCTGCCTGCTAGGTTATTCTTTCGGAGGAATTATTGTGCAGGAGATTAATCAATTGAAACCTGCAGAAAAAGTAGTGATCCTTGGAAGTATAAAATCAGATAAAGAAAAATCTAAATTTATAAAGACCGGTGAGGTTACCAAAATTCCAAGAATTCTTCCTGTAGGATTGTTCAACGATAAAGCAGCCAATGTATATGCTGTTATCCGAAAACTTTTTGATCCTAAAAATCCTAAACTTCTTCAATATTTTAAAGTAAGAGACCCTTATTATCTGAAGTGGTCTGTAGAAAAGGTTTCTGAATGGAAGTTTGATGAAAATCCTGACGTGATTCAGATTCTTGGTGATAAAGACATCGTTTTCCCTATCCGTTATTCCCATCCGGATTATGTGGTGAAGGGAGGTACCCATCTTTTTCCCGCTACAAAATCCAAAGAAGTTTCTAAAATACTGAAAGAGGTGTTTTGTTAAAATTTTATGATGTTATTTATTAAATAGTGTTTTTTTAGGGGTATTGTGTTTTAAAATGTGATTTTTGTGGAATTTATATTTAAATTTGATAGGGTTAAATATAAATTTTATGAAAATAGGATTAAAATGGATTGTTTCATTCTCTGTTATCACTCTGGTTGCAATTGGAGGTTTGTTCTGGAATCCAGCTGCAGATATTACTGATACGGGAGCATTTTTAAGTGAAGATAAAATTGTGGGCGCTGACGTAGCCTGGATTCTCGCAGCAGCGGGACTCGTTCTTTTGATGACACCGGGACTTTCCTTTTTTTATGGAGGAATGGTGGGGAAGAAAAATGTGATTTCTACGATGTTGCAGAGCTTTATTGCTTTAGGAGTTATCTCTATGGTCTGGGTAGTAGTTGGTTTTTCTTTATCCTTTGGTGAGTCTCTGGGAATTACCATTGCAGGAAAACATTATGGAATTATTGGAAATCCATTAAGCTATCCTTTCTTTAGCGGAGTAGGAAACCTGCCTCATAAGTTGATGGCCCCTACGATACCTTTTATTCTTTTTGCTTTGTTTCAGATGAAGTTTGCTGTTATTACTCCGGCTATTATTACCGGATCTTTTGCAGAAAGGGTTCGTTTTATTTCATATTTACTATTCATCGTTCTTTTCAGCATCTTTATTTATACACCGCTTTGTCATATGGTATGGTATCCGGAAGGCCTTTTAAACAAATATTTTGGAGTAAAAGACTTTGCAGGCGGAACGGTAGTACATATGAGTGCCGGTTTTGCCGCACTTGCAGGAGCTTGGGTAGTAGGAAACCGAAAAAATCCGCATCATGAACCTTCTAATATTCCGTATGTACTTTTGGGAACAGGAATGCTGTGGTTCGGATGGTTTGGGTTCAATGCAGGATCTGCTTTGAGTGCTTCTGCCTCTGCTGCTACAGCCTTTGGAACAACTACTATTGCCTCTGCTTCAGCAATGATGACCTGGATCTTTTTTGACCGAATCAATGGGAGAAGTGTTTCGGCTTTGGGAGCCTGTATCGGAGCAGTAGTAGGACTGGTGGCCATTACTCCCGGATGTGGTTTTGTAAGCATTCAGGAAAGTCTTTTTATCGGATTTATTACTGCTATCGTTTCAAATGTGATGGTCAACTGGAAAGGATTAAAGAAAATAGATGATACACTGGATGTTTTTGCCTGTCATGGAGTAGGAGGGATTATGGGAATGATTCTTACGGCTGTCTTTGCTCATGGGGAAAATGCCAGTCTGCTTCATGGAGGAGTGGATGTTTTTCTTCATCATATGGCAGCATTGGTTTTGGTTTCTGTTTTTACATTTTTTGGATCATTCATTTTATATAAACTTACCGATTCAATAATTACCTTAAGAGTTTCTGAAGAGTCTGAAAACAAAGGGCTTGATCTGTCTCAGCATGAGGAAAGTTTTAGTTAACAAAAAGGACATTAAGTATTACCTAATGTCCTGAATGATATTAATTAAAATCAGAAGTACTTTATTGAATGGATTCAATGGCTTCGAAGATTTTATTTTTAGAATTTTCAAAGATTTCACCACCAAATTCCTCATTATCCAAGGAATGAATGATGATATTTTTCACGCCCATGATCCCAAAAATATGCTTCAGATAAGTCGTTTGAAAATTGATGTGTCCGTTCTTTTCATTTTCTCCGTATCCGGTATCGCCACGGGTTGAGAGAATAAAAAGCTTTTTGTTTTCAAGAAGTCCTACATAATCACCATCCGGAACTCCGGATCGGAATTTCCACGTTTCATTGATTCGCATGATCTGATCAATATAAGCTTTTAATCCGGACGGAATAGACCAGTTATACATGGGAGTTCCGATGACATATACATCATGTTCTTTGAGCTCTTTGACCAGTTCATTACTCAGCTGTAAAGGCTTTTGGTTTTCTTCAGTTTTGTCTGAAGATCTTTTGAAAGCGCCTGCAATCCAGGATTCATCAATATTGGGAATCGTATCAGTTCCCGCTTCTCTGTAGGTGAACGTGTCAAGAGGATATTTTGTTTTCCAGTTTTCAACGAAAAGCTGGGTTAGTTTTCGGCTGTAAGATCTTTCATTTCTTACACTGGCATTAATAATCAGTATTTTCATTTGTTAAGAATTTATACCAGCAAAATTCCTGATTATTTATTGCTGAAAAATTGATCTAGTTCAAGAGGATTTATTTTTTTTCCTGATCCGGCTGATGAATTCAGGAGTTACACCGAGGTAGGAAGCGATCAGATACTGAGGAACTCTGGAAGAAATATTGGGGTAAGTTTCCAGAAAATCATAATATTTTTGTTCAGCTTTGTGCATATGGTTAAATACAACTCTTTTCTCAAGGGTTCCGAGATAGCCTTCCAGAATAATTCTGAAGTATTTTTCTAAAGATGGAATTTCCTTCAGCATTTTTTGAAAGGATTGATGGCTAATCTGTAGGAGTTTTGTTTTTTCCACTGCCTGAATATTATAAATGGAGGGTTTCTGTTTTGAAAAACTGGCAATATCTGTGGCCCACCAGTGATCAATAGCTAAAAAGAGAATTTCCTCATTTCCGTTGTCTTCATTGATGCAGAAAGCTTTTAAAACACCTGAAATGATATAACTGTCATGGCGGCAGATTTCCCCGTTTCTCAATAGGAAATCACCTTTTTCCAATTTTTTTTCGGTCCAGAAACTTTTAAAGACTGTTATTTCTTCCGAACTTAGTTGGGCATGCTGTAAAATGCTTTTAATTAATGTTTCCATTTAAAAAAATGATTAAAAAGAACAATATAATTGGAAATTCGTACAACCAGCTAATCTACAAAAATACTTGTTTTATAAACTGTCAAAGCCAAATAAATCTAAGATTTTGCTATGCATATATTAGGATTTATCATGTATCTTTGTTTTTGAGGAAAATGACGAATCATTTATGGAATCAATATCGGTTTTTGAGATTATTAAAGTAGGAATAGGCCCATCCAGTTCGCATACGATGGGACCTTGGAATGCAGCAGCAGCATTTATCAGGATTATAAAAAGAGAAAGATCAATCGAAGAAGTTAAAGAGGTTTTTCTTGAATTTTTTGGCTCACTCGCAAAAACGGGGATTGGGCACGGAACTGATATTGCAGGAATGCTTGGTTTGAATGGGGAAGATTTTAAGACGATCAATACTTCAAAAATTGATGAGAAAATAGAATACATCAAAAGTACTCAAACCATTAATCTTGGAGGGGAGAAGGTGATTCCGTTTGTTTACGGACATCATTTGATTCTGAATATGAAAAAGAGCCTTGATTTTCATCCCAACGGAATGATTTTCAGAGCTGTTTTTGAAGACGGAACTGAACTTGTACAGGATTTTTATTCTGTAGGAGGTGGTTTTATTGCCAGCCAGGAAAAAAACTCAATTCAAAAGCAGTGTGTTCGTACATTGTATCCTTGTCATAAGGCTTCGGATATTGCAAAATATTGTGAGAAACTGGGATTTGATAAGATTTCAGATTTGATTTTCATGAATGAAGAAAGCTGGAGGACTCAGGAAGAAACGAGACAGGAAGCGCTTTACATCTGGCAGCAGATTAAAGAATGCATTTACAAAGGGGTAAACAAGGAAGGGATTCTTCCGGGCGGACTGAATGTTACCCGAAGAGCTGCAGGAATCAACAGAAAGCTGCTGGGAGACAAAATTTATAAAAATAAAGACGAATGGTTCCAGCAAGTGGTAGATGCTGAAGAAAACTTTACGAATATTAACAAATGGATTGCCTGTTTTGCTCTGGCAGTGAATGAAGAGAATGCAAGCTTCGGAAGAATTATTACGGCACCGACCAATGGAGCGAGTGGCGTAATTCCGGCGGTATTGATGTATTCTCAAGCATTTACACCATTTATTAGTGAAGATGATATCGTGAGATTCTTGCTTGTAGCTGGAGAAATCGGGACATTATTCAAGAAAAATGCAACCATTTCTGCTGCAATGGGAGGATGTCAGGCGGAAATCGGAGTTTCCTCTGCAATGGCAGCGGCCGGACTTACGGAGATTCTGGGTGGAAGTGTCGGACAGGTATTGATGGCAGCAGAAATTGCTATGGAACATCACCTTGGATTAACATGTGATCCCATCAAAGGACTGGTACAGATCCCATGTATTGAAAGAAATACCATGGGAGCTATGAAAGCCATTACTGCCGCAAATATTGCCTTGGAAAGTGATCCTACCAAAGCAAAAGTAACATTGGATGAGGTGATTCTGACGATGTGGGAAACCGCTCAGTCGATGAGTGACCGTTTTAAAGAAACTTCGGAAGGTGGATTAGCCATTGCGGTGAACGTTCCGGAATGTTAATAGAAATAACACTGTTTTAAAAATATAAAACCCTTAGACATTACTGACTAAGGGTTTCTTAATAAAATAAAAGTAAAAACCACTGGGCTTTTAGTATCATATAAAGAGATTTTATCTTAAAATTCCTCTGATCCTGTTGGCATTGGTGATCAGTTCTTCAAGGTATTCATAGTTCTCTTTTTCAAGGGCAGATTTGAATTTTCTAAGCTGAGAGATATGTTCATTCAGTACATCCAACACATTTTCTTTGTTTTGCTTAAAAATAGGAACCCACATTTCAGGATGCGACTTGGCAAGACGTACCGTACTTGAGAAACCGGAACTGGCAAGCTGGAAAATAGTTTCCTCTTCACGTTCTTTTTCCAATACGGTATTGGCAAGGGCATAAGATGTAATATGGGAGATATGAGAGATATAAGCCGTGTGAACATCGTGATCTTTTGCATCCATGTAAATCATGTGCATGTCAAGGGCATTGACTACCTTTTCAACAGTACTCAATGCATCGTCCGCAGATTCTTCTTTGTTGCATATCACGCCTGCTTTTCCGGAGAAACTTTCTGCAATGGCAGATTTTGGACCATTGTTTTCTGTTCCCCACATCGGGTGAAATGCCACAAACCTGGAACGTTTCGGATGGTCTTTCACAGCATTTACAATTCCTGCTTTGGTAGAGCCTGCATCCATTACGGTCTGCTGATCAGACACAAGGTCTAAAACAGTAGGCAGTAATTTTCTGGCAGCATCTACAGGAATGGCAAGAATAATCAGATCCGAATTTTTAATTCCATGTTCCAGGTCTACTCCGGCATCAATTATTTTCAGGTTTAATGCGTCACTGATATGTTGTGTATTGTTATCGATTCCATAGATGAAGCTGGCGATGTTTTTCTCCTTTAATTTCAAGGCCATCGAACCACCAATTAACCCTACTCCAATAATACTTATTTTCATCTTTCTCTATTTTTTAAAATAAAAAAACCTCGTCCCTAGGACGAGGTTTTAAATTATATTCATAAGAATCCCTATCCCAGAGCTGAGGTAAAAATTCTATAATAATATGTTCCGTTGTTAAAATTCACAAGGCAAAGGTAAAAATATTTTTCAAATGAAACGAAATTTCTTTTCTAAATTATATATAGATGATGTTAATTGATGTTTTGGGAGTTAAAAAAAACAGAATTACATTAGGATTGGAAGAGGCTTCATCATTTGCTAGTATATTTATTCTGATTTTATTCTGCTTTTGTGAACATATCCCTTTTTACCTTCTTTAGAAACTACCAGCCACCAATCACCACTTTGGTCTAAAACCTCGACTTGTTCACCTGTGTTTATTTTTTGTAGAATTTGAGATGATGTATTTTTATCTTTTCTTAGATTGGTAAATCCATCGGGGTCTACTATTCTTGAATATACTTTTTCTTGATTATCTTCTTGAATAAGTCCATAATCTTTTGAGTACTTTTCAAGAGAAGGATAACCATAATATTTATTTTTTTGAAAAGAGTCTTTTAATTCCGGGTGAGAAACATAGACGTTGTTTAATAATAAATATGTTTTATCTGATTGTATATCAATATTTTCTTTGCCTTCGAATCCAAGTTGTAAAAGATAAGCAATAGCTTTTTGTAATGTTGAATCTGGAATATCATTCTTTTTGGTGATATTGTCTTTATTATCGGCAAGATAAGTTGTCAGTGCATATAAAAATGAATCTTTTGATTTTAGTTTTTCCAATAGCTTTTCTCTAATCTTAAATACATCCGTTGTACTATTGTAGAATATAAATGATAGTCTCGAACTTTGCTCAATATCATCCCAATTTTGAATATTTCTAATTGCAGAATTAAAAAGAGCTTCATTCTTTTCATAATTAAATAGAGTTACCAAATCAATTGCAAGATCAGGATTTTTAGATGCTACGTTCAAAATGGATGTTAAATCATCCTGATAAATAATTTTGTTCAGAGTTAATAATTCCTCAAAATAAGGATGTTTTTGATTACTATTTATACTTGCTTTGACATTATCTAAATCAGGTAAAATATCATTACCTATTTTAATATATTTTCCTTCCTTTGATATCTGATAATTAGTAGCTTCATTGAATATTAAGAGATTATTATATCCGTTTTGAAGCTTATCAGGTTTAATACCAAGTAGACCTTTGTTGATTTTATCAAAATTTTCCTCAGTATTATTGAATTTATGATGGGTGAAATAACTTTCGATTATTTCAGTTTCTTTTTCAGTTATCTTTTCCTTTTGTTTATATGAACATGAAAAAAATATGAGTGATAATGAAATTAAAAAAGGCTTTATCATTTGGTGTTTATTAATATTGACTTTCAAACGGTAAAAAAAGAGAATTATTTATTTTTTAATTTTTGTAAAGGCATTTCATTATTTCCAGGATTGATAAAATATATTGGATTCCCCGAAATAAAATAACTGTCATCAGATTTCTCAATATAAATAATTCCCATATCTTCAGAAGAATTATCATATTTTATTTTAATTTTTTGATTATTGACTTCTTCAGCTTTTAATTGGGAATATGTATTTTTGATTCCTTCTTCAGTAACATCTACAGAAATATCTTCAAGAGAATTTATTGTGATGTTAAAAATTGTTTTTGCTTCATCTCTATTTGATGCTTCAAAATGATATTCCCCTTTCCAGAAATTAATATCTGTTTTCGTAATATTATTATCTTTCGAGAAAGTTTTTTGTTGTACTAACGATATTTTGCCTAAAGAATTTATTTTATAATGTTCCCATTTTTCAACATTTGTTCCAGATTCATCTTCTACTATATCTAATAAGTGAATTTCACTTTTATCAAGGTAATAATACTTTGTTTTTACAGTTAATGCTTCTGAAAAATTAAAAGATTGGTAAATAACAATCGAGTCAGTTGTTGTTTTATTTTTTTCAATATACAATGTCGTTTGGTAACTTAAATCTGCATTATCACTTTTAGGGACAGTATTTTTAATAAATAATTCTATATTAGAAGCAATTTTTCCAATATTGCTTTTTTTATTTAAAGAGTTTAACTTTTCGTAATCGAATTTAATTTTAGATAAGGCACATTTAGAATCATCCTCTTCAACTTGTTTTTCCGATCTATTAAAAAAAGTAGTTTTTAATTTACAAGTAGGGTTTATAGATTTTACAAAATTCAAATCTGAAATTAACGCATCACCATTCCAATTTTTATCAATGGAAATTTCTTGGGAGAAAGATGGTTTTGAAATTTTTTCTTGCGCTTTTTTGCAAGAAAAAATACTTAAGAATGATAATAAAATAATTAGGTTTTTCATTTTTCTTTAATTGTTTTTATAACACTACTATTAAAATTTCCAGAATGTAAATGACTATTGTGAAGGGAACCTCCATTACCAGCTCTTTTTAGTTTTTGGCAGTAAGCATTTACTCCCTTTAAAACTTCTGTAAAATGGAAAAATATTGCACTGTCGATTACCTTTTGATCCTGTTCAACTATACTTAAATAAAGTGTATCTACACTTCTTCCATTACAATGTTCTTGACTGGGAAAGCTTGATCCTTCAGAAAAACAACTACCCGTTGTGGTTAGTTTGTATCCAGATTTAGCTAAATATCCAATAAATCCAGCAAAAGAATCAGCTCCAGTATATCTTCTTTGAGTTTTTGAAAAGCTATAAGCAATATAAACTCCATCTTTTTTATAATTTAAACTATCTGGCATTTTAATTAATTCAACATTATTTTTTCCTGCTTTATATAATAACCAAATAATTCCTTTTTTAGGATGAGTTCCATATTCTGCAATATCTCCGTTTTCATATTTTACACGTCTAGATGTATTTCCTTCAGAAACATTTTGATCAGAAAGAACTTTTGCATGAGTTGGTTTAGTTTTATAAACTTGTCCAACACCTTTTTCTCTAGTTGTATGCCAATCTACAGTAGTTATTTCATGCTCATTTCCTTTTGAATCGTGATAGACATATTTATATTTAGTTTCATTACCTTCTTTTATTTTTTTAGGTATATGTTTTTCAATTTTGTTATCATGATATATATGATAAGTGACAATATCTTTTGCACTAATATTATCATTTTTTGTACTATTATTGTCGCATGTGAAAGTCTTTGTTTTATTAGATTGTCCTAATTCCTCTACTTCTTTTAATGCCTCTTCGAATTCCCAAACATAAGATTTCCCTTCCTTACCCTTATAGTATTGTTTTTTACCAGCTTTATCAATCCAAAACTCGTGTGTCTCTCTTTTAAACATTGGGTTGTCATCATATGCATCTTTTGTGTTATCATAAACAACATAGTTTCTTTCAGATGCATGAGATGTAGAGTTTGGGTAATTTACAGCTAAGTAAAGTGCAGTTCTATTTTTTAATAAATTTTGATATATTTTCTTCTTAAAATGTTTTTCAACATAGTCTAATTGTTGCTCTGCAGTTAATGACATTAAATGGGTTCTTGTTGTTCCTATTTCCTCTGCAGCCGCTTTTCCAAATTGTATTAACCCAATATATTTATATTTACTATTTTCATCAGGATTTTTTCCAAAAGTTCCACATTTAGGGCTGAATGAATATGCCGATTCTAGAGCCATAATTGTCATTAACCAATTAGCCCCTTCATAATTTTTCTGTGGCAATTCCAAGTTTTTTGCGATTTGTATCACTTTCTTCCTAAACTCACAACTCACTTTTCCTCCCCAAACTAAGTCTTTATATTGTTCCTGGCAAATACAACTTCCTTGTTTTTCAGGTTTTTCCGTTTTCTGCACCCCCGCCGCACTCTTCACCTTCTCCACTTCCATCAAGCCCTCCGAATTTACCCCAAATTTCTGAGATTCAGCGGATAGTTCTTTAGAGATAATTTCTATAAAATAGTTTTGTTTATTTGCATCCGGATCGCCGATACGAGAGTCTATTCCTTTTCCAAAAATATCTTTGCTAATGACAAATCCTGAAGTGTCACATACATCGGCAGGAATTTTAATATTTCCACTTCTGTAGACTTCATCGTTGGAAGTAGTGTCATATTCCCAAACTACATACTGGATGTGTTTCCCCACCATATTTTTAGAGTGAATTCTTACCCTCACTTTATCTCCTACAGCGACTTTGGAAAGCTCTTTTCCGGTATCATCAATAAAAACAGCTTCTATAATATTTCCCTTAGGATCGGACTGTTTGGGTGCGCCTCCTTGTCCGGACGGGAATTTTGGAGTGTCTTTTTGAGGCTGAGGTTTAGGCTTTGGATTATTTTGAGGTTGTCCTTTATAATCCGGATTGGCAACATCTACATTCACCTGGCTGGCTCCCTGAATTTTCCCTGAGTAAGTTGCTGTAACATAGTATTCGTGATGGGCTCCTTCATTTTTATCACCTCTCATCATAAACTGATTGGCTATCTGACGAAGGATTTTTTCATCAGACATCAAAGGTATTTGTACTTCTGCAATCCCTTTTTCATTAACCCGGGCCTTATAACTTCGGGTATGGCGGTTATTTTTATTGATAACAGGGTCATGACCTTTTCCAGGCGCATCATCCTCCCAAAGATGGAATTCAATCTCTTTATTAAACATGGCGATGCAGTGAGCCTGAGCAACCAGAGTATCACGATAACTGGCTTTATTAACATTCGTTCCTTCTCTGTTAAAGAGCACTACTTTATCTATTTTTGAAACTTTATTACTGGTAGGTATTAATATGATGCTGGCAACCAATTCTTTAGTTGTGGAAAGTCCAGGTAAAATTCCTTTCTTAGTCTCGTAGACTTTCATTTGAAATTCTATTCCCAGTGCTATTTCTCCAAAGTTGTAGGTTACTTTTTCACCGGTTTTGGGTTGGTTGGTGATATCTTTCCAGGCTCCGTTTTTTTGTTTTTTATAAAGATGCCATTCATATTCTCCTTTCAACCCGAATGAGAGGCCGGAAGGTTGTATTTCGTAGGGATAGGTTTTTCCTACCATAGGATTCTGATTCCCGATAATATTTCCTGTCATGGCTTAGCTGTAATAAAGTTCGTCTATACCTTTTGTATCCTCCTTGAATGCATCAAAATCTACAACAGGGTTGTAGACTTGCTGTTCCTGCGTATTCGCTTTCCCCACCTGGCTTTTGCTGGTTTCACTTTGCTGCCCGTGCTTGAGAATCGTTATTTTTCCTCCTGTGCTGCACATCAGTTCTGAAATCTCCGTAAGGCAGCTTTTTCCCATGACTTTTACTTTTTCATACGTTTTCTGCCATTTTCCGGCAGGAGCGTAAGCACAGGGAAGATATCCTCCGGAAGTAGGCTTAAGTTTACACTGTCCGAATGGTTGTGCAGCAGGATCAAGCTGAAGATCATCTTCCGTTACAGCGAGATAGTCTGCCTGTCCTTCCTCATCATTCCAGTAATGTTTCTGATGGCTGGTTACTTTAAATTTTGGAAATTTAAATCCCTGATTGCATTGCACTGTCCCTTTCTGCACGATGAAATATTTTCCTTCGTGAGGACTGGATCCACTGTCTTCTTTTTTATCTTTTTTTTCCTCTTTATCAGATTGCTGTTCCGTATTTTCAGATGTCTGTTCTCCGTCTTCAGGCTTCTCTTCTGTAGGGTTTTCTTCACTTGCGGACATTTCCTCTGCAGATTCCTGCTGTGAAGAGTTAGACGTGTTTTGAGGTTCCATTTCTTCAGCCATAAGCTGAGGATCTTCCGGAATTAAAATCGTTTTTCCTGGAACAGCTTCCTGCATAACGTCTTCCGGTGGGCAGTGAAGATTATGATAGGTTTTCAAAATGTCCTCATTTTTCAGCTTAAACTGCCGGGTCAGAGAACTGAATGTATCGCCTTTCTGTGTGACATAATTTTTCATATTATCCTTGTGTTATATTGATGTGATGTTGGTGTATCAACCCTTCTTCATGACTGAGTACAACAGATGCTTTCGCCTGAAGTAGGGTCTTATTTTTGGTGTGTGTGGTGTATTCTAATATAGTAGTTCCTGAAGCCGCTTCAGCCACAGAATCTTTAAACTTAATGCCGCGTATAATCTCCTGTGAAGTGCATCGTTCTGTGATTTTACCGTTTAAAATGGTCAAAGCAGAGTTTTCATCATCGTTTGACTGTTCAATATTAAGTTCACATTGTACAGGAAAAGAGTTTTGTATTAAATAGAAAGATTCTTTCCAGCTTGCCTTCTTCTGAAACCATTCTATCTTTGGAAACAGGGTCTGAAACAGGAGTGTACTCTGAAACTGCTTTAATAAAAACATTTCATCGTTGATATTTCTTTCAAACGTATTCATATAGTTTTGAAAAATTTCACCTACATAAAATTCCTCAAGTTCTTTACGTTGTTCGAAAAAAGTGTCTGTCATTTTCTTATGGTCTGCAAATCCGGTGATCTTACCCTGTTCATTGATGACAAATTCAAGAGGCATAATACTTTGCATGCATACAATGGAAATACTGCTTACCTTATCATCAGGTGTATTTCCGTCAGATTTAAAATCGCTTTGAAGATAACTCAGAATATACCGACCTGTATTTTTATCTTTGCGAAGATTGAGCTCAATGGTATAACTGATGTTGACCGAAGATTCATACGGACTTTCAAAAGTTTCGTTTACTGTATATCTTTTAGCAAAAAAAGAATCAGACCACAGAGAAGGAAAAGTATTTTTTCTTTCCTGCTCTTTTTGTTCCTTGGTTTTAAAATTTGTAGGAACAAAGATGTTTTTCACTTCATTGAGGCTTTCAAACCAGACTGTATCCATCTTTTGACAATGGGAATTGTGAAAGAGTTTTAGCTCCTCACTGGTCATGCCAAGCCGGGAAGCGATAGAGGTCAGCGTGTCTCCATTTCGTACCTGATATTGTAAGAAATCAATTTCCATCCAATGTGAATTATCTGATAAAGCTATTAAAAAACTCTATTGGAAATTCATTTTTGAGGTTAAATTTTAGAAATTGTCGTAGAATTACGACACGAGATTGATGTTGTACAGAAAACCACCCCGTCAAAAATTCTTTGAATTTTTGCCACCCCTCCGGAGGAGGGGAATTATAACGTCTTCAGTTGTGGTTTTAGTCAGGATTGGAGTTTTTGTTGAGGCTTTTCTTGTTGTTTTAATGCGGCTGGATTCCTACGGAATGATAAACTGTAGGGATAAACCATCATTCAATTATGTCATTCCATAGGAATCTAAGCGCTTATAATAGTTTTCAAAGCTTGAGTTGTAACTTAAAATAAGCAAATAAGAAACTTTTGTGACTTTTGTGGTTTCATGATATACAATACAAACAAAAGTTATTATTAATTTTAAAGCTATAAAAAAGCAAATATGAAGAATAGATTTTTATACGGAGTTTTCATTGTATTGACTGGTTTAAGTTTGGGAAATGCTCAGGAATTTAGAGAGAAGTCTTCTGTTTTTTTCACCACTAAAGCAAAAGATACGGTAAAGATTAAAGAAACATTCAACGAAAAAGATACTGCCAAAACTGAAGATTTAAAAGACCGGTTGAAACCTATTCAGGCTAATTTTAAAAGAATCAATTCCATGACAAAATGGACTTCTGTCAAAAAGAAGGATATTGAAGGGGAATCAGCAGAAGGTGGGGAAGCTGTATTTTATTACACCCATAAAAAGCTGGAAAAAGTGATTGCCAGACATTACGGAGAAATGGGGCAGGTACTGATCGAATATTATCTGTTAAATGGACAACTATCTTTTGTTTTCGAGAAAGAATACAGGTATAACCGACCGCTTTTTTATGATACCAAAGCAATGAAAGAGAATAAGGATACGGAAGCCTTTGATTTTAAAAAGTCAGAAATTACTTTAACCCGGAATTATTTTGAAAACGGGAATATTATTTTCATCAATAATACTGCTGGGCGCGGATTTACTATCAGTGCGGATTATCCGGCTGAACAGGAAAAAAAAATAAAAGAGGATTTTAAAAGGCTTTTGAAGTTGGCCGAATAATATGCAGATTATTTCTGTTGATCTGCCTTGATAATGTTAAGTCTTTCTTCCACTTCATTAATCCTTTTAAGCCAATAATTAATTCCTTCCTGATTGGTTACCGTTTCTTTAAAAGCATTATGATTGACCGTCCATAGATGACCTCTGTTTTTTTGATAATCCAGTTCGCGTTCTTTTTTATTTTCGGGTTCTATGCGGTATCTCCAGAATACCAATGCATGCATATATTCTGAGCGGATTTTTTCAAGATAATTAATAATAGCTTTCCTGTCCTGAGGAATATACCCTGGTCCGGAACATCCACAGGAATGGAAGGTGATTCCAACCGTATACAGATCTTTGATGTGCGCCCATTGTTTATCATCATTTTTTGCCGGCGATTTAAAGTCCAGTCCCATATTAGCCATCAGACTTCCACATTCCGGGCATTTGGCTTCTACAGAAACCTGAGCATCACGGTCCACATCTTTCAGATGGCGTCGTTTGAATGTTTTCTGGCAGTTGAAACAGGCATAATGACCTTTGTAAACCATCATGGAGTATCGGCACATAGTATTATCTTATTCTTTGGTTATAAGTTATTTTTTATTTGTTTTTTCCTCTTCATTAAAACTGATTCCCATAAAGCTGCTGGCACTTCGCGGATCGTAGACCGACCATACATTTCCCCAGGGAAAGTTGAAGGTGCAGCTTGGGTAAGGTGTTTTCTTTTTTTGGGTGGGTGATATTCCAAGGACTTTGGTCAGAAAAGTATTATTCCGACGGAAAACATTCATTTCTTTTTCCTCTGTCCATTCATTCCAGTCTTTTGCATCAGCCTTTTCAGAGGTGTTCATATGGATGATATCCAATTGATCTCCAAAAAAGCACAAACTGAAAGCTAGCTGGTAGCCCGATATTTCTATATTCTTAAAATAATACCAATAAAATCCGGTTTTTACATCCCAGAGAGTATGATACTTTTCTTTATAAAAATCAGACTGTTTCAGCTGATCAAGACTCATTCCTTTATAAAGTGTGGTAGCAAAGGCTTCCAGCTCTATAACTCCATTTTCACTGTTAATCAGCATGTCCCAAAAAATTGAAGCTATAAATATACCCGTTTTTTCTTTACAGACAACGAATAATATTTACAGCTTCAATAGAAATAGAAATATCGGTGTGTGTTATTGTGTTATGGATTTGATATTATTAGTGTTGATGGGATATCAGACAGCCAAAGACTCTTGGTATCGATCAGATTTTTCCAGCTTTTACTACTGATCAGCATCAGGTCCTGAGAGTTCAGAAACTCTTTTTCAATCTTTTTCTCATTATACAGCGTAATATGATTAGGAGCTACCTGTTCAATACTTCTGATGAGTTCTTTCACCTCAATATTATTTCTGATCTGTCCTGCAGCATCTAAAATAATAACCTGAGAATTATTATTGTTGATCAGCCTTTTCGCATATTCAAGAAGGTAAAAGTCACTTAGATTAAAAATCGGAACAAAGATCTTGTCTGCTGTTTTAAATTCTTTATCAACAAGGATTCCCACAGGAATGGTTGCTTTATCTAAAACCTGAAGCGTAAGATCATCAAAAGGAGAGTTGTTGAAAATATTACCTTTTCCTTTTACGGTGTTTAATAATTTTTCAGGATTAATAATTTTCGTGGTAAATCCAAGAAGTCTTCCCAGCAAACTTCCTTCATACATAGATTTTCCAAGCATGATAAGTAGAAGATCATAGTTTCCTTTATTGGTAATATTCGTGAGGTCACTTTCAACATCGGTAGAAGCTTTGAAAAGAGTAGTCACTTCAAGCTGAAGCTCATGGGAGGTTTCAATAACATTTTTAAACTGTTCTTTTTCAAAATTTTCAATATCAAAGGCATGTAGTTCATCCACAGGGGCAATGTTCATGGCTGTTACGCTTTTATTACCATTCATTTTATGGGTGAAATTGTCTGCAAGTTTCAATAGTTTGCTTCCTGCTTTTGCTGTTTCGAAAGAGAGAAGAACTCTGTATTTCGTATCGTTATCTTCATGTTCATCTTCTTCTATCATTGACTTCTTTCCTTTGAAAAGATAATTGATAAGATCCAAGCACGGCCCTGTCATAAACGTTGTAAATAAAGCCATGATCACGAGCATTGCAAAAAGTTCAGGCCCCAGTACTCCTAAGTCATAACCAATATTAAGAACGATAAGTTCTGTAAGCCCTCTGGTGTTCATTAAAGCACCAATGGTGAGGCTGTCCTTCCAGCTTATTCTCAAAAACCTTGCAGTAAGGGCGCTTCCAACGAATTTCCCTGTAACAGCTGTTAAAATAATCAATCCTCCGATTTTCCAAAGATGAGGGTCATTCAATAGCCCGATCTGGGTTCTTAATCCTGTAAACACAAAGAATAAAGGTAATAATAAAACCAGGGCAACATCTTCTACTTTTTCTATAAACAGGTTTCTGAATTTAATGTTTTCCGGCATGATCGCTCCGGCCATGAATGCTCCAAAAAGAGCGTGGATACCAATAACCTCAGTGGCATAAGAAGAAATAATCAGAATCAGGAAAAAGATAGCCACCAGCGATTTGTTGATAAAACCTTTACCTTTCTGAGACTCTGCAATTCTGTTCAGGAATGGTCTTACCGCTTTGATCATAATGAAAACATACAGAATAGCCATTAGGATTACGAATACTGATCCTGAGAAAGACCCTGCTTTCACCACCGCAATTACTGCTGCTAAAATACACCATGCCGTAATATCATCAGCGGCTGCACAGGTAATAACAACTGTTCCTATTTTTGTTTTATGAAGATTTCGCTCCTGAACGATTCTTGCCAGAACCGGAAATGCGGTAATACTCATCGCAATGGCTATAAATAAGGCAAAGGAACTGAATTGAATTCCTTCCGGTGCAAATTCTTTATAAATAAAATAAGAAAGCCCAACTCCCAGTGCAAAAGGAAAAATAATACTCGCGTGGCTGATCACCACGGCATCATGTGCTTTTTTTCTCAAAACGCTCAGGTCAAGCTCCATTCCCACAATATACATGAAGAGAATCAGACCGATCTGGCTCAAAAACTGCAGATTGGGAAGTGATTCTTTAGGAAAGATAAAAGCAGAAAGTTCCGGGAAATACAATCCGAAAAGTGACGGCCCTAAAACAATACCTGCAATCATTTCACCAATTACGGAAGGTTGTTTCAGTTTTATACAGATCCATCCGAAAAGTTTAGCGACGAGTATAATGGTTACAATTTGGGCAAGAAGAAGTGCTAGAGGATGATGAAGATTGGTAAGAAAAGAGTCCGCAAAATTTTCCCACATTGTAGTCCCTGTAGCTTTGCTCGGAGTAATGTTTTCCCCAATTTCCAGTGTTTTTCCCTGGATAAAAAACCAGTACATCAGGCAAGAAAAGAAGGCGATGGTACTGATGTAAAAAATAATATTTTTGTATTTCCCCAAATTCATGATTCCAATATTTTATGCAAATTTGATAAGAATATAGTTATGTTAAATATTCTTTTTTTTAAAATGTAATGAATGTTCTAAAAAATGTAATAAAATCTATCTGAAAGAATAGCCGAGTCCGATTCCTATTTTCCAGTTCCCATTCTGATCCGCTGTCTTGGTATTGTAATAGGCAGGGATCTGGAAGGCTATCTTTTGATATACTACTGTAAGACCTGCTCCCAGCGTAGGCATAATAGGGCTGTTTTGGGTTCCGGAAGAGTGGTCTTCTTTAATTCTCAGGGAAGGAAGCATTCCTAGAATGAATTTTAGATTTTTGTGGGTAATATTTACATTAGGACCTGTAAAGTTGAGGTAAGCACCATGATCTACATATCCGCCTACTGCTATTCCGTCAAAAAAAGAGACCTTCAATTTTGAAGAGGTTTCCTGGGAAAAACACAAGCCGGATATGAGAAGTCCTGCAGCATAGAAAAAGTTTTTCATTATAAAATCAATTAATTCCATACAAAATTAACGGGATTCAATACTGAAAAAGGGGAGTTGTAATGAAGGACTTATATTCTGTAACGAAACCGGAAAGATTTGAAAAAGATCTATTTTCCGAAGAGCTCCATCAGGGAATTTTTATAAGCATCTCCAATCTGAAGTTTCAGAAAAGAGTGATCTTCCGTAGGAATTGTAGTGATAATTTCGTTGGTTGAAAATATCTTAATGGATGACAGTGCAATAATCTCTTTTTTGTTGACCTGAGCAAAATCTTTTGCAGGAAGCATTTCCAGAAGGTTTTTAAAATTCAGATTTTTTAGTACAATAGTAGTTCCGTCACTGAGGATAATATCTTTGTCTCTGCTATCAATTTCAGAGGTTTTGATGTAGGAAATCTGTTCTGTGAATATAACCGTTTTTCCAATATTCGTATTCCACTCGATAAAAGTTTTTTTAGGGGTGTTTTCTACCAGTTCTTTAGCTTTTTCGAAGGCTTGAATCAATCTTTCTTTTTTGATGGGTTTTCTCACATAATCCACTACATTCAAATCGAAAGCTTCGGCTGCATATTCTTTATAAGCTGTTGTAAAAATGATTTTTTTAGAACCTGAGATAATCTCAGCCACCTGAAGACCTGTCATTCCGGGCATTTCAATATCCAGAATACACAGATTACAGTCGAGGCTGTCTATTTCATTCAGAAAGATTTTAGGATCATTGAATGCTTTTACCACTTCTACATTCTCAATCTGCTCGCATAGAAGTTTTAAATAGCTGATGGCCAGCAATTCATCATCCAGAATAACGCATTTTATCATAGAATTCTCCTAAATTGATTTTTAATTCTGCAGTAAAGATTCCATTTTTTGAGCTTCTTTCCAGCTGATAATAGGTGCTGTAGATCATTTTAAGCCTTTGATCAAAAGACTGGCTTCCAAAACCGCTTTTCTCTTTTTCCAGAATATTTTTCAGAGAAGCTTTATTGCTGACTTTCATAGTGAAAATTCCACCTTCAAGCTCCATATAAATAGAAATGAAAGAGTCCTGAGCAAGGAAATCTGTATGTTTGAAGGCATTTTCAATAAGATCCACAGAGATCAGCGGAGCAAATACCTTCTCTTCATACAAAGCATCCAATTTATTAATCTTTGATTTGATTCTGAAGTCAAAAAGTGGATTGATCTTGATTTTATTAATCTCAATAAGGCTTAAAGCAAAACTAAGCTCTTCTTTCGGGCTTACATACTTATTGTTGCTTTCGTATAAAATATAATCCAGCACATTCGCCAGCTTATCCAGTGACATATAGGTCTGATAGGCATGAGACTGTACTGAATTCAGAATGTTTTTAAACAAATGAGGATTCAGCTTTGTGCCGATATGTTCCAGACGAACTTCATTCAGACGCTGCTCAATAAGTTTATTGGTTTCTGTTAGTTTAGTATTTCTCTGTTTCAGCTTTTGATTCTGGCTAAAAAGATAAATGCTGACTGTCAGAAACAGGAAAATGGCAAAAACTCCGATGAATATCAGATAATCATGAATCATGTAGTAATTGCCGTCCATAGCTTGTGGTTATTGAAAACTATTTAAGTTTTTTAAGACCGTTTACCGTCACGGCTTCTTCACACTTTTCAAAAGTGATTTCGTAAGACGGATTTTTTTCAGGATAAGTGATAAGATAATCCGGACATGGTTTTTTCTGTGCATGGCTACGGTCAAAGTCTACTTTTCCGTTGGTAATGATGCTGTCTTTTATAAATTTCTCATCAATCTTGTAGGTCGTCATTGCATTTTTAGCCTCTTCAGAATATTTGAATTCTTTGGAAAGACTTTCAGCAATCACACGGCTGTTCGGTAAATATCCGCTGCAACTTGCCCCTTTTTTGTTTAAAATAAAAAATACGATCAAAAGCCCCGGAACGAAGCCTATTGCATAAAATTTCAGTTTTTTCATTAGAAAATTAAAAGATTGATATCGTGGTACGTAAGTCCGAAACGGTCGCAGATGATCTTTTTGGTATGTCTTCCTTTGTACATATATAAGCTCTGCTTCATTTCGTTTTTGCGGATCAGCATGTTTTCAAAGCCGCCCTCTTCGTCATAATTTAAAATATAGGAAAGGAAGAAATTCGAGATGGCCTTGGTGGTGGTTCTCGGCATTCTTGAGGTAAGGTTTGGAAGTCCGCAATGGATAACACCGTGTTTGATGATGTAAGGATCTTCCATGGTTGTTAATTCGGAAGTTTCAATCACTTTACCATTATCTATCGTGATATCAATGATGACACTGCCTTTTTTCATTTTCATGACCATATCTTCAGTAACGATAGGCGTCATGTTTAATCTTGGAAGAGCTCCGATTACTACATCAGCACGTCTTAAACTTTTGCTCAGTTCTTTAGGATCAATAATAGAAGTCGGTACACGGCTGTCTACAATCGTATGAAGTCTTCTCAGCTTTGATAAAGAGTTATCGAAAACCTTTACACTGGCTCCTAAACCAATGGCTGCTTTTGTAGCAAATTCTCCCACAATTCCAGCGCCAAGGATCACAACTTCTGCAGGTCTTACTCCTGTAATTCCTCCAAGCATTAAACCATTTGATAAGGCTAATAATTCAGAGGCATATAAAATAGAAACGGTTCCTGCAATTTCACCGACTAATCTTACCAAAGCCAATTGCTTGTATTCATCAACGATAAATTCAAAAGCGATGGCATTTATTTTTTTCTCTGCAAGCTTTAAGAAATAATCTTTATCTCTGAGATTAATCTGAAGTGCAGAAACCAGATATGTATTCGGTTTCATGTACTCAATTTCATCTTCTGTAGGAGGATTCACCTTCAGGATAAGATCCTGCCCGAAAGCTTCTTTAGGATCATTGGTGATCTTCGCTCCAGATTCCGAATATTGTAAATCTGTAAAGAATGAACCTTCTCCGGCCCCTGCTTCAATTATGATCTCATGGCCGTGCTCTACCAACACCTGTACGGCGTCGGGAGTAATGCAGGTTCTCCTTTCGTTGAGACAGGTTTCTTTAGGAATTCCAATACTGAATTGTTTTCCTTTTTTTATAACATCCAATTTTTCCTCTTTCGGCATTAATTCTTCTTCTGTGAAAGGAGTAAAAATATTTGTACTCATCCTTAAATTAAATTATGTCTTACAGATTGTTTTTTACACTCAATTAATGAGCAAAGATACATAATATTTAATCGAATGAAATTTCTCTGTTTTCACCCGTGTTCACTATGCTCATTGTATGGTAGTTAAGGCCATAAAGATCCTCTTCATACACTTCCGGCCATTCGATGATGCATAAAAAAGAATTGTCCAGATATTCTTCAATACCGATATCATACACTTCTTCAATGTTTTTCAGACGGTAGAGATCAAAATGATAAACTTTTCCTTTTTCTGTATTGTATTCATTCACAATAGAATACGTAGGGGAGTTTACTTCATCCTTGCTGCCCATGTTTTTAAGCAGAAATTGAGTAAATGTGGTTTTACCTGCTCCCAGATTTCCTTTTAGTAAAAGAATATTATGTTTTAATTGAGGAATGATGCTGTCAACAACTTCCTGCCAGTCTTCGATTGTATTGATAGTGAACTGCATATACTAATTTGTTTTGCAAAAATAATGATTTATGAGTTTTTAATGAGAGATTAGAAGATAGAAATTAATAATTATAGGCTGGAAGCCAGACGCCAGAAGTTGGATTCTAAATGAGCCCTTTTAAACCTCAAATACTCTCTAACCCTAAAACCCTCTAACTCTCAAACCCAACAACTCGAACCCCGAATCCCGTTATCTCGAAATTCTCAAACCCTCAAACCTCCCGACTCTCAAACTCCGAAACTCTTCCAACTTCTCCATAAAATTACTTAATTTTACAGCATGATTTCCAAACAGACCATTGATAAGATATTCTCCACAATCCGCGTTGAAGAGATTGTGGGTGAATACGTGCAGTTGAAAAGAGCAGGGTCTAACTACAAAGGACTCAGTCCGTTTCATGAAGAAAAGTCTCCAAGTTTTGTTGTTTCACCAAGCAAACAGATCTGGAAAGACTTTTCAACAGGAAAAGGGGGAACAGCGATCTCTTTCCTTATGGAAATTGAAAATTTCACTTACCCTGAGGCACTTCGCCACGCTGCCAAAAAGTACGGAATTGAAATTGAAGAAGATCAGCGTGAAATTTCTGAGGAAGCAAAAAATGCCCAGACAGAAAAAGATCTTTTATATAAGATTCATGAGGTTGCCAACACTTATTTCCAGGAGATTCTTTGGGAGGAGCATGAAGGGAGGAGCATTGGACTTTCTTATTTCAAAGAAAGAGAGTTGAAAGATGATATTATCAAGAAGTTTCAGCTTGGATATTCTCCTGAGAAAAAGAATGCTTTTACAGCTTATGCACTGGAGAAAGGATATACCAAGGAAATTCTGGAAAAATCCGGACTTTCTATCTTCCCGGAAAATACACCTGCAGGAGTAGACCGTTTCAGGGAAAGAGTTATTTTCCCGATTCACAGTTTTTCTGGCAGGGTATTAGGTTTTGGAGCAAGGATTCTTAAGAATAATGTAAAGACTGCAAAATATCTCAACTCCCCGGAAACCGAGATCTATCATAAATCCAATGTTCTTTACGGATTAAACCAGAGTAAGCAGGCTATTTCCAGAAAGAATGGCTGTCTTTTGGTGGAAGGGTATATGGATGTGATTTCACTTCATATGTCCGGAATTGAAAATGTAGTAGCAAGTTCCGGAACGTCTTTGACAACAGAGCAGATCAAGCTGATTAAAAGGCTTACAGAAAACGTAACCATTCTTTTTGATGGTGATAATGCCGGGATTAAAGCCAGTTTCCGAAGTATTGATATGCTTCTGACCGAAGGAATGAATATCCGTGTTTTACTTTTTCCTGATGGAGACGACCCGGATTCCTTTGCCAGAAAACATCCGCAGGAATACGTTGAAAAGTACATCGAAAATGAAGCGATGGATTTCATCGACTTTAAGGCGGAAATTCTGTTAAGAGATATCGGAAATGATCCTATCAAAAAGGCAGAAGCCATAAGGGACATTGTAAAATCGGTTTCCTTTGTACAGAATGCCCTGAAAAGAGAGGTTTATCTTAAAGAAGTTTCCAACAAGTTCGGACTTTCCGAGCAGAGTCTATTCAATGAACTGGATGTTCAGAAACAGATCACACAGAATCAGACCCATCATGTTCAGCAGCAGCAGAAGGAAAAAACAGCTGCTCCCAAGATGGAGGTTGTACCTTTGGATCAGGAAAAAGAAGATCCTTTTCTCTATGATGTATTGTTCATGGAGAACAAACTTGTTGAACACATGCTGGCATTTGGAGATATTATTCTGAAACGTAGAAATGAACAGGGGGAAGAATATCAGATTACAGTCATTGAGGAAATTCTTCATCATTTTGAAGAAGAACAATATGCATTTTTAGTCAAAGGTAATGAAATCATTATCACTCAGGTAAGGGAAGGGATTCAGAAAGATGAGCTGAGAAGTGGAAACTTTTTTGTATCTTTTATGGACGAAGAAATTACTACTAAGGTTGTAGATGCTCTGATCCCGTTGGATGAGCTTGAAAACTGGGCTTCCAGAAATATTTATCCTCCCAATTATGGTGATAAAGTGGCAGATCAGATTAAGGGAGATGTTTTGCTGCATAAATACAGATATATTGACTATCTGATTAAGGAAACGGCTAAAGAGCTTGATCATTACAGCAATACGGATGAGGTAAAATATTATGAGCTGATCAAAAAGATTACATTGTTAAAGCAGGCTTCTATCCGATTGAATAATATTATCGAGTATTCACCTATTAAAGGGATTTATGTAGATAGAAAAAGATAATTTGACGTCAGATTTTTGGGTATTCTGTGACAAAAAGTCCTATAAAATTTTAGGAATAAATATTGTAATTTAAACTTCGAGAATATTTAAAAAATAATACATAATAGAAATATGGACATTAAAAAAGAATTCAGAGATTTCTCTGTAAAACATTTAGGAAACAACGGTTTGGTTACCGATCAGTATATGGGAATGTATGGGCCTACGAATCTTACTCCGTACATCATGGAAGAAAGAAGATTAAACGTTGCTCAAATGGACGTATTCTCCCGTCTGATGATGGACAGAATTATCTTCCTTGGAACAGGTATTGATGATCAGGTAGCAAATATTGTTACGGCACAGCTTTTATTCCTAGAAAGTGCTGATCCTTCAAAAGATATTCAGATCTATATCAACTCTCCTGGTGGAAGTGTATATGCAGGTTTAGGTATTTATGATACCATGCAGATCATTAAGCCGGACGTAGCAACAATCTGTACAGGTATGGCTGCTTCAATGGGAGCGGTATTATTGGTTGCCGGAGAAAAAGGAAAACGTTCTGCGCTTAAGCACTCAAGAGTAATGATTCACCAGCCTTCAGGAGGTGCTCAGGGAGTTGCTTCTGATATGGAGATCAACTTGAGAGAGATGTTGAAATTGAAGCAGGAGCTTTATGAAATCATCGGTCATCACTCAGGACAAACATATGAGTGGGTAGAAAAATCTTCTGACAGAGATTACTGGATGACTTCTGAAGAAGCTAAAGGTTACGGAATGGTAGATGAGGTTTTACAAAGATCTACTGAGAAAAAATAATTGATGGTAACATCATCAGAAACCGCACCAGATAGGTGCGGTTTTTTTTGTTGGATTATAATATTGTAATCACTCATTTTAATTTATTTACCATATGCTTAGATTCCTACGGAATGAGACAATTGGAATGATGGTTTATGCATGCAGTTTGTCATTCCTCAGAAATCCACCCATAATAATCCAAGAATAGATGTGAGAGAAAAATTACAATCCCAATCAAAGTTTCAACTGAAGACGTAAGAATTCCCCTCCTCTGGAGGGGTGTTAAAAATTCTTTGAATTTTTGACGGGGTGGTCTTCAACAGTATATTTTACCCACATCCTCACAAAAAAGCGCCTCATGGCACTTTTTCTATTTCTTAACAATCTTATGGATCGTCGTATTTTCAGATGTTTTAATCTCCACAAAATAAACTCCTGAGTTTAAAGAATGAATATCAATCTTAGTAACCTGAGAAGTCATTATCTTCTGTCCTGTCACAGAATAAATATTCACTTCTTTCAGTTTCTCAGTCGTTTCAATCTGAATAAAATCACTTGCCGGGTTTGGATAAACACTGAATTTTTTCTTTGTAACTGAAGACACTCCTAACGTTAGCTGTGCTTCAGTTGGAGTAAATGGCCTTCTTTGTCCAAAGCTCAATCCAAGCCAGTCATTATTGTTTAGTTGGATCTGAGAAAGATTGGTTTTCGCTTGCCAGCTTGACAAATCTTTTCCCTTATACAATTTCCAGCTGTCTGATCCCGAAGTATTTCCAGTAAATGAATTCAATGCTAAATTAGCAATCTGATTGTTTGCTGATGTGAAGTTAAAATAAGAAGCTTGAGACTGAATCAGTTGTAACGCCTGTTCAGCTGTTATATTTCCGTTATATTTAATTCCAAAAACAAAAGAATTGGCATTTCCGTTGGCATTATCAGTTCCGAAATCAATAACGACAAGACTTTTATTAGTTCCGTTTCCCAACCAGTTAGTAACCTGAGATGGAGTAAGCCAAGCAGAACTGTAGGCTGGAACGGGAGGAGAGGGAGGAATATCATAATGATCAAGGCCGTATGTAACCCCATACCATTTTCCGTCCACCAAAGGAGTATAGCCTACACCATTGTTCCATGTCATGTTTGATGAACTGGATCCAGACCATGTTATCCAGCTGTCATCAGTAGTGGATGTGTGATGATTATAATTCAGAATAGAAAGATATCCTGTAGGAATGTCAACCTGTATTTTGGATTCTGCTGCCACAATTGCATTGATAAGATCTTCCATCATCAGGCCATCGCCGTCAAAACGATATCCCCATGCATAAGAATTGGGAGTGCTGTCATCATTAAAATCTGCAATGAAATACGCTTTTTTAGAACCTGTTCCTACCCAAAATTTAATGTCGTTTTCTGTGAATTGGGCTGACAATAGCTGCATGCAAAGCAGTAAGAAAAAAAGATAGATTTTCCTCATGATATAATTAATTTAAAGTTTTATTCCCGAAACTTATCTTCAGAGGAGAAATAATTCTTTCTCTGAATCTGGTGCTTTACGGCAGGTCTCCTGGCTCACATCTTACAGCTTCCTTCCCGGATTTTCAGGTCCAGTGGTATTTTTTGCGGTAAGTTTGAATAGTTTACAGTTGCGGGTACAGCTCAAGATTTGAATGGTATTCTCACCTGATTCCCTATTAATGAACATTGTTCAGCCCTAAAACGCTGCAAATATATCATATAAATTGGTGAGTCCGTTTTGTGAATTATTATTTTTTAAATATTCTTAAAAAGTTGATTTTCATATTGATTGGTTATTTAATCGGATTGTTGGTTTTTTATTTTTAAATCTGTTGTTTTTCTGTTTATCTTCTAATTATATTACCTGTTCCATTGTTAAAAAACAATTATCATTCTATTCAAGATCAGTTTACAATCAAGTTCTATTTTCGCAGCCATAAAATAGCATATGAAAAAATTACTATGGTCTGTGGGTATACTGGCTGTATTGGCATCATGTAAAAGTGATGACGATACCACAATGATTAATCAGGATATCAATTATTCCAAACTCCCTCAGGAATTTCCATTTACAAAACTGGCTACAATAAACGGTGTGGATGTTATTAACGGTGGCTTTGGTTCCGGAGCTGCGGCTCATCCTACCAGAAAAGGCGAATTCTATGTCATTACGGATAGAGGTCCTAATACTGACTTCCAGAATGGGAAAAAGTTTCTTGCTCCTAATTTTACTCCAACCATTATGCATTTTAAAATCAATGCTGACGGAAATGTAGAGGTAATCAAATATATTAAACTTAAAAATCCATCCGGACAACCTATTACAGGACTGCCAAATCCTGTAGGAATGGGAAGTACAGGAGAAATTGCTTATGATGCTTCCGGGAATGTCTTAGGTACTGATCAGTATGGCCTTGACAGTGAAAGTATTGTTGCAGCTGCTGACGGCACATTCTGGGTTTCTGATGAATATGGCCCACACATCGTACATTATAGTGCTGATGGAATGGAGATGGAAAGAATAAGCCCTGTTGGCATAAATACAGGACCAAGAAAACTGCCTGCTGTTTTAGCCAAAAGAAGAGCAAACAGAGGAATGGAAGGACTTTGTATCACTCCGGATGGAAGAACATTGGTAGGTACTATACAATCCATGATGTTTGTTCCTAGTAAAGCGTTGGCTACCAATACTACTTTAACGAGAATTGTCACTTTTGATATTATTACAGGGCAAACCAAGCAGTTTTTATACAAGCAGGATGGTGGAGCTTCTGACTCGGTATGTGATATTACAGCCATTAACAACAATGAATTTCTGGTGATTGAAAGAGACGGAAATTTTGGTTCTCAGGGAGGAATCAAAAAAGTATACAGAATCAATCTGAGCAATGCAACGGATGTGAACGGAGCAGATATTACAGCGGTGGACGGGATGAAAATTAACGGAAAAGCTTTAGAACAATGTTCATGGGATGAAATTACCAATGCCGGAATAAAAGCTGTTACCAAAACATTAGCCGTAGATCTGGTAGCAAAACTGGGCTATGAACATGATAAATTTGAGGGAATTGTTTATTTGGGAAATAATAAACTGGCTGTTTTCAATGATGATGACTTTGGAGTAGTGGATGATGGAAACGGAAATCCAAAAGCTAAAATTTTACCTAAAACGGGTAAAGTAGACAAAGGAACAATGTATGTAGTCGATATTCAATAATTAGATTTTTTTTAACGAAAAAAGCGGCGAAATCGAAGATTCCGCCGCTTTTTATTGAATGATATAAAAATCCTTTATATTAATTAAAAGCTTCAATAATCTTAGAGAAATCCTCTAATTTCAAAGCTGCTCCTCCGATAAGACCACCGTCGATATCCGGCTGAGAGAAAATTTCTTTAGCATTGTCTGGTTTTACAGAACCTCCGTAAAGGATTGAAACCTCGTCAGCAACTTCCTGTCCGTATTTTGAAGCGATAATATTTCTGATGTGAGCGTGGATTTCCTGAGCCTGCTCCGGACTTGCGGTTTCTCCTGTTCCGATAGCCCAAACCGGTTCGTAAGCAATCACTACTTTTTTGATCTCTTCAGCAGAAAGGGTGAAAAGAGCTACTTCAGTCTGATTTTTCACTACTTCAAGGTGCTGTCCTGCTTTTCTCTGTTCAAGAGTTTCTCCGTTACAGTAAACAGGAATAAGACCTTTATCAAGAGCTAATTTGATTTTTCTGTTACAGTGAGAATCTGTTTCTCCGTGATATTGTCTTCTTTCAGAATGTCCGATTAGTGAACCGGTTGCATCAATAGATTCCAGCATATCTGCAGAAATTTCACCAGTATAGGCACCGCTTTCATACTCGCTCATATCCTGAGAAAATACTCCGATTTCATCCTTTTCAAAAACATCTTTTGCCATCATCAAATACAATGCAGGTGGAGCAATCCAAACCTCACAGTTCGTAGCATTGTTGTTTTTATAGCTTAGTAACTGAATCATTAATTGTTGTGCATCAATTACATTTTTGTTCATTTTCCAGTTTCCTGCAACTATTTTTCTTCTCATAAGATTTAAATATAGATTTATTTATTTTTTAATTTTTCTTTTTGGATAATCTGCGAGACTCCTTATTTAGTAATTCCTTCCAGTTTAAACATGAAAGCATATACCAACGCTACATCCTTCAGATAATCAAACCTTCCGGAAGCACCACCATGCCCATAGTCCATATCTGTTTTTAATAACAGTACATTTTTGTCCGTTTTCATATCTCTTAGCTTGGCAACCCATTTCGCAGGCTCAAAATATTGTACCTGAGAGTCGTGTAATCCTGTTGTTACCAAAAGATTCGGATAGTTTTTCTTCTCTATATTTTCATATGGAGAATAAGATTTCATATAAAAATAAGCTTCCTTATTATTGGGATTTCCCCATTCATCATACTCATTGGTAGTGAGTGGAATACTAGTGTCTAACATTGTATTCACTACGTCTACAAATGGAACCTGTGAAATAACTCCATTCCATAAATTAGGACTCATATTAGCTATGGCACCCATCAATAAACCACCCGCACTTCCTCCCTGAGCGTAAAGATGCTTAGGTGAAGTATATTTTTCTTTAACCAGATATTCCCCGGAATCGATGAAGTCGGTAAATGTGTTTTTCTTTTTCATCATTTTTCCGTCTTCATACCACTGTCTTCCCATTTCCTGACCTCCGCGGATATGGGCAATTGCAAAAGCAAAGCCTCTGTTCAAAAGGCTCAGTCTGGTGCTGCTGAAACTGGCATCCATAGAACTTCCGTAAGAACCGTAAGCGTAGAGTAGAAGTGGGTTGTTTCCATCTTTTTTGAACCCTTTTTTATAAACAATGGAGATTGGAATTTTCGTTCCGTCTTTTGCTGTGGCAAAAAGTCTTTCCGTTGTATAATTGTCTTTATTGTAACCTCCCAAAACTTCCTGTTGTTTTAAAAGAACTCGTTTTCCGGTTTTTAAATCCTGCTCATACTGAGAACTTGGTGTAATCATAGAAGTATACCCAAAACGGAAATTATCCGTATTATATTCGGGGTTATCCAGTGAATAAACAGTATAAGTAGGTTCATCAAATTTTAGAAACTCCTTTTTTCCTGTTTTTCTATCATAAATTACCAGTTGGGAAAGTCCGTTTTGTCTTTCACTGAATATCAGATAATTTTTAAATGCAGTAACATCCTCCATCAGAACATCTTTTCTGTGCGGAATAAAATCCTTCCAGTTTTCAACTCCCGTTTTATCTAAAGGAGTTTCTACAATCTTAAAGTTAAGAGCATCTTTATTGGTTGTTACCAAAAATTTATCTTCAAGTGAAGTTACATCATAAAGTACATTATTTATTCTAGGCTGAAAAATTTTGAAATTTCCGTTAGGATCATTAGCATCCAGATATCTGGTTTCAGAAGAGGTCGTAGCACGGGAATCGATCAGGATAAACTTATTGTTTTTTGTTCTTCCTACACTGATATAGTTGGTTTTATCTTTTTCTTCATATACCAGAATATCTTTACTGGAATCTGTTCCCAGAGCGTGTCTGAAAATTTTTTCTGTTAAAAGAGTCTCAGGATTTTTTGAAGTATAGAAAATAGTTTTGTTATCATTGGCCCATGTTGCAGAACCTGTTGTATTTTTAATACCAAGATCCGTGATTTTCCCTGTAGAAAGATCTTTTAAGAATAGCTTGTACTGCCTTCTGGAAACATCATCCACTCCGTAGATCATTTTGGTATTGTCCAGGCTGATGCTGAAACCTGCAGCCGAATAGTATGGATGACCTTCTGCCATTTTATCTACATCCAGAAGAACTTCTTCCGGAGCAGTAAGGCTGCCTTTCTTTCTGCAGTATTTAAAATACTGTTTCCCGGCCTCTGTACGGCTGTAATAGTAATATCCGTTCCTAAAAACAGGTACAGATTCGTCCTTTTCCTTGATTCTGGCTTTCATTTCCTGGAAAAGCTTTTCTCTGAAGGGTTCTGTGTCCTTCATCATACCTTCCCAATAGGCGTTTTCAGCCTTTAAATAATCAACAACTTTGGTGGAATCTTTTCCTTTTTTAAAATAATCAATCATCCAGTAATAAGGATCATTAACCTTATCACCATGGATTTCTCTGATATGTTCCTGCTTTTCTGCAACAGGAGTCTTCATATTGGGAAATGTCTGAGATTGAAATGTAGATGCACTCATTACTAATAGTCCTAGATAAATTTTTTTCATGGTATTTTTTTTGGCTTGGATCTGTTCTTAGGTTATAGTCCCCAAAGGTTTTTCAACAGTACGTAGAACGTATGTTCCTCTTCCGTTACTTTATTGTCAGCTTTGATCAGTGATTTTGCAAACTGAACAAATTTCACACGCTCGTCCTCTGTAGAATCTTCGTGGAAACATCTTGCATGGAATTCAAAATGATCTTTCCATTCTTCAGGCTGCAAAAGAGCCAATGTTTCAAGCTCGTTGTCAAGATTCATTCTGAAAGGAAATTCCTCCGCCATGTATTGCTGTACCAGCATTCCTTCTTCAGGAGCAAACTCTCCGTCTACAGAAGAAAGGATCATAAGTAAATGATAACCGGCGATTGATTTATTTGATTTTTGCATGAGTTGTTGTATGTTTAAGTTTAGTGTTTAGATTTGATAATTGATAATTAATTCACGATTATTTCTGGTCAAAGAAAGATCATTTATAATTAATTAACGTAGTCCTTTGCAGGCTGTTTGTCTATAATTTTTCCGTTTTCAAGAATCAGTACAAATGGGTTACTTCTCGCTATTGTTTTGATAGCAGTTCCATCCATCAGTACATTTTTGATGGTTTTAAAAGTATTAGGTTCTGTAGAAATTCCGTAGATAAGAGCACCTTTCTGTGCATTTATCTTCGTTTCCACTTTCTGAAGCAGGTCTGCAGGAACATCTTTTGGATGATATGAGAAAACAAGAACGGCTTTTGGAGCGTTGATGATTTCCTGGGTAACTTCCATACCTGTAGGATCTTCAATCTTGAACTTTACAATTTCAGATTTATAGCCTTCTTTGATCAGGACAGATTCATTCTTTCCGTCTTCAATTTTCCATGGAGAGCCTTCTGCCCAGTATTCTGTTTTTTTGATATAATCATCCTGATTTACTTTTACAACGGTTCCTGTTTTCTGATTTTTTAGCGTGTAGAAAGTCTTATATTCAGAAGGATTTTTATCAATTTTTGCTTTTTCAGCTTTAATGTCTGTTCCTATTTTATAATCACGGAAATCTATGATCGGTTCGTGCATAATTCCTTGAGCCATAACATAAATCATCCCTAAAGAAAAGACTGTTAAAAGGATATATTTAAATGTATTGGACGACTCTTTCTGAGTAATTCCGTACTCATCTTTTTTACGGAAATCTTTTCTGTACAGAACAAAAAGGATAATCAATCCCACAAGCAGTATAACATCCTTAAGGAAGCTCTGCCAAGGAGTGAATTTGATAGCATCTCCAAAACATCCACAGTCTGTTACAACATTGAAATACGCGGAATAAAATGTAAGGAATCCAAAGAAAATACAAAGAGCAATTAATATGGATAAGGTAAATTTAAGCTTTAATTTGAGCAGCAGCATAAATCCTAAGAAAAGCTCCAGTACCACTACAATAATGGAGAATAATAGGGCAAACTTTTCTAAAAAAGGCATGTTGAAAACCGGCGGTGCAAAATATTCTTCCATTTTGAAAGAAAAACCTACCAGATCCACGGCTTTTACAAAGCCTGAAAGGATAAAAATAACAGCAATAATAAAGCGTAATAAACCTTTGAGCATATTAAATATTTTTGGGTTCGAATTGATTTTCTTTTTCTGAGAATTTGATCAGACAGAAGACTGCATAATTCAGCATATCGAAATAGTTGGCATCAAGCCCTTCCGAAACGATTGTTTTTCCCTGATTGTCCTCAATCTGTTTAGTTCTTAATACTTTCTGATAAATAAGATCTGTAATTGAAGAGATTCTCATATCTCTCCATGCCTCACCATAATCATGGTTTTTTCTCTCCATCAAAGCCTTTGCTTCATTGGCATATTTGTCATAAAGTCCTAAAATTTCTTCTTTGTTTTCGTTGAAATCATTGGAAAGACCCTTCTCTAGCTGAATAAGCCCAATGATAGAATAGTTCACAATGGCGATAAATTCATCTTCCTCACTTTCATCCACCATTTTTTTATCAGTCATCTGCAGCGTACGGATCCTGTTGACTTTGATATAAATCTGATCGGTAATGGAACTCGGTCTTAAAACCCTCCATGCTGCACCATAATCCTGTAATTTTTTACCGAAAAGATCACGGCATTGACTGATAATTTTTTCGAACTGTACTGATGTTTTTAGCATAAATTTTCTTAATCTTCCAAATATACGAATTCGGTTTTAGATTTTTGAATTTGACGACCTGAGTTTGTGTGTGAGAAGGTTTGAAAGTGGGAGAGTTTGAGAGTTTCGGGATTCGAGTTATTGGGTTTGAGAGTAAGAGAGGGTTAGGGGTGTAGAGTAGGAGAGTGTGAAAGTGTAGGAGTTAAACTCATAATTTATAATTTCTTCTCATTAAAAACCCATAAATCACTAATTTTGCACTACAGAAATCATTCATCAATTATCAACTATCATTAATCCGTCATCATCCAACTCATGCTCTCAAACCCTCCAACTCTCCAATCCTCTGACGCTCCAACCTACTCTATCAACTGCAACGGCCGTTTAGTACAACTGGACACCCCAAAAATCATGGGAATCCTCAATATGACACCGGATTCTTTCTCTGACGGCGGAAAATTCAATAATGAAAAATCAGCATTGAAACATGCAGAAAAACTTTTGAAGGACGGAGCTGAAATATTGGATATTGGTCCTCAGTCTACACGTCCCAATGCTGAATTTTTAAGCACCGAAGAGGAAATAAACAGAATAGGAAATCTGATTTCTCTGATCAAAAAAGAATTTACGGAAGCATTGATTTCTCTGGATACTTTTTATGCAGAAACAGTAAGATTCGGATTCAATGAAGGAATTGATCTGATCAATGATATCTCTGGCGGCCAGTATGATGCCAATATGTTTGATACCGCTGCTGCAACGAAACTTCCTTATATCCTGATGCATGTAAACCCTTCCTACGAAACCATGCATGATAAGATAAAGTTCGAAGATATTACACTGGAAGTGAATCATTATTTTGCTAAAAAAACAATAGAACTTTTAGAAAAAGGAGTGAATGATATCATTCTTGATCCTGGTTTTGGTTTTGGAAAAACAGTAGAAGATCAGATGAAAATGATCCATGAAGTTGAATATCTGGGATTTGGAAAATTTCCTCTTTTAATAGGTATCTCCAGAAAATCATTTATCTATAAACCTCTTGGGAAATCCCCTTTGGATATTAATGAAGAAACACAAAAACTTCACATGAAAGTTTTGGAACAGGGTGCAAAGATTTTAAGAGTTCATGATGTGGCTGAAGCAAAGAAAACATTGAACCAATTTTTACAAAAAAAATAAAAAGTGCAAAAAAAACTTGTGAGTAATTAAAAAGTTTATACATTTGCAGTATGAATTTTACGAATCAGAAAAATATTATTGTCATTTCTATTATTGCTGTTGTCATTAACAACAGGAAGGAAACGGCATTTTAAATAGATTTTAATTTAAATTATATATAAAACCGTTTCAGATTATGAAACGGTTTTTTTTGTTTTTAATTTTTTATAGTATAAGAATATGTATCAGTTATTATCAGTAATTATTATCGTCATTATTATTCCCTTGCGTCTGTGAGAAGGAAGGTGTATGACTGTACATATATTGAGCCCTCTCACACTGTGAGAGGGCTTTTTTTATTCTCATTTGTTAATTTTTTAAACCTCTATAACATGTATTACAACGACGACACGACCATCTATTTTGACGGAAAATTTATGAAAGCTAAAGATGCCGGAACCGATCTGTATGGACAATCTCTTCACTATGGTTACTCTGTTTTTGAAGGAATTAAATCCTACAGCACAGATCATGGAACTCAGATTTTTAAAGCAAAAGAACACTATGAAAGACTGAAAAGATCAGCAGAGCTCATGCATATTCCTTTCGATTATTCCGTAAATCAGCTTACAGAACTTACCTATGAACTTCTGGATCGTAATGGATTTACAGATGCTTATATCCGTCCATTGGTTACGTGTTCTCCCAATATGTCTCTCTCAAAAGGACAAAAATCTTACCTGTCACTTCTTGCCTGGGAATGGAATAACGGCTATCTGGCAGATAAAATGAAAATTATGACTTCCCCTTTTCAACGTCCTAATCCTAAAGCTTTCAAGGTGGAAGCCAAAGTAGGAGGACATTATGTAAACTCAATATTAGCCTGTCAGGATGCCAAAGATAAAGGTTATGATGAAGCGTTGGTTCTGGATGAAAACGGAAATGTTGCTGAGAGTTCAGGTGCTAATGTTTTCTATGAAAAAGCCGGGGTTTTATATACCCCGGCCAAAGGAAGTATCCTTCCGGGAATTACAAGACAAACCGTGATGGAGATCTGCGGCGAGCTTGACATTCCTGTAAAAGAAACCTTTTTTAAACCTGAGGAAATGCGGGGTGCAGATGCAGGTTTTTTCTGTGGTACAGCAGCAGAAATTGTTGCCCTGGATTCACTTGATGATGTTCCTTTTACCAAAGACTGGGAAAACACTGCAAGTGGGAGAGTACAACAGGCATATTTAAAATTAGTAAGAGTTCTGTCATTGTAAATATTTTGAATTTAAATATTTGATTATCAGTTAAATGATTCTGTTTTCTTAATAATTGAATATTGTAATTTTTAGAAAAAACAAAAATGAAAAGAATATTACAAAATGTAGTTTTGGATCAAAATTTAGTAAAGAACTCTATTTGAAGAAGATGAAAAGAATAGAAAATGTAGGAAAAGTATGTTAAATAAATATTCAAAAACATTCACGCAAAATAGCGAACAACCCGCAGCCAAAGCCATGTTGTACGGGATAGGATTTACAGAAGAAGATATGCATAAGGCTCAGGTCGGAATTGCCAGCATGGGCTATGACGGTAACACTTGTAATATGCATTTGAATGATCTGGCTCAGGTGGTAAAAAAAGGGACATGGAATCATGGATTAGCCGGATTGATTTTTAACACCATCGGAGTAAGTGACGGAATGAGCAACGGAACAGATGGAATGCGCTATTCTCTGGTAAGTCGTGATGTAATTGCAGACAGTATTGAAGCCATCTGTGGAGCACAATACTACGACGGATTGATCGCATTACCAGGCTGCGACAAAAATATGCCGGGAACCATCATCGCAATGGGAAGGCTGAACAGACCATCCATCATGGTATACGGAGGAACTATTGCTCCCGGCTGCTATAAGGGTGAACAGCTTAACATTGTTTCTGCTTTTGAAGCATTGGGGAAAAAGATAGCCGGAGAAATCACTGAAGAAGATTTTGATGGAGTTGTGAAAAATTCTTGTCCCGGAGCAGGCGCATGTGGCGGAATGTATACAGCCAATACAATGGCTTCTGCCATAGAAGCATTAGGAATGAGTCTTCCGTATTCTTCTTCCAATCCTGCTTTAAGCAAAGAAAAACAGGAAGAATGCCTTGAAGCAGGAAAATATCTGAAAGTGTTACTGGAAAAAGACATTAAACCTTCGGATATCATGACCCGAAAAGCTTTTGAAAATGCGCTGCGAATGATTGTTATTCTTGGAGGAAGTACCAATGCCGTTCTGCATTTTATAGCCATGGCAAAAAGTGTAGGAGTGCCGCTTACTCAGGATGATTTCCAGAAGATGAGTGATAAAACTCCGGTGTTGGCAGATTTAAAACCAAGTGGAAAATACCTGATGCAGGATCTGTATGAGCATGGAGGAATACCATCAGTCATGAAGTATCTTTTAAACCAAGGATTATTACACGGTGATTGTTTAACAGTAACCGGAAAGACTTTAGCTGAAAATTTAGAAAATGTTCCGGATCTGGATTTCAATACTCAAAAAATTATTAAACCATTATCAGAACCTGTAAAAGAAACAGGACATCTGAGAATATTATACGGAAACCTCGCTGAAAAGGGAAGTGTAGCCAAAATTACAGGAAAGGAAGGCGAACGTTTCGTAGGTAAAGCCCGTGTATTTGATGGTGAAAAAAATCTGATCAGAGGAATTCAGGATGGAACCGTACAACATGGTGATGTTATCGTTATCCGTCATGAAGGTCCGAAAGGAGCTCCAGGAATGCCGGAAATGCTGAAACCCACCAGCGCACTGATAGGAGCAGGACTAGGAAGCAGTGTAGCCTTGATTACAGACGGAAGATTCAGCGGAGGAACCCATGGTTTCGTAGTAGGACATATCACTCCTGAAGCTCATGAAGGAGGTCTGATTGCTTTTGTAAACGATGATGACCTGATTGAAATTGATGCTGTCAACAATACCATACAGCTCAAAGTTTCAGAAGAAGAAATAGAAAGAAGAAAGAAAGGATGGCAAAAACCAGCCCTTAAAGTACAGAAAGGATTGCTTTATAAATATGCATTAACAGTATCATCAGCCGCAGAAGGCTGTGTAACAGACGAAATCACTCAATAAAAATATGGAAAACCTTAATCTATCAACAGAAATACAATTGAGCGGAAGTCGCATTATTCTTGAAGCATTTCTTCAGGAAGGGGTGAAAACCGTTTTCGGATATCCGGGAGGTGCTATTATTCCTATTTATGATGCCCTTTATGATTATAAAGAAAATCTGAAACATATACTTGTACGTCATGAGCAGGCAGCAGTACATGCAGCACAAGGTCTGGCAAGAGTCTCAGGAGAAGTCGGGGTTGTATTGGCAACAAGCGGCCCCGGAGCTACCAATCTTGTAACAGGTTTAGCGGATGCGTTATTGGATAATACACCTTTGGTCTGTATTACAGGACAGGTTTTTGAACACCTTCTCGGAACCGATGCCTTTCAGGAAATAGATGTAATGAATGTCACAAGCCCGGTTACCAAATGGAATTATCAGGTAACCGATGCCAATGAGCTTCCTGAAGTATTGGCAAAAGCATTTTACATTGCAAAATCTGGTCGTCCCGGTCCCGTACTGATTGATGTGACTAAAAATGCCCAGCTGCAGCCTGTTGATTATAAAGGATATTCTCCATGCCATTCATTGAGAAGTTATAAACCCGATCCTGATCCATGTTTTGATAGCATCGAAAAAGCGGCAGAGCTGATCAATAATGCAGTAAAACCATTTATCATCGCAGGACAGGGGATTATGCTGGGGAAAGCAGAAAAAGAGTTTCTGCAGTTTGCTGAAAAGTCAGGAATTCCGGTAGCATGGACTGTTTTAGGGATGAGTGCTATTCCTACTAACCACCCGCAAGCAGTAGGAATGGTAGGAATGCACGGAAACTATGGACCGAATATATTAACCAATGAATGCGATGTCTTAATTGCGATCGGAATGAGGTTCGATGACCGAGTGACCGGTAGACTGGATCAGTATGCAAAACAGGCCAGAATTATTCATCTGGATATTGATAATGCAGAGATCAATAAAAATGTAAAAGTAGACGTTCCGGTTCTTGGAAACTGTAAGCATACGCTTCCTCTGCTTACAGAAAAAATTATAGAGAGAGAATATCACCACTGGCATGAACGATTTAAAAAATGTCATGAAATTGAAAGCATCAATCTGATCCATACAGAACTGTATCCTGAGGAAGGTGAGATCACGATGGGAGAAGTTATCCGCCATTTGAATGAGATGACAGCAGGTGAGGCAATTATTGTAACCGATGTAGGACAGCATCAGATGGCGACGTGCCGCTATTCGCAATTTAAACATTCCCGAACCAACGTTACAAGTGGAGGATTGGGTACGATGGGATTCTGTCTTCCCGCGGCAATAGGAGCGTCTTATGCAGAAACCAACCGCCCTGTGATAGCAGTGATGGGCGATGGAGGAGCTCAGATGAATATTCAGGAACTGGGAACTATTATGCAGTATCATCCGGAAGTGAAGATTTTAATCCTGAATAATTGCTATCTGGGAATGGTAAGGCAGTGGCAGGAATTGTTTCATGAAGAAAGATATTCCTCAGTAGATATTCAGAGCCCTGATTTTGTTCAGGTAGCTAAGGGATATAATATAGCTGGGAAGAAAGTATCCGAGAGAGAAGAACTTAAGTGGGCACTTCGTGAAATGCTTGATCATAAAGGATCTTTCCTCCTTGAAGTGATGACAGGAAAAGAACACAATGTATTTCCGATGATTCCCCAGGGAAAAAGTGTTTCGGAGATTGTATTAAATAATAAAGATTAAAAATATAAAAGATGAAAACAGATCATAAAGAATATACCATTACAGCGTATACAGAAGATTATTTAGGATTGATCAGCCGCATCAATGCTATTTTTTCAAGAAGAAGAATTTCTATGGTGACCTTCAATGTAGGACCCTCAGAAATAGAAAAAGTAAAAAAGTTTGTCATTGTAATCCGGGAAACAGAAGATTCTGTTCAGAAGATCAGCAGACAAATGGAAAAACAGGTTGACGTTCTGGAAGTACATTACCACAGAAATCCATACCTGAAGGCAGTAGAATATGCCAGCTAAATGTAAAAATTAAACATCACAATCAATAATAAATAAAATCAAAAAAAATGGCAAAATTGAATTTTGGAGGAGTAGAGGAGAACGTAGTAACAAGAGAAGAATTTCCGTTGGAAAAAGCTCAGGAAGTATTAAAGAATGAAGTCGTAGCGGTAATTGGATATGGAGTACAGGGACCGGGGCAGGCTTTAAACCAGAAAGATAATGGAATTAATGTAATTGTAGGACAGAGAAAAAACTCCAAATCATGGGATAAAGCAGTTGCAGACGGATTTGTACCAGGGGAAACTTTATTTGAAATCGAAGAAGCACTGGAAAAAGGAACTGTCATCTGCTATCTTTTGAGTGATGCCGCACAGATAGAATATTGGCCGAAAGTAAAACAGCATCTTACCCCAGGAAAAGCATTATATTTTTCTCATGGTTTCGGAATTACTTTCAGTGAGCGTACAGGAATTGTTCCTCCTGCCGATGTAGATGTATTTCTGGTAGCACCAAAAGGTTCAGGAACTTCATTGAGAAGAATGTTTCTGCAGGACAGAGGTTTGAACAGCAGTTTTGCCGTATATCAGGATGCTACAGGAAAAGCCAGAGAAAGAGTAACCGCATTAGGAATTGCGATAGGAAGCGGATATCTGTTCGAAACTGACTTTAAAAAAGAAGTATACAGCGATCTTGCCGGAGAGCGTGGAACATTGATGGGAGCTGTTCAGGGAATATTTGCAGCCCAGTATGATGTATTGAGAAAAAACGGACACAGCCCTTCCGAAGCATTTAACGAAACCGTAGAAGAATTAACCCAGTCATTAATGCCGTTGGTAGCAGAAAACGGAATGGACTGGATGTATGCCAATTGCAGTACAACCGCTCAAAGAGGAGCTTTGGATTGGTGGAAGCGTTTCAGAGATGCTACCTCGCCTTTGTTTGAAGAACTATATGACAACGTAGCTAAAGGAAACGAAGCACAACGTTCTATCGACAGCAACAGTAAACCGGATTATCGTGAAAAATTAGAAGCTGAACTTACAGAGCTGAGAGAAAGCGAAATGTGGAAGGCTGGTAAGACGGTACGAAGCCTGAGACCCGAAAACAATTAATTACTAAACAGATGATGAAAGAGGAAGTAAGTTCCTCCGTTTTAGAGAATGTTTATAAAGCGGAGGAACGATTAAAAAATGTAGTAGTAAAAACACCTTTGGCGGTCAATAATAATTTGTCCGCCATTTATGAAGCGAACATCAGTTTTAAAAGAGAAGACCTTCAGAGAGTAAGATCCTATAAAATAAGAGGAGCGTATAATAAGATGGCAACAATGTCGGAGGAAGAACTCTCCAAAGGAGTGGTGTGTGCCAGTGCCGGAAATCATGCGCAGGGAGTAGCGTTTGCATGTCAGAAAATGAAAGTGAAAGGGACTATTTTTATGCCTTTGCCAACCCCCGGACAAAAACTTGAACAAGTAAAAATGTTCGGTGGAGAATATATAGATGTGATTCTCTTCGGAGATACTTTCGATGCTGCTAAAGATGCTGCGATGAGGTTTTGCAAAGACCATAACAGTGTATTTATTCATCCATTTGATGATCCGGCTATTATTGAAGGACAGGCTACAACGGCACTTGAGATTCTGGAACAGTCAGAAGGTCTAGTTGATTATCTTTTTGTTCCGATAGGTGGTGGTGGACTGGCAGCAGGAGTCTGTACTGTATTTCAGCATCTGTCTCCGCAAACAAAAATTATTGGTGTAGAACCCTCCGCAGCAGCAAGCATGAAAAAAGCCCTTGAAAAAGGGGAACCTGTTCTTCTCGAAAAGATAAGCCGTTTTGTAGACGGTGCAGCCGTACAACAAGTGGGAGATCTCACTTTTGAACGGTGTAAAAATATACTGTATGATATGGCTACTGTAGATGAAGGACTGGTCTGCGAAACCATATTGTCGTTATACAATAAAGACGCTATTGTGGTGGAACCGGCGGGAGCCCTTTCAGTGGCTGTATTGGAAAAATACAGAGAGGAAATAAAAGGTAAAAATGTAGTGTGCATCATCAGCGGAAGCAATAATGACATTACCCGTATGGAAGAGATCAAAGAGAAAGCATTATTACATGCAGGATTAAAGCACTATTTCCTGGTCAGATTTCCACAGCGTCCCGGGGCATTGAAAGCTTTTGTAATGAATGTACTCGGTCCTGATGACGATATTACTTATTTCGAGTATACCCAGAAAAACTCAAAAGAAAAAGGAATTGCAGTCGTAGGAATTGCTCTGAAACAAAATAAAGATTTCACGACATTGATCGATAAGATGAAGCAGTATGATTTCTTTGTCAACTATCTGAACAATGATCCTTCTCTGATGAATTTGCTTATCTAAAATTTTTTTAATAGTTCCAAATCATATTCAATATTAAAGTATTTCGTATTTCAGATTCTAAAAACACAATGATGAAAAAAGCTTCACACTCTGTGAAGCTTTTTTGTTTTTAGCACTGTCAAATGACATAAGAAACTGAAGCGTTAAGAAAATGAATCCTGTGAACGTTAAAAAAATCTATTGTTTGAGTATGGGGCAACCTGTAATTCTAAACATAGACTGTTTCCGCACGAGTTTAGAGTTTTTAGAAAACAGATTTCATTTTTAGCTGAAGTTTCTAAATCTTGAATTTTTGATTCTTTTTATAGATTATCTTTCAAGCGAAAAATTCGAAATTACTTTCGGACGTTCGGCTTCATTAGCCACTTTCCAGGATGTTCTATACATCCATTCAGTCATTTTATAAAGCTTTTTATAATTGATATTTTCAGATTCATCCTGTGGAGTATGATACTGATCGTGCAATACACTGGTGAAGAATATGGCAGGAATCCCTATTTTAGCATACGGAAGGTGATCACTCCTGAAATAAAAATATTCAGCATGGCTTGGAGAATCCCAATCTTTCAGATATTTGAATTTTGTACTTTCATTATTGGCATCTTCAGCCATTTTTACCAGCTCTTCAGAATTTTTGTGAGGAGCATTTCCTCCTAATAAGGCAGCTTCATTATTGTCATTTCTTCCAATCATATCACCATTCAGAACAGCTACTATTTTCTCTTTTGGAACTACAGGGTGTGCTGCATGCCATCTTGAGCCCAGCAATCCTCTCTCTTCAGCGCCATGGAAAACAAACAGGATACTTCTTTTTCCCGGTTGTTTTTTATAAGCTCTGGCCATTGCTAACATAGCAACGCAAGTACTTGCATTATCATCAGCACCGTTGTAGATGGTATCGTTCTTTACAGGATGTCTGATCCCGTCATGATCCTGATGTCCGCTCAGCAAAACATATTCATTTTTAAGAACAGGATCTGTTCCTTCTATTTTTCCGATAATATTTACTGAAGGATATTTATAAGTTTCAGTAATCAGGTTCAGAGAAGCTTTAGGATTGTTTTTTACCCAGCCTGAATTTTCTCTTTTGATCCACAAAACAGGGATATTATTTGTGATTTTCTCTCTTAATCCTTCTACGCCGTAGCTTCCTCTTGTCATTTGAGGCAATACTTCTACCCAGCTTTGTTCGGAAGTATCATCGGTGATGAAAATAATTGCTTTTGCTCCCAGCTGAAAAGCTTTATCGTAATATTTATTTCTTACAAATCCGGGATATCTTCTTACAAAAAGGGTCATATCTTTTGAAATGTTTTTGTCAGAAGCATTTACTGCAAGAACTTTTCCTTTGATATCCAGTTTTGCAAGATCTTCAGGTTCTGCGTTTCCGGCATATACAATTTCAGCATCTAATGAAGCGTTTACAGGTTCAGCGACAAGGAAATCTTTCCATAATTTCAAACTGGTATTTCCAATTTTCAGATTACTTTGTGGAATCACCTGATGTCTGTACATATCGAAGAACTGGAAAAAAGTTCCGTTATCTCCGGCGGGTTTCATTCCTGCTTCTTTGGCCTTGTCAGCCAACCACATAGAAACTTTCAATTCATCCAGAGTTCCGGCTTCACGGCCCCAGAACTGATCGGCAGCAAGCTGATACATATCGGTACGAAGATCAGATTCTTTGATGGCAGAAACCAAAGGTTTTTTATAATTCTGAGCATTTCCAAAGGCAAATAAAAAAAGCCCAAGGAGAGAGAGAACGTAATTTTTATTCATAAGAACTCTTAATTGAAGTTAGCTAATTTCTCTGAAAATTGTTTTGAAAACTCCTTTCTGTCTTCTTCCAGTTTTTCCTGTGTAGAAGGTAAAATATAATTAAAAAGGATTTTGTCTTCATTGTCCAAAAAGATGATTTCCTTTTCATTTCCATCAATCATCTGTGAGAAAATCTCCCACATCGGAGTGTCTTTTAATTTTAATAATTCAAAAAACTGTTCTGCTTTGATTTCGATTTTCTGCATGTTCTTTTTATATATTGTCGTTGAATATTTCTGAATTCTGATTCAAAAATAAAGATTTTGTATGGTAAAGAGCATTAAAACTCAAGAAACTTCAGCTTAAACTGGATGGCAAAGTTTTCTTTGAAATGCGGAGTTGCATAATAACCCACTCTGTAGAATAAGCCCAGATTAAAATAACTGGAAAGGAAATTGTTCCACTCCAGCCCAACTTCCTGATAGAGATGATCTAATTTTCTGAACTTAAACTGGTGGTATTCCGGATGTTTCATATCTCCGATAGTTCCTCTTAAGACAAAATCAAAACTGGAAACATTGTGTCCGAAACTTTTGAAATACCAGGGAAGTTTGTGCGTAAAGTAGTACGCGACGAATCTGTCGTTATAATATTTTCCTCCCTCCAGGGTTGCAAACCCAAGGTAAGAAGTAAGGTTAAAATTAAAATCTTTACCCGGAGAAGCCAGTCCGTTCATCGTAAAGTTTTTCCAGATAGGTGCTCCACCCAGAACAAGACCTCCGTACAATCTGAAACCTGTAGTCCCGATTGGTGTTTTAAAATTATGAACAAATAAGGCGTCAAAACGGGAGTAATTAAAATCTCCCTGCAGTATTTTGTAACTCTGCTCATAATTAAAATACAGCTCAGGATATTTCTGATCAATCAGAGATTTCCCCTGCGGAGTCATAATATTGGTAGAATTCGGGGAATATTTTAAGGTAAAAAGGGTATTGAAATTTCGGTACGAAGTTCCTCTGTCTCTGAACTGATAATCGAATTCAGCCTCTTCTGTATTTCTTCTTACAGCAAGGGCCACGGTAAGTCCGTTGGTGACATCGTTCAGATAAGATAATGACATTCCTTTAAAGTGAAAATATCGGTCATTATTTAAATTATTCCCGAAGTTCATCATTCTCATCTTAAAATTCCACAGCTTTCGGTTGAATTCTCCTGAAGCCGTTACATCATCATACACCTCAAATCTGAAAAATGAGTTTTTCTCCAGAGTGGTTTTCATGTCAAGACCCATTCCATACTTCCATTTTCTGTCTTTCATACCGTATGCAAAATAGTAGTCTGGTGAAAAATAAGGGTTGAAATTTTCATTCAGCTTGGCTTTTAAACCTAATCTGAAACCTTCGTAGGAGTTATAGTTTACAATTTCATCTACAGCAAAGTCTACAGAACCTACTCTGATCTGTCCGTTCAGTAATCCCGATAAAATCTGGGCTTTGCTGTCTATTTTATATTTTTTTCCTAAACTGTCGATCGTTGTATAGGTATTTTTTTCCCTTTCGGTAAGAGGATCGGTTCTATATTGGTCCAGAGAATGTCCGTCAATATTTTTTACAGAGAAAGTGTAGCCTTTGAAGTCTTTTGGGTTCTCTTCAATAGGAGCCTCGAAATCAAAATATTTTGAGGTAAGAAAAGCGTAGGTGCCAAAACTTTTTTTGTCTTTCTTATCATCAGCATGCACTTTGTCGTCCATAGCCATTTTACCCATTTTAAGCTTGGCTTTTTCGTGGGCAAGGAACCATTTGTTATTATAAAATACCCAGGTACTGGTGATAATTCCGTCGTTTTTGTTTTTACTGAAATTTTCAATTTTTTTGAGCCCGTACGTTTCGGTATCTACATAAATAGCACCGTTGTACTTTCGTTTTCTGTCTGGTTTTTTGTAATTCACCTCACGAAAACGGATTACAAAGTTTTTTCTCCCATCCAGAGTAACAGTATCTGAAAGGAAAAATCTGTACAGTCCTCTGTTTTCTGGTTTTATCTGTTCCGGAACAACATCCCTGTTACTTTGCTGAAGAGCGATCATTTCATAGATAGGCTGCTTCAGACCAGAGATTCTGTTGTCCAGAATATTGATCTTTTCCCCATACTTTTTGGAGTATAAAAACTCCTGAGCTCTTTCCCAAAGGAAGAGTTTGCTTTTTGAAAATATCTTTCTTGCAGTGATGTTATTCAGAGAGTCTTTTTCTCTTTTTTTCTTGAAAATATTGAGATCATTAAAATACTGATTAAACTGAGAAAGGCTGTCTTCATCAATATCCAGAGAAATTTTTTCGTATGATTTGTAGGAATAAGATCCTAAGCTTTTGGGTGAGTTTTCGTTAAAGAGTTTATTGACTTTTCTTAGAATTTCCAGAGCTCTGGGATCACTTTTATCTTCAATAACAACGGCTTCAATATTGGTAGTCTTTGAAGTTTTTTTAAGCAGGGAAATTTCCATACTACTTTCCACGGTAATGGTTTCTTTCTGATAAGAATCAGCATCTATATCAATGTTTTTACATCCTGTTTTAAACTCCAGAATACCTTGTTCATTGGTGTATCCGATAACGGTATTGTCACAGGATACTTTTGCTTTGAAGACAGGCTTTTGACTGGCGTCATCCACAACCTTAATTTTTGTTTGCGAATACCCCAAAAAGCAGATCAGAAAAAATATTAACAGTAAACCCCTTTTCATGTAAAAAAACTACGTCAAAAATAATCATATTTATTCTTGTAGAAAAGTTTTTAACAGAGTATAACATTGATTTAATCTAATGTTTTCATGGACTTTTCAAAGATCGGGAAAAATGAAAAATTGGACCAGATAGTCTTTCTGAATTTTACCTGAATTTCCCAATAAAAAAACTCCTTAGCAGTGAAGTTTCAGGAGTTTTAATTGTTTTTCGTTGTTTTGTGTTCTAGAATCGTATTTTATTTGTCATCAAGAGATTTCATAAATTCAATGATGTCATTTATTTCTTTATCAGTAAGCTGCAACGGAGCATCAGAAAGGGTCTGGTTTTCTACTTTAAATCCAAAAGCTTTTCCGCCACCTTTGTTGTAAAAATTCATCACTTCTCTCAATGTTTTGTACCCTCCGTTGTGCATATAAGGAGCTGTTTTTTGAATGTTTCGAAGAGTTGGTGTTTTGAAAGAATGCTGCAAAGAAGGTACTGTTTCATGAAATTTTCCTCTTCCCGGATCAGCATCAAATGTTTTATTCTCTGCATTCACTGCCACACCCAATATTTCCTGCTCAGTTTTTTTGAAATTCGGAGGCACGGTACCATTGAATAAAGGAAGAAAATGACAGATCGCACACTGGGCTTTTCCAACAAAAAGATTAAATCCTTGCTTTTGATTTTCTGTCATCGCTGATTTATTTCCTCTCATGTATTCATCAAAATCTGAATTGAATTTTGCCAATGAACGAATATAGCTTGCCAGTACATTCTGCAGCTGCCAAACCTCTGTTTTTTGAGAATGATAAATCCTTTTGAATGCAGCCTGATAATTTTTATCCTTATTAATTTTGGCAAGAATGACATTCAGATCACCATGCATTTCTTCTTTATTAGAGATTACATCTGAACTTTGTCCTTCCAGATCATCCTTTCTCATATCCCAAAACTGGCCATGCTGATATCCTGCATAGTTGAGCGAAGGCGTATTTCTTGCCAGTTCCGAATTTTCAAGGGACATGGCTTTGGCAAGACCGTCTGTAAATGCTTTCTCGGGAATATGACATGTGGCACAGCTCCGGTTGTTGCTGTTGGATAAGATTTTATCATTAAAAAGTTGATGTCCAAGAGCCGCCTTTTTTTCCGAGTAGGCATATTCTTTTCCAGGAGTGAAAGCATTAGGATTAAAAGCATTTTTAGTGAAAAAAGTAGCTGCATTTTTGTTTAAAGCATTGGTTACTTCAACATCCGGAATCTTCTCCTGATTTTTAAAATCAAGCATCAAAGCTGTGATCTTATTCAGATGATCCGGAATAAAATTGACGTAATCAAATGTGTTTTTGTCTGTATTTTTCTTCAGTACGTTAATGGTTGAACTGATCTCTGTCACGATACTTTTTAAGGCTTTATTTTTCGAACGATCAGTGGAGATCTGTTCCAAAGTTTCTTTAATTCCCTCAAGAGAAGAAGGCATTTCCTGTAAAAATGTTCCCGAAACAGGCGTGTCAAAACCTGAAATTCCTAAGCTGGAAATTCTGAAAGCTTCCTGTCTTAACGCATCAAAAACCTGATCTTTACTGATGGTAATCACCTGAAAATTTGTGGCTATCGTATTGCTTTTATTGATGAGCTTATTAAGCATTCTGATCACTTCCTCTTTATTTCCTTTATCATATGGATAGAACATTTCTTCCAACATCTGAAGTCCTTCGGGCTCTATTTCTGTATGCTCGTCCATTTCTATTTCAGGAAGGGCAGGACCATTGATAAACCTTGCAGAATGAGGCAGGAAGTATTCTACAGCCCATTCCATTGTTTTGTAGGTTTTTCGGATGTCCTGGAATTTTTCCTGAAGAAGTTTTTCATCAGCGTTTTTAGAAACCAGGGTTTTTAGTTCGTTGATTTGCTTTTCGAAATCTGCATTGGTTTTGATAATCATGTTTTTGACAGAACCAAGATCTTCGTATATTGGCTGTTGCTTATCATTTTTACAGTAATAAAGGGTAAAAAGCGCTGCTGCACAGTACAGAAAAAGGAGTATTGGGTATTTTGAAAGCTTATTCATAGGTATGAAAAAGTATCAACAGAGATTTTCTATTGATACTTTGATTGATATGAAGGAATTAAAACTATTTTTCTACGTTTCTGATGATTACAATCTGTCCACCTTCTTTATTGGTGTTGATTCCGGAACCGTCAGGGTTTTTGAATTTATCCAGCTGCCATGTGTGAGAATGGATATTCACTGAGAAAGTATTCGGAATTCCAATGATGTCTGAAATATCAACCATTGCCCCAAATTCCCATGAACCGAATTTCTGAAGATCTCCGGATTGGTTATAAGCTGTCTGCCATGCCGTATCATTTCTGTTGTGCTTCATGTTCAGCCATGGTTTGTATTGTTTTGTAGCAATATTCAGCTGCCAGATATAAGAATCGTGGTTGGCATTTTTGTAATAAGAATCTCCGTCTTCCTGGATGTATACAAAGTTTTCAGTTACACATAAGTTGTCAGGATTGATAAGGTTATTTCCTGGATTAGAGTCTCCTTCTGCAACCACTTCCAGCTTTCCTGTTAACATATTATTGGAGTTCAGAACAAGCTTGTAAACTCTTCCCCACATCGTTAATCCTGCTTTTGGATTCACACCATCAGAAGATTCACCAGTAGCGGTAAAGTAAATTTCTCTTCCTTTTCCTGCCCCTTTTCTGTAATCTACATCTTCCACTCTTGAAAAACGGATGGCGTTATTATCGATATTCTTTTGGTTGATCTGAGCTCCGGTAAGGTTTTTAGCGTTCGGAATTTCCACAAATTCTACATCGTAGCTGCTGCCTTTCGTCATATCCGTTTCAGTATAGTTGCTGTTGGTTCTTTTTAAAGAATACAACTTACCATTATCAAGATCTCCCTGTGTATCGGCTACGTACATGATCAATTGTCCTGCAGACTGATGAGAAGAAGAATAAGACTGATCTTCACCAATGATGATATAAGATTTACCGTTAGAAACATCTTTAGGAAGCGGAACTGCATTTTCCATGGAAGCCTTTCCCAGAGCTGGTTTTACCCTTGTTTTATCTGATGCCTGAGATGCCGGTGCCAAAGGATTCAAAGCGTGAACCATACTTTCTTCACCTGATTCCCCAGCAGTAAGAAATGCACTGAAACCATGAATTTCAGGAGTTGCTAATGTAGCAGAGCATAATCTTGTCATTCCTCCGGTTCCGTTTAAGATATATTCTCCTTTTACAGGCTTAAATGTTTTATCTAAATAAACTCTTGACACCGATTGTTTGATCTCATGGTTGGTGATCATAAGATAACCATCCGAGTTTGGATCTTTCATAAGACCCATTCCGTCCGGCTGACCTCCGAAAACGAAATCAGGAGAGCCTGAAAGAACATCAGAACTGGAGATTAATGTAGTAATATTTAAATTTTCAAAACCTTGCATCCCATAAACGAAAGCAGGTTCTTTAGAAAAATTTTCAATCTTGATTTTATCATTCACAGGGGTATTGGAATCCCCGTTATTGTCATCGTTACAGCTTTGAAAAACAATAGCAGCAAGGAATAGAACTCCAATAGTTTGGTTAATTTTCATAATTACATTTTTTGAATTTCGATTAAGGCAAAACTAAAGGTCTGGTGTTAACTGAGTTTTAAGAAGATAAAACAAATAGTTTAAGATTATGTGATCATTTGTTAAGATAAGGTCAATAATTAGAACGGATATAAATAGAGAGATTTTGATGAAAATGTACGTAATAAGAATAATATATTATACCGCAGTGTACACAAAGTTTTTATTTCCTGCTTTTCTCGTTCACAAAGGCATTCCATTTAGCAAAAAACGCGATCATTTCATAGCTGAGTGTAACGCCATTACGAACGGAAATATTGATGATAGCATGAGAATTTCTTGCGATCTTAGCGTTAAATAAAAGATAATAGTTAAAACGAAAACAGGCTGTCTCAAAATGAAACAGCCTGTTCTAAAATTTATAATAGGTATTCTATTCTTAAATATTCAAAGCTTTTTGGTAAGCATTTTCTAAACCTTCAAGGTTTTTACCACCAGCAGTAGCGAATCCTGGGTTTCCACCACCGCCACCTTGGATTTCTTTAGCAAGGTCTTTTACGATAGCTCCAGCCTGGTAATCTGCAGCAAGATCATCAGAAACTCCAACCGTAATCATTGGTTTTCCGTCTGCATCAGAAAGAATAATCGTTATCGAAGTTGGTATTTCTCTCTTCAACTGGAATACGATGTCTTTTACAGAACCTGCATCCAGAGAAGTTTTCTTTACTAAAAGCTGTTTGTTACCTTTTTGCTCATAAGCATTCTTCCATTCTCCGATTTCTCCTTTTGCCTTTTCCTTCTTAAGAGCATCTACTTCGGCTTTCAATGAAGTATTTTCTTCGATTAGTTTTTCGATAGATCTTACCACATCTTTAGACTTTAACACTTGAGAAAGCTCAATGATCTGTTTTTCAAGATTGTTGAAATATTCCTCAGATTTATCTCCTGAAATAGCCTCAATTCTTCTGATTCCCGCAGCTGCGGAACCTTCAGAAGTGATCTTGAAATGACCAATTTCGCTGGTGTTTTTTACGTGAGTTCCTCCACAAAGTTCTTTTGAACTTCCAAACTGGATCATTCTCACACTGTCACCATATTTTTCACCAAACAAAGCCATTGCTCCTTTTTCCAGAGCTTCCTGAATAGGAATATTTCTGAATTCCTGTAAAGCAATACTTTCTTTGATCTTTTTGTTTACTTTTTCTTCAATTAATGCTAATTCTTCTTCCGTCATTTTGTTGAAGTGAGAGAAGTCGAAACGCAGATAATCAGGACCTACATAAGAACCTTTCTGCTCTACGTGAGTTCCTAAAACATATCTTAAAGCCTCATGCAGAAGGTGAGTCACAGAGTGGTTAGCCTGAGAATTTTTTCTCTCAGAAGCGTTTACTTTAGCATAGAAAACAGCACCTGCATCTTTCGGAAGACCGTTGATTAATGAAATAATCAATCCGTTTTCTTTCTTAGTTTCCAGTACTTCGAAGCTCTCAACCGCATTTTCAAGAACCCCTTTATCACCAACCTGTCCACCTCCTTCAGGGTAGAAAGGAGAACTGCTTAGTACCACCTGGTAAAATTCCCCGTCTTTATTTTCTACCTTTCTGTATCTTGTAATATAAGTTTCAGATTCAATTTGATCATATCCTACAAATGTTTCAGGCTTTGATTCAAGGTTTACCCAGTCATATACTTTCTGAGCAGAATCTGCTTTTGAACGAAGCTTCTGTTTCTCCATTTCAGCTTTGAAACCAGCTTCATCAATCGTTAATCCTTTTTCCTCAGCAATGATTCTTGTTAAATCATCAGGGAAACCGTAAGTGTCATACAGTTCAAAAACTTCCTCGCTTGGTAATACTTTCTGATTATTGGCAATAGTCTGCTGGATCAGTTTTTCTACTCTGATCAAACCGTTCTCAATTGTTTTTAAGAATGAATCTTCTTCACTTTTGATCACTTCAGCCACAAGTTTTCCTTGTTTTTCAAGCTCAGGAAAGAAAGCTCCCATTTGTTCCTGAAGTACAGCCACCAATTTGTAAAGGAAAGGCTCTTTCATATCCAGGAATCGGTAAGAATAAGAAATTCCTCTTCTTAAAATTCTTCTGATTACATAACCTGCTCCACCGTTGGATGGCAATTGTCCGTCTGCAATAGCAAAAGAAACTGCTCTGATGTGGTCTACCACAACACGGATGGCAATATCTTTTTCGTCTTCTAAAATTCCCGTATATTTTTTACCTGAAAGTTCTTCAACTTTAGAAATAAGCGGAGTGAAAACATCGGTATCATAGTTGGAAGACTTCCCTTGAAGTGCCATACACAGACGCTCAAAACCCATTCCCGTATCTACGTGCTGAGCAGGAAGTTTCTCTAAAGATTTATCTGCCTTTCTGTTGAATTCCATGAAAACCAGATTCCATACTTCCACAACTTGCGGATGGTCGTTATTTACCAACTCAAGTCCTGAAATTTTAGCCTTCTCTTCCGGTGTTCTCAAGTCAACATGGATTTCTGAACACGGTCCGCATGGTCCGCTTTCACCCATTTCCCAGAAGTTATCTTTTTTATTTCCGTTGATGATTCTGTCCTCTGAAATGTGAGATTTCCAGAAGTCATAAGCATCCTGGTCTCTTTCCAGATTTTCTGAAGCATCCCCTTCAAAAATCGTTACGTATAAATTTTCTTTTGGAATTCCGTATACTTCAGTCAGTAATTCCCAGGCAAAAGCAATAGCCTCTTTTTTGAAGTAATCCCCGAAAGACCAGTTTCCCAACATTTCAAACATAGTATGGTGGTAAGTATCTCTACCTACATCATCCAGGTCATTGTGCTTCCCGGAAACTCTCAGACACTTTTGGGTATCGGCAATTCTAGGGGCGGTAGGGGTTTTATAGCCAAGGAAAAAATCCTTGAACTGCGTCATTCCGGAGTTGGAAAACATAAGGGTAGGGTCGTCTTTCAGCACAATAGGAGCTGAAGGAACGATAAGGTGCCCTTTACTTTTAAAATAGTCTAAAAATTTTTGACGTATTTCTTGTGATGTCATAGTATTGCTTTTGCTTTTTTAAATATCAAATTTTTGATAAGGTGCAAATTTAAGATTTTTAAGCGATTTGTAATAATTTTATGCTATGTTTTGAATGATAACGAGTTTGGCTAATGGATGTGTGGTAAACCTTCTAAGTTTTCAAAACTTAAAAGATTTGTAATGACTATAATCAATAATAATCTATCTAATTTTGTAATTTCCCATTTAACTTCCTACCTTCGTTGCGATCTGAAAAAAGACAAAAAAACACTTCCAATGACAAGAGATGAAGAACTGAAAAGCTGGATAGAACAATATTCAGGACCGCTTTTGAAGCGGGCACTGTATGTACTTTCCAATAAAGAAGATGCACAGGATGTAGTTCAGGAAGTTTTTCTGGCCGCTTATTCAGGCTATGATTCTTTTGAAGGAAAAAGCCAGGCACTTACCTGGCTGATGGGTATTCTGAACAGGAAAGTTGCAGATTTTTACAGGAAAAAATATAAATCGGAACCCAGCATCAGACTGGATCATTTTTTTGATGAAACAGGGTCGTGGAAAAATAATGATGTTTTGACGGATTGGAACATATCGGGTGAAGGAGATGAACTTTTAGACAGTACAGATTTTAATAAAACATTAGAAGAATGTATTGAAGAATTGCCCTCCAGATGGAAGATTCTGCTTAAAATGTATTATATCGAAGAAAAAAAAGCACCGGAAGTCAGTCAGGAATTAGAAGTTTCTACGACTAATCTTTGGAAGATTTTGCAAAGAAGCCGGATGCAGCTCAGAGAATGTCTGGAATTTAACTGGTTTTCAAAATCATAAGAGAAATGATAAGAAGAATACTACATAAATTATTTTTACCATGCAGTGAAGCTACTTTACTGATGGAAAAGAGGAATGCCCGATCTATTTCTTCCAAAGAAAACAGAATGCTCAGCATACACCTGATGATCTGTAAATGGTGCAGGATGTACAATGAAAAGCTGGCGCTTCTGGATAAAGTTTTTAAAAAGAAATTCTCTGAAGAAAAAACTGAAATTAATGATTCTGAAATTCAGGACTTTAAAAATAAAATGATCGATAAATTAAATTTCTAGGAAAATTTCTGTCAGGATTTTAAAATGGCTCCGACTATATTTTTGAAAACAATAAAGTATTCATTTAAAATCTTAAAAATATGGTCGGAACAGTACAGGAATCTAAAAATCAATTAACCCGAATCGGGTATTATATCTCGCTTTTCGGAGCAGCCCTTATTTTACTGTGGATTGGTATCTTCAAATTCACTCCCACAGAAGCAGCTGCAATAAAACCCTTGGTGGAAAACCATTTCTTAACTTTTTTCGTATATAAAATTATAAGCGTCCAGGCAGTGTCAAATCTTATCGGAGTGATAGAAATTATCATTGCCTTACTCCTGATATTTAGTGCGAAATTTGCTGTATTGAAAAAGTATGCAGGGATAGGAATGATCATAACTTTTCTGGTAACATTAAGCTATTTGTTTACAACACCGGGAGTATGGAAAATAGTGGACGGAGTGCCTGTGACGGATTTCTTTATTTTAAAAGACCTTATGCTTTTAGGATTTGGATTCATGATCGTTCAAAATAATAAGTAATGAATAAAAAAGTAAAAATGAAAAATATATTAATTGTACTCGGAATCATTCTGGGTATAGCAGTCTTTGCTGCGGGATCCGGGCTCTTCAAAAAAAACAAGCCTAATGTAGTGGAAATAAAAAAAGAAAATGAGAAAATTATGGATAACAAAAACGTTAGAGAGATTTATTTTGCAGGTGGATGTTTCTGGGGCACAGAACATTTTTTTCAACAAATTCGTGGTGTTGTAGGAACAGAAGTGGGGTATGCCAACGGAGATACCCAAAATCCTACGTATGAAGAGGTGGTAAGCCATACAACAGGTTTTGCAGAAACCGTAAAAGTAAAATATGATCCTGAACAGGTAGATCTGAAACTGTTGATTGATTTATATTTTAAAACTATTGATCCTACAAGTAAAGATCAGCAGGGAAATGACAGAGGAAACCAGTACAGAACAGGAATCTATTTTACCAATAAAACAGATGAAGTTGTGGTAAAAGATGAAGTTCAGAAACTGGCAAAAAACTATAGCAAGCCTTTATTAGTAGAAACTATTCCATTGAAAAATTTCTACAAGGCAGAAGATTATCATCAGGATTATCTGGATAAAAATCCGGGCGGTTACTGCCATATTGAACCAGGACTTTTTGAAATGGCCAAAAAAGCCAATCCACTTCCAAAACCGACTTATCAGAAACAGGATAAAAAAGTTTTAAAAGAAAAACTGACCGCGGAACAATATAATGTTACTCAGGAAAACGGTACAGAAAGACCTTTTCAGAATGAATACTGGAATGAAACCCGCGAAGGAATTTATGTCGATATTACCACAGGAGAACCTTTGTTTGTCTCCACCGATAAATTTGAATCCGGCTGTGGATGGCCAAGTTTCTCAAAACCGATTACCAAAGGTTTGATTGATGAAAAACTAGATCGTTCCATTGGTATGGATAGAGTAGAAGTAAGAAGTAAAACCGGTGATGCTCATTTAGGACACGTTTTCACAGACGGACGGCAGGATAAAGGAGGACTTCGTTACTGTATCAACAGTGCTTCTCTGAAATTTATTCCCAAGGCAGAAATGGAAAGCAAAGGATACGGAAAATATCTTCCGTTGTTAGATAAAAAGTAATGTGAAAGGAAGGCTGCCAATTGGCAGCCTTTTATTTTTTGAGCTAATGTTGTATTTGAAATTGTTCTTTGATGCTGAGCATAGAGATATTCAGAAATATAAGAAATCCAAAAATAAAGTAATAGGTATCTTTTGGAAGTCCTGTGAGAAACAATTGTATTTTTTCAAAAAAATCGGGTTTATATTCTGGTCTGATAACATCATTACAAAATAAACATTCATATTCGGGAGCTTGGACATTGGGGGTAATATAGTTATAAACCGCAAAAATATGTCCTGTTTTTTCAAGGTCAACGGCATACTGATCTTGTTTGGCGATTGCCAGATCATTCAAAACTGAGACAAAATCACCATAGGTATTATTTTGATCTAAAATAAATTCAATACCGGATTTTTTCTCATTTCTTTTCTGGAGATTTCTCAGTTCGGAAACATATAATTTTGAATTTTGTTCAGCTGTTCTGGGAACAACTTTTATTTTCCTGTAATCCCAGTTTCTGTAAGACTCAAAACTTTCAAAAGTATTTTTAACTCCCTCTCTCTCTTTGACAGGAAGTCCAATGTCAATAACCGAAACATTAATGTCTTCAAACTTCTGATTTCCATAATACCAGAATAAAACAGGAATCAGCACGGCACTGATTAATCCGGGTACGTAGAATATTTTTTTCATGGTTAGTTTTTGAAAAAGCAGAATGAAAATATTAAGCCAAAAAAAGTGATCCGAAACCGAACCACTTAAAAAGAATCTTTAAATATTTTAATTTTTAAATCTTTACATTCTAAATATCACCATCTACCAATCCCTTTTTCTAAGAATCCAGTACGATACGAATATAAAAATAACACACCACACCAGGCAAGCGATAAGGCTTTCTGTAGGGTAGTGGAATTCATATTTTAATCCCATCATTTTTGCCATATCCAGTCTGATCATTGGATTGGGAATAAGGTTGGACATACTTTCCAGCGGTAAAAGATGCGAAATGAAAAAATCATTCTGAAGAACCTCATTTCTTTGAGGTCCCTGCATTCCTTTTACTTTTGAATAGACTTCAAGAGCCTTTAAAATTCCCTCACCAATCCAGAAAATAAAGAGAGCAAGAAATACAAAGACAGATTTTCTCAACAAAATGGAAAGGAACATGAGGAAACAGAAGAACGTAAATAATTTTACCAGATAATTTCCAATGAAGAAAATCTCAGCAAAAACTTTTGTAGATTCCGTTGTATTCGAATATTGATATCCCAGAAACAAAGTAATTCCCAATACAATTGCCGTTGAAACAATGGTGAAAATACTTATCGTCAGCAATTTTGAAGTGATGAATTCCTTTCTGCTTAATCCATCAATTGTATTCTGTTTGAACATTCGGTTGCTGAATTCCTGCGAAATGGAAAAAACAATAATCAGTCCCAGGAAAATTTTCAACAAAGCAACAATCCATGTCGTAAAATTCCAGATTTCCGGGAAATTATAAATACCCTGTTCTTTTAAATTAATCGTTCCTCCGAAAATATCAAAGTCAACCAATCCAATGAAAAGCAGCGCAATAAGAATGGCGAAATAGAGTATGGTGAAAACCTTAAACGGTTGGTAGTTCAGGTTTTTGTAGTATTCCAGTTTTAATAATTTGATCATGATTAATTAGTGTTTTTTACAAGTTCAAGGAATTGAGATTCAAGAGATAGCTTTTTCTTGGTCAAATGGGAAAGATAGATTCCTTTCTCTGCCAGTTTCTGGTTCATGGCTGAAGCAGAAACAGAAGCATCATCACGGATCTGAGCTTTGATAAGATCACCTTCCTGATTGATGGAAGAGAACCACTGAAGCTCGTTAAGAGCACTTAAAAGCAGTGTGTTATTATCTGCTTTTAGTTCAAAATAGCCATTGTTGGAAGTCATTTCATCCACTCTTCCACAGTAAATGGAGTTTCCTTCTTTTAATACAATCACATGACTGCATATTTTTTCAATTTCATCCAGAAGGTGGCTTGCAATGATAATGGTGATTCCCTGCTTGGCAATATCGCTGATAATTTCTCTGATCTGAATGATTCCTTCAGGATCCAATCCGTTGGTAGGTTCATCTAGAATCATTACTTCAGGGTTGTTCAGCATCGCTGAAGCAATGGCAAGACGCTGTTTCATTCCCAGAGAAAATGTTTTGAAAGTATCTTTTCTCCTTTCATACAGATTAACGGTCTTCAGAACTTCGTCAATTCTTGAATAAGGTGCTTTTTTAATTTCTGCAACAATCTTAAGGTTGGTTTCCGCACTGAGATAAGGATAAAAGTTAGGCTGTTCGATAATCGCTCCTATCTTTTTTAATGTTTCCGGATCAGTTCCTTTCTTTCCAAACCAAAACCAATCTCCACTGGTAGGATTAATTGTTGAAAGCAACATTCCGAAAGTTGTAGACTTTCCACTTCCGTTCGGACCTAATAGACCATAAACATTTCCTCTTTCTACATCAAAAGAAATATTGTTGACCACCACTCTTTTGAATTTTTTCGTCAAATTTTTTACTGATAAAATCTTTTCCATGTAATTTGTTTTACATAGTAGTAGTCTATATAAATTAGAGAATGTTACAGAATTATCATAAATCAATATTAATTTATGGACAAATCATTACATTTGATAGAATTAATCAACAGGTATGAAGCTAATTGAACTGGCAGAAGAATTAAATGTATCTGCAGAAGCCATCAAACAGTTTATTCAGGATTTTGATCTTGAACTGGTAGACTGTGTTAGTACGAATTTTGAGGTAAAAGAAGATTTTGAAAAATTTGCCCGTGAAAATGTAGATTTTTTAAGGTTATATGAAAAAGATCTTGATAAAAATAAAACACTGGAGCAGATTGCCGAAGTCATTAAGCAGCCAAAAGATAAGGTTGAAAAGGTGATTAAAGACAATAATCTTAATATTTTCGATAATGGTTTTTTCAAATCCTCCATATCAAGCTATGGAATTGATAACAAACTGGGAGGGAATTATCAGTTTGTCTATGATTATTTCGGACACAAGACCAGCCTTAAACAGAGAGATTTTATCGGATACAGAGACTTGTTTTTCTATACTTCCACTGTTTTGGAACCCTTTCTGAATCCACAGCAGATCAAAGACTGGGGGATCAACAAGCCTGCAGGAATTATTCTGTACGGACCTCCGGGAAGCGGGAAGATATTCTGGGCTAATAAAATTGCTGAAATCATTGGCTATCAGTTTAAAGAAGTCAAAAAACACTATTTGGGAACTTCCTTAATTGACGGAAATGAAATTAATTTCAGTGATTTCTTGTTAAGCATGATGAAGGAAAACAAAATGTTGCTTTTCATGGATGATTTCGATGAAATTATGATGCAGAGAAGGGCAGAAACAGATGTTGCGTCCTGTAATCTTGAAGCTCAGGAATTGATTCTTCACTACATCGGAAAATTTGAAAAAGAAGGTGTTCTGATGGTAGGTTCGGCTAATTCCGTTTCAGAAATTGACGAAGAAATTCTTGCTCCGGGAAGATTCGATGTGATGATTCCAATATTTCCCCCCAATGCTTCTGAACGTTCAGAAATTATTCTTTATGCCATGACCAGAGGATTGGAAGAAGATTCTTTACTCTACAAAATACTTAAAAATAACAAAGCTGATAAAGTTCCTTTCTGGCATGAAATCTCTTCAAAGATGAAAGCTTTCAGCAATACGATGCTAATAGATTTTACCCAAAGCCTCAAGAAAAGGATTAAAAACCTTTACCAGAGAACCAGAAACGAAAAACTGAAAATTGATCAGAAAATTTTAGAAAGTGCACTGAGGGATGCAGGATCAAAGCTTACTGAAGAATATCTTGATCAGGTAGCGAGATTTCTTGCGGATGCCATTATCAATAATTTTGATGACTTTCGATTCAGAATTGAGGCATTGAAAAATGAACTGGAAACCTACAGAGTTGTTGAAGAACCGCAAAGAGCCATAGGATTCCAGCATAATGAAAATGAGGAAGTAGATAAAGGGTAGACTGTTTAAAATTCAAGGTTTAAAGTTTAGGGTTTAAAGTTTAAGGCTTTATAAAAATTACTCATCACTCATCACTCATTACTTATTACTCATTATTTATGAACAGCGTCTGGGAACTGGATACCTTCTACAGAAAAAGAGACATTATCATCATTGGTGCCGGATTTTCCGGGCTGTGGACTGCCCTATCCATCAAAGAGAAATATCCTGAAAAATCTGTTCTCATTATTGAACGGAATGCCATTCCTTTGGGTGCTTCCACAAGAAATGCAGGGTTTGCGTGCTTTGGAAGTCTTACCGAGGTTATTGCCGATTCACGGAAAATGGGCTGGGAAAAAACATTGAAACTGGTTAAAATGAGATTTGACGGGCTTCAGAAAATTCAGCATTATTTTAAAAATGATGAAATTGATTTCGAACTTAGCGGAGGGTATGAAATTATAAATAACGAAGAACCTCTATCCCACATTGATGCAGTCAATGAAAAGCTGAAAGCAATAACCGGATTGGATCATACTTACACTTTGAAACAGGATAAGATAAAGGAATTCGGACTTGGAAAATCTGAATTCCTGATTGAAAATCCCTGCGAAGGAAGTCTTCACTCAGGAAAGTTAGTACAGAAACTGCTGGAGAAATGCCACGAACTGAAAATCGAGTTTTTATTTGGAACGGAAGTTCAAAATATTGAAGAGACAGGCAAAGTTGAGGTTCAGCTTTCAACTGATCTGTCTGTAATAGCTGATCAGCTCATCTATTGTACCAATGCATTCACTTCAAAGTTTTTGAAAAAAGAAGATGTTATTCCAGCCCGTGGACAGGTTCTTCTGACAGAACCTATAGATGGATTGAAACTTAAAGGGACATTTCATTATGACGAAGGCTATTATTATTTCAGAAATTTAGGAAACCGAGTATTGTTGGGTGGCGGAAGAAAGCAGGATTTTAAAACAGAAGCAACAACGGCTTTTGAGACAACAGAATTTCTGCAGAATCATTTAGAAAACTTTTTGAAAGAAGTCATTCTGCCTCATCAAAATATTAAAATTGCCCTCCGTTGGTCAGGAATAATGGCTATGGGAGAAGAAAAGTCGCCTATCGTAAAACAAGTTTCTGAAAGACAGTTTTGTGCGGTAAGACTTTCTGGAATGGGAGTCGCCTTAGCTCCGAAGATTGGAGAAATGATAGCAGAAATGATTTGATAGATTGGTTGGTAGTATAAAATTGTGATTAATGAGTTTTTTAATGAGAAGAAATTAGAAGCTGGAGGTTGGAAGCTAAGGGCACATTCTTAACTCCGAAACTCGATAAACCGAATCTTGAAAATCTTTCCTCAAACACGCTCTAACTCTAAAATCCTCAAACCCCACAACCGAATCCGAAACGGATCCATTCTCAAACCCTAAAACTCTCAAACTCTACAACTCGAATCCCGAACCCCGAAAACTAACAACCCGCACCTCTCCACTCTAAAAGAATTCCTTATTTTTGCAAAAAAGAAACATTCGTGATTAACAACGACCAGATAAAAGAAGTTCAATCCAGAATTGAAGACTTACACAGATACCTCCAGATTGAAAAAAAGAAGATTGAAATTGCCAATGATGACGAAAAAACTGCGGCACCCGAATTTTGGGATAATCCAAAAACTGCTGAAGCATTTCTAAAACAGCTTCGTTCCAAGAAAAAATGGGTAGAAGGCTATGATGAAATTCAGACACAGTTTGAAGACTTACAGGTTTTAGCTGATTTTGCTAAAGAAGATCCTGATTCTGAAAAAGAACTGGATGAAACCTTCCCGCAATTGGTGGAAAAAATTGAAGATCTGGAATTCAAAAATATGCTTTCCAACGAAGGGGATGAACTTTCTGCAGTGCTGCAGATTACAGCAGGAGCAGGAGGAACAGAAAGTTGCGACTGGGCAGCTATGCTAATGAGAATGTATACGATGTGGGCAGAAAAGCAAGGCTATAAAATCCGTGAACTGAACTTCCAGGAAGGTGATGTGGCAGGTGTGAAGACTGTTACCCTTGAAATTGAAGGAGAATTCGCTTTTGGATATTTAAGAGGTGAAAACGGAGTACACCGTTTAGTAAGAATTTCCCCTTTTGACAGTAATGCAAAACGCCATACAAGTTTTGTTTCCGTATATGTGTATCCTTTGGTGGATGATACGATTGAAATTAATATCAATCCGGCAGATATCAGCTTTGAAACCATGAGAGCTTCCGGAGCTGGAGGACAGAACGTAAACAAGGTAGAAACTGCTGTACGTCTTCGTCACGCACCTACAGGAATTATTATTGAAAACTCAGAATCCCGTTCTCAGCTTCAGAACAAAGAAAAGGCCATGCAGCTCCTTCGTTCAAGACTTTACGAAATGGAATTGGAAGAGCGTATGAAAGCCAGAAATGAGATTGAAGCCAACAAAATGAAGATTGAGTGGGGAAGCCAGATCAGAAACTACGTTATGCATCCATACAAACTGGTAAAAGATGTACGTTCAGGTCATGAAACTTCAGATGTAGATGCCGTAATGAACGGAAATATCACTCCATTCCTGAAAGCATTCTTAATGGCCGATGGAACGGCAGTTTCCGATGATGATATGGACTTATAAAAATCATGTTTGAATTTTAGTTAAAATCTTATAATTAATTTTTGTTTCAGACATTTTAGGCTTACTTTTGTTGTTCATCGATATTTATGGAAGATTTCAATAGCTGGAAGGATTTATTAAACCCGGAGTTTTATATAAAAATGGGAGGGTTTTGGCTGATTTTGTTTATTGTTTTTGCTGAAACAGGTCTTTTTGTAGGATTTTTTCTACCTGGAGATTCACTACTGTTCGTTTCGGGAATTTATGCTGTTGAAATCATCAAAGAGACTTTTGGCTCTACAGGGAGCGATTTCTTAGATACCACATTGTTAGCTTCAGGAGTAGCTTTTGCAGCTATTATTGGAAATGAAGTTGGATACTACTTCGGAAGAAAAGCAGGACCAGCTTTATACAAAAGACCGGATTCAATGCTTTTCAAGAAAAAATACCTTTATCAGGCACACGATTTCTTTGAAAAACACGGTGCATTAGCTGTTATTATGGCAAGATTCTTACCGGTTGTAAGAACTTTTACCCCTATTGTAGCAGGTATTGTAAAAATGGATAAAAAAGAGTTTTTAAGAGATAATATTATTGGTGCTGTGTTATGGTCATTCATTCTGATCTTTGCAGGGCATTATCTGGACAAACTTTTTATGGAACAGTTCGGAATCAACTTAAAACAAAAGCTGGAATACATCATTATTGTCATCGTGTTAGTCACTACACTTCCGGTGATCTTTAAATTTGTTTTTGGAAAAAAAGAAGATCTTTCTAAAAAATACGAAGATCAGGACTTTGAATAATAATTCAATCAAAATATACAGAGCCGTCTCAGCAATGAGATGGCTTTTTTATGCATAAGAAATTTTTTTTACCACGCAAAGCTCGCAAGGTTATTATTATGATCTGTTATTTTTTAGTTCGCAGAGGCGTTTCACTTAGCTAAGTCACCTGCCTAGCTGAACGAAGTGTCTTTGCGACCGAGAGATATAAGCATTAAAATTCTTTTGCACCCATAGCGTTTTTAAATACATCTACCAGGCAAAAATTGTTTTTTTTATACTGGATATTTAAAAGATTCTTATGAACGAATTGTTTAAAATAATAGTTTAATTATTTTTTGCATTAAATAATAGCTATTTTTTAATCCATTCCAGAATATTTGGGTAGATAATACTGTCTCTTTTTCTTTTACTGAAAAACCTTGGTGCATGTCCCGCTCCTTTCATGAAAATGAATTTGTGTGGAACATTCATTTTGGTAAGCGCAGAGTCCATCGCGATTCCCTGATGTTGATTCACCAGTAGATCATTATTTCCCTGAAATAACAAGGTCGGAACATCTGTAATATTGGCAATGGGACTTGCTTCTTTAAAGGCTTCCGATATTTTTTTTCGGTCAAACTTAGTCCCTACTACCTTTTGAAAAGTAGGAGAGGTGTATTTGGAATAAAAAGATTTAAGATATTCAGAGCTGTAAAAATCTGTAGGTCCGCTTAAAGAGATGATTTTTTTGATCTGTTCAGGATGTTGATATCCGTAAAGTAAGGCGAGATGTCCACCGGCACTTTCTCCCAGTAGAATATAATTGTTAGGTTGCACCTCTGCTTTTTCTGCTAAAGAATTGAATTTTTCAATGGCCAGAGCAATATCCTCAAGTTGCTGTTTGTAAGTGATTTTTTCCTTTGTAGAAACCAATCTATAATTCATGTTAATACTTGGAATTTTGTTTTCAAAGAGCATTTTCTGAACCTGAATCATATGTTCCTTTTTACCCAAAGTCCAGGCTCCACCATGAACGATAAGGACTACAGGAGAATCTACAGCATAATCTTTGGGAAGAAAGACATCCATTTTCTGTCTTTTATGCTCACCATATTTCAGATTGTAAATCTTTTGCTGGCCTCCGGTACCCACCCAAACTCTGAATTTTGTGTTGCAGGACTGCAGGAGAAAACCAATGCATCCCATGACGAAAAAATGATACCTGAGAATGAGCTTTTTCATTACTTAAATTTACGAAAAATTCTATTGATTATGACGTAATCAATACTTAATTAAAGCTTTTCTGCGGTCTTTGATGAAAGTCCTTTTTTGATGGTAATAATATCTTTTTCACCTTCTTTGAAAATAAAAGAAATCTCAGTGTCATCATCCTGCAGGAAAAATGCATCTTCTTTTTCAGCAAAAATTCTGACCTTAGGATCTTTATTGTTCTGCATAAAAAGCTTCCCGTTTTCATACAGAATATGGATAATACTATCATCTGAAAGCTGATAATCACCCACGTATTTTTTAAGAATATCGGTGCCTAGCGTTACTTCTTTCTTCGGCTGTGGAAGGGTGTAAGGCTGTCCTAACAGGGCTGCTAAAATAGTATTTCCAGCTTTCTCCAGCTTTTTACTTGTAATGTTGTTCAAAAGGATAATGCAGAGGTCATCTTCAGGAAGCATGGCAAAATAGCTTGTAGAGCCTTCTATATTTCCGCCATGGTTAATGAGTTTTTTCCCGTAAAGATCATCAATAAACCAACCGTAGCCATAACCGCTTAAATATGGTGTGATAGCTTTTTTAAAAGCTTCTTTGGATACAATTTTATAATCTCTCAATCCGATATAGTAATTGTACAGGTCTTCGGCAGTACTATATATTTGTCCTGCTGGGCCCGTTAATGTGGAATTCCATACTTCAGTTTTTTCCTGTCTTGTCTTTGAAATATAAGAATAAGGAACTGTTTTGTGTGGACTTTTCAAAGCCATGTAATTAAATCCGGTATGATTCATCTTCAGAGGATTTAAGATGATTTTTCTTACAGCATTTTCATAGGAAAGTCCTGTGAGTTTTTCAATAATGAGTCCCAATATAATATAGCCTGAATTGGTATAAGAAAATTGAGTGCCGGGCTCAAAATCCAATGGCTCATTTTTAAAATATGAAAGTTCTTTATCTTTTGGTATAGACTTTCCGGTGTGAAGAAGATTGAAATACTCTTTATTTCTCAATACTTCATAAATTCCGGAAGTATGAGTAAGGAGATGTTCGATAGTAATTTCATTTCCTCTAGGATAATCAGGAATAAACTTTGAGACAGGATCTTTAAAAGAAAGCTTTCCTTCTTCGCTTAGCTTTACAATGACCAGGGCTGTGAAAGATTTGGTTAAAGAAGCAATCTGATATATACTTTTGTCCTGATTGGAAATCTTTTTTTCCGCATCTTGCCAGCCGTATGATCTTTCAAAGATGTTTTTATTCTGATAATGAATCAAAGCAGTTCCATTAAATTTGTTAATTGCAGCAAATGCTTTTATAATGCTGTCTATTTCTTCTTTCTTGCTTCCCTGGTTAATAGTGGTGAGATGATCTTCTGTCTGAGCTTTCAGAGTAGATAATGTACTGAACAAACAAAACACGTATCCTAAAGCTAAAATATGAAATTGACGTTGCATAGGTATCAGATTTTAAAAACGGTTAAAATTACAGGTTTTCAGCGTAGCGGCTCAAAGAATTATTGTATCTGGGCAAATGTTTTGATATTGCTTTCAATGCTAAAGACAGTGCTTCTTTGTATTCTCCTGCTGAAGAAAGGGAAAGGGCTAAAAAAGAATCTACCGCATCATCCAGTTCATCAGAATAATGGGCTTTTTCTTCCCTTAAAATATGGATACTTTCTTCTATTTTTCCATTATTTCTTAATGTACTAGCCAGCTGAATTCTTGCTCTTCTTCTTCGTAAGCCAGTTAATCCTTTTTCTAATGCTGATCTGTACAAAGGTTCTGCTTCCTTTTCATGTCCGGTGGAGTCAAAAGCGCAGGCTTTTTCAAAATCAGCAATAGCCTGGGAATCGGTTTCCGTAAGTAATTCTACATGATCTTTAATTTGCCCAATAAACTCTTCACTGCTTATAGTTCCAAGTTTTAGCCATATACGTTGTAATTGGTTTTCCCAGTTTTTATCCATCGAATAGATTTTAAACAAAGATATAAAATATTGAAAGTGAAGGATTGTTGAAAGATTCTTATAATTTTGAAAATTATTGTTAGATTATGAATCTAAAAACGGAATTAAATAATTATTTTTGCTGAACTTAACAAAGATTAAAAAATTATTAAAATATGGCATCAGGCTTTTTTGCAATTTTGGATGATATTGCAGCATTGATGGATGATGTAGCTGTTACGAGTAAGGTTGCTACCCAAAAGACAGCAGGAATTTTAGGAGACGACCTGGCTGTAAATGCAGAAAAAGCCACTGGCTTTCTTTCCTCAAGAGAAATTCCCGTTTTATGGGCAATTACCAAAGGATCATTTATCAATAAGCTGATTATTCTTCCTGTCGTTTTTTTACTTAATTGGTTGTATGCTCCGGCTATTAATTATGTATTGATTCTTGGAGGATTCTACCTGGCTTTTGAAGGCGTTGAAAAAGTAATAGAATTTCTTTTTCACCGTGACAAAAAGGGTCATGAAGTGATAGAGGAAATTGAAGAAGACGAAAAAAGTTCTGAAGAAATTGAAAAAGAGAAAGTAAAATCGGCAATTACAACAGATTTTATTTTATCAATTGAGATCGTTATTATTGCTTTAGGAACTGTATTGGAAGAAAGTCATCCTTTCATTACGCAGATTTTAGTAACGAGCCTGGTTGCATTTATCGCTACTGTCGGAGTTTATGGAATTGTAGCTTTGATCGTAAGAATGGATGATGCAGGGTTTAAATTAATAAAGAAAAGTAATGATAAAGGGTTTTTCGGGAAGCTTGGGCATTTATTAGTGAAGGCTTTACCTATTGTTATTAAAATATTAGGAGTCGTAGGAACAATTGCTTTAATAATGGTTGCCGGTGGAATTTTTCTACATAGAATTGAATTTTTCCATGGTATACTTCCAACCTGGCCAGATGTTTTGAAAGAGCTTACCCTTGGTGTTGTTGGCGGATTGTTAGCAGTTGCCGTATTTACTTTAGGAAAGGGAATCTATTCTTTAGCAACAAAAAAATAAAACAGAATTAGAATTAAATAACCAAAAAATCCTGTGCTCGAGAGAGTGCAGGATTTTTTATGATTAGATTTAAACCTTGAATATAAAACTTTGAACTTTAAACAAAAAAAAGAGACTTTTTACAAGCCTCTTTTTCTATATTAATTGAATAAATCTTTTACTTTATCAAAAAAAGTTTTTTCCTTTCCGGATGGTTCTGCAACCATTTCTCCGCTGGACATCTGCTTTTCAAAGAATTCTTTCTGGTCTTTAGTAAGCTTCTGTGGAGTCCAAACATTGATGTGGATAAACATGTCTCCTTTACCATAACTATCGATACTTGGAAGTCCTTTTCCTGCCAATCTTAAGATCTTTCCGGATTGAGTTCCCGGATCAACGGTAATTTTTACTTTTCCACCTACGGTAGGAATTTCTTTCTTAGTTCCTAAAGCAGCTTCAGCAAATGAAACATACAGTTCCTGATGAAGATTATCGCCTTCTCTCTTGATTACCTGATCTATTTCTTCTTCAATGATCACCAATAAATCTCCAGGAACACCTCCAAATGGAGCGTCATTTCCTTTTCCTCTTACATTAAGCTGGATACCGTCTCTTGCTCCTGCCGGAATGTTGATCGTGATTTCCTCTTCATCTTTGATAAGACCTTGTGCATTGGCTCCTGCAGGAATTTTGTCGGCAACTTTTCCAATTCCCTGACAAGTACTACATGTAGTTTGAGTCTGCATTTGACCGAACATGGTATTCATTACTTTTAACTGAACACCGGAACCATTACAGGTAGGACATGTTTTTGAAGTGGCACCTTCTGCCATCTTCATTTTCTTTACTTTGATGGTTTTCTGAGTACCATTTACCATTTCCTCAAGGTTCAGCTTGATTCTGATTCTTAAATTAGAACCTTTCACCTGCTGACGGCCTCCACCGCCACCACCGAATCCTCCGAAACCACCACCGAAAATATCTCCAAACTGACTGAAAATATCTTCCATGTTCATTCCGCCTCCGAAGCCACCGCCTCCGAAACCGCCATTTCCACCTACTCCGGCATGACCGAACTGATCGTATCTGGCACGTTTCTGATCGTCGCTCAGAACTTCATAAGCTTCAGCAGCTTCTTTGAATTTTTCTTCAGCCTCTTTATCTCCTGGATTTTTATCCGGGTGAAATTTGATGGCCATTTTACGGTATGCTTTTTTTATTTCGTCGGCAGATGCAGATTTGCTGATCTCAAGAACCTCGTAATAATCTCTTTTTGACATGACAATTTTATAATTGATTGTTGATAAATGATAAAAGATATTGTAAAGCTAATAAGTGAAACATTCATCAATTATCACTCACCATTTATCATTTATGAATTTTAATTTCCTGTTACTACTTTTGCAAAACGGATTACTTTATCATTTAAAGTGTATCCTGTTTCAATAACGTCTACGATTTTTCCTTTCAAATCTTCCGATGGAGCAGGGATCTGAGTAATCGCTTCATGGAAATCAACATCAAAGCTGTCTCCAGCCTTTACTTCCATTGTTTTTAGTCCTTTTTCGGTAAGTTTATTCTTGAATTTCTGATAGATAAGCTCCACACCTTGCAGGTCAGCCGGATTTCCGTTTTTAGCGATTTCTTTTAAAGCTCTTTCAAAATCATCTAAAACTCCTAACATTGAAACCATCATTTCCTGGTTAGCATACTGGAAGAATTCGATCTTCTCTTTGCTCGTTCTTTTTTTATAGTTTTCGAATTCAGCATACAATCTGATGTAACGATCTTTCTCTTCTGCCAAAAGTTCCTCTGGAGAAGGAGTAGCTGTCACATTGTCCTGAGACGTTGCGTCATTCTGAACGTTGTTTTCTTCCTGATTATTGATGCTTTCTTCGTTAATATCCTGGTTTTCCATAATTCAATATTTATTTACTGATTGTTTGACAAAGAGCCTGCCAAATCTAAAATCTGGACATTAAGGCAGAAAAATGAGAAGCGGTGAATCGTGAATACGTCAATGCCTTCGCTTGTGAATTTATCGGGATAAAGTGTAGTTTAAAAATTGACTTTGCGCAGCAAAAATTGGCCATTGCCTACTCACCTTAATAATAGTAAAGATGTCAATCCGCTTCGCTTGTGAATTTTGAGTAGCATAAGTTTAAAAATTGACTTTGTGAAGCAAAAATTGACTATTGACCATTCACTCAAGAATGTCCAATAGTCAATTTTAAAACTATAGTTGTATTTTTTATTCTCCTGTAAACGTCTGGTACAATAGGTACAGATTTAAAACAATGATGATGATGGAAATAATCCATACACAGATTTTAAGGAAAGGCTTATTGGCAAACTCACCCATTTTGGCTTTATCATTGGTAAACATTACCAATGGAACAACAGCGAAACTCAACTGCATGGATAGAATTACCTGGCTTAAAACCAATAATTCGGTGGTTCCCTGTTCTCCGTAAAGAATGGCAACAATAAGTGCCGGAATTACAGCAATAAGTCTGGTGATCAATCTTCTCAGCCACGGTTTTAATCTGATGTTCAGGAAACCTTCCATTACGATCTGTCCGGCAAGAGTTCCTGTTAATGTTGAGTTTTGCCCGGATGCTAATAAAGCAATGGCAAACGCAATGCTTGCCATAGAAGCTCCCAGAATAGGCGTTAACATTTTATAGGCATCATGAATATCCGCCACATGTTCGTTACCTGTAGTATGGAATGTAGCAGCTGCCAGAATAAGGATTGCAGCATTGATGAAAAATGCCAGCATTAATGAAACGGTACTGTCTATAGTAGCAAACTTTATGGCTTCTTTTTTTCCTTCGGTATCACGGGTGTAATCTCTGGTCTGTACAATACTGCTGTGCAGATACAGATTGTGTGGCATTACGGTGGCTCCTAAAATTCCGATTGCAATATAGAGCATAGCCGGATTCTGAATGATTTCTTTTTGTGGAACCAAACCTCCCAGAATCTCATTAAAAGCAGGTTGCGAAATGATAATTTCATACACGAAACACGCCAGAATTATGAAGATAAGCCCTCCTACAATACTCTCAATCCATCGGAAACCTTTAGACTGAAGTAAAAGAATGATTAAAACATCCACTGTTGTAATGACAATTCCCCAGGTTAGCGGGATATGGAATAGCAGGTTCAGTGCAATGGCTGAACCAATAACCTCAGCAAGATCACAGGCGGCAATAGCTATTTCACAGAATACCCAGAGAATAAAATTAGTGGTAGGACTGAAGTGGTCTCTACAAGCCTGAGCAAGATCTCTTTCTGCAACAACTCCCAGTTTTACGGACAAGTGCTGTAAAACCATTGCAAAAATATTGGAAATAAGGATAACCGAAAGGAGTGTATACCCAAATTGAGCTCCCCCGGCAATATCTGTAGCCCAGTTTCCGGGATCCATATAGCCTACTGCAATCATCAGTCCTGGTCCTGCAAATGCAAGATATTTTCTCCAAAAAGTTGCATTTTTAGGGACTTTGATTGATGAATAAACCTCTGATAAAGAATGGTTGGTTTTATCTTTTCGCCAGGCGCTTTTTATATTGAAATTCATAAATGTTAGAATTGACTAACAAATTTAATTAAATAAATGTAAACAGAAAAATCATGACCTAAAAAAATCCCGGAAATTGCTTTTCGGGACCTAATTTTTATTGACTCTAAAGATTATTTTGCAAATCTTACAGCCATTTTTCTGTCGGCAGCTCTTTCAGCATCAGAAGCTTTTGCATCTACTTTAGCAAATTTGCTTCCATAGCCTTCAGCTTCTAAGACCTGAGCACCAACTCCTGCTTTTACTAAAGCAGCCTTGATATATTCAGCTCTGGCTTTTGATAGTTTTACATTGTTGGCTTCGTTTCCGGTTTTGTCTGTATAACCTCCGATTTTGATTTTTGCATCAGGGAAAGCTTTAAGGATAGCCACTAAGTTATCTAATTGCCCTTGTGAACCTGCTTCAAGTTCAGTAGAACTTCCCATTTTGAAATTTACGTGATCGAAATCGTACCACTTATCTTTCAATGCTGCATCATCAGCTGCATTTTTGTAGTTTCCGGATTTCAGGAATGTAATCATCTGATCTTCCATGCCTCCTTTGTAACCTTTTAACATCACTCCATTAAGATCAATGTCTTCATCTGTTTTAGCTGTTGCAGGAGCAGATGTTGCTGTTCCTGTTGTAGCAGCCGTATCTGTAGTTGAGCTGGTTGCTGCAGAATCAGATGTTGTGGTAGTGGTTGTAGTGGTTTGTTTTTTCTCACACTGCTTCCATAAGAAATAAGCAGCAGCGATCAATAATAAAAGCGGAAGCAACCATTTCCAGATTGATCCTCCGCCTTGATTATTATTGTTATTATTTTCAAACCTTTCTCTTACTTCTCTTGCTCCTTCTGAAACATTTTCTCTTGCTGTAGCCACACCTTCAGCGATGTTATCTTTAGCAGTAGAAGTTACTGAAGAAACTGTTTCTTTTGCCTGGCCAAACCAATTTTCAGCACCTAATCCAAAGGAAGCCAAAGAAAGACCTGCAGGCAATAAAGAAGAAATAATGCCTTTCTGATCATTCAGTAAGCTGGAAATACCTGAAGCACCCAAGTTATTGTCTGCTGCATATTTTCCTACAGTGCCTACTGTAGCCCCAGTCACCAGGTTTAACAAAGAACTTGCAGAGGTATTGCTTACTCCTGAAAAACTGGCAATAGAATTTACTAATGCACTTACTTTATCTCCAAAAATTGAAGACAACAAGTTTGAAATAATAGGATTACTGGACGAACCACCTAATAAATTTCCTAAAATTCCACTTGAAGAGGCTTGTGTAATAGCATCCACAACGCCAGGTTTATCTGCATTATTGGCTAATCCACCTACTACAGCAGGTAATAATCCGCCAATTGCTTTAGAAATACCGGATTCACTTTCTCCAAACTGCGATGCAGCCTGTGAAACCAATGCGGGACCTAATTGTCCTTTAATTAAATCAATGACATTTAAAGACATAATAATAAATTTTTTTGATTAATGTTGAGATAAATTTAAACAAAAATCCGTCCAAATGTCATTTTTTTTTGAATATTTCTTTAAAAATTAACGATTTTTTTCTAAATCGTTAAAATTTTTAATAAGCTTTTGCAAATAATACACGTCTCTTAGATGGTTTTCCTGAAATCAAAGAAATTCCTTCTTCTACATCATTATCCAGAGGAATACATCGGATCGTAGCCTTCGTTTCATCCTTGATTTGTTCCTCTTCTTCAGCTGTCCCATCCCAGTGAGCATAGATGAATCCACCTTTCTCTTCAAGAACTTTTTTGAATTCTTCATAAGTATCCACTTTCGTGATATTATTTTTTCTGAATTCAAATGCTTTGTTATAAATATCCTGCTGAATCGTTTTCAATAGATCTTCAATATAAGAATCAAGTCCATCAATAAAACGAACTTCTTTGGTCAGATTGTCTCTTCTTGCAATTTCTACAGATTTATTTTCAAGGTCTCTTGGTCCCATTGCGATTCTTACAGGAACTCCTTTCAACTCATATTCTGCAAATTTCCATCCTGGTTTGTTCTGAGTATCATTGTCAAACTTCACAGAAATACCTTTTGCTCTCAATTTAGCCTGAATATCTAAAGCCACTTCACTGATTTGTGCCAGTTGTTCTTCTCCTTTAAAGATAGGAACAATTACCACCTGAATTGGCGCAAGGGTAGGAGGCAATACTAATCCGAAATCATCAGAGTGCGTCATAATTAAAGCACCCATCAGACGGGTAGAAGTTCCCCATGATGTAGCCCAAGCATGTTCTATCTTTCCTTCCTTGTTGGTGAATTTTACATCAAATGCTTTTGCGAAATTCTGACCTAAGAAGTGAGATGTTCCAGCCTGTAAAGCTTTTCCGTCCTGCATTAATGCTTCAATACAATAAGTCTCATCAGCCCCTGCAAATCTTTCAGATGGAGTTTTTAACCCTTGAATTACAGGAATAGCCATAAAGTTTTCTGCAAAATCTGCATATACTTTATTCATTTTTTCTGCTTCTTCAATAGCTTCATCTTTTGTAGCGTGAGCGGTGTGACCTTCCTGCCATAAGAATTCTGCTGTTCTTAGGAAAAGACGGGTTCTCATTTCCCAACGAACAACATTTGCCCATTGGTTGATTAATATCGGTAGGTCTCTGTAAGACTGAATCCAGTTTTTGTAGGTATTCCAGATAATTGCTTCTGAAGTAGGACGAACAATAAGTTCTTCTTCAAGTTTTGCGTCCGGATCCACAATCAGTTTGGAAGGGTTGTCCGGATCGGTTTTTAACCTGTAGTGGGTAACAACAGCACATTCTTTTGCAAAACCTTCTGCATTTTTTTCCTCAGCCTCAAACAAGCTCTTGGGCACAAAAAGCGGGAAGTATGCGTTAACGTGACCTGTTTCTTTGAATTTTTTATCCATTTCATCACGCATTTTTTCCCAGATCGCATAGCCATACGGTTTAATCACCATACATCCACGCACGCCTGAGTTTTCAGCTAAATCAGCTTTTACAACCAGCTCATTATACCATTTGCTGTAATCTTCGCTTCTTGAGGTTAATTTTGCCATTATTTTTTAAAATTTTTTTAACTTTTGTACATTATTGTTATCTAAAAATAAAAATCTATTTTTGATAGATTTTTTTACCAGTATTTTGGTACATTTTTGGTACAGATTGCAAATATAATTTAAATTAAAAATTTTTACGTTATCATGAAAAGAAATATACATAAAAATTTGCTTGGTCTGCTAAGATCCAAAGGGATATTGGCTATATCGGGCGGATTATTACTTGTGTCTTGTGGTGCTCAGATGGGAGGGTATAGCGAGACAGATGGGGTGTATTACGACCCCAATAAGGATACGCTACCTGAAGGAGTTATCATTAATGATAGCGGAAACAGAGTAGGAGAATACTATGACTACTATCAGGATTCTAATGTAATTCAGAATGCACAGACGAATTCCAGAGAACAGCAAAACAGATATAATGACTGGAGTGGCACCAATACAAATTGGAACTCTAATGCTACAGACTCCGACTGGGGACTTTATTCAGGGTCTCAGACTAACTACTATGACAACTCATGGGGATGGGGATCTCCTTGGGGATGGTATGGCGGTTACAGCCCGTATTGGGGCTGGGGTATGAACCGTGGCTGGGGCTGGGGTGCAAGCATGTCCTGGGGTTGGGGCGGATCATTCGGGTGGGGCTGGGGAGGCTCTTACGGATGGGGAAGTCCATACTGGGGATACGGCTATGGCGGATATTATGATCCATTCTGGGGTGGATACTACGGAAATCCTTACTGGGGTTACGGAGGTGGTTACTGGGGTGGTGGCTACTACAACAGGCCTGTTTACAGAAGAAGTGGTATTAGTGGAGGTGGATTCCAGAATACAGGGGTAGCCAACGCAGTTTACAGAACGAATACAAATAATTCAGGTTTCAGAAACACTAATAATAATGGTGGTTTCAGAGATACTAACTCAAACGGAGGTTTCAGAAATAGTAATGGAGGTTTCAGAGATGGTAATTCTGGAGGTTTTAGAAACGGTAATTCCGGAGGCTTCAGAAATACACAATCTAATGGTGGATTCCGTAACTCTGCGCCACAAACTAGACCTAATTACAATTATCAGCAACCACAACCAAGATATAACAACAATAACGGAGGCTTCAGATCTAATGATTCAGGAGGTTTCAGATCTAGTGGTGGTTTCAACTCCGGTGGAGGCGGCTTCAGAGGCGGTTCTTCAGGAGGCGGTGGCGGAATGAGATCCGGCGGCGGAGGCAGAGGAGGCTTCAGATAATTTTTCAAATTAATAAACTATTAAAAAATAATGTTAAAAAAATCTTTAGTATTAATGAGCATTTCTGCTGCATTTTATGCACAGGCTCAGGATGTTTCTGTAATAAGAAATACAGTAGAGGTTTATTCAAGTACTCCTATGGTGGGATCAGCTAAGTTTAATGCGATGGCTGGAGCTAATGGTGCGCTGGGTGGTGATGCAAATTCTTTGCTTACGAACCCTGCAGGTTTGGGAGTCGCTATTTCAGGAGAGGTTTCAGGAACTTTATCTATTTTAGGAAATAAAAACAAAAGTTCTTTAGGAGGATCTACAATCGATTATAGTAAAACCAAAGGTGACCTTGGGAATGCAGGAGGAGTAATTGCTTTTCCTTTGATGACAGAAACCGGATGGAAGTTTATCAATATTGGTATTAATTTTTCTAATCAGACTCTGGACAATGTAATTCAGTCTCCAGGAAATAATAATGTTGTTTATGCTTTTGATAAAGCTGATCCTACCAAGGATGCAGCATTGGCGGGGCATATGTATGAAAGATACGGTAACTTGTCAAAGATGAGTTTTGGAGTTGGAGCCAACTATAATCATAATTTATATTTAGGAGCAGGTTTTAACTTTTTCAACGCTTCATTGGATCAGTATGATACTTTGTTGTACCGAAACATTGCCAATGGTTCTACAGAAGCATTCAGTAAGCAGGATACTCCGTATTCAGAAAGATCTTCAGGTTTTTCTGCGTCATTAGGGGTAATTGGAAAGTTGAGCCCTAACTTCAGGGTAGGAGCATCTCTTGAAACTCCTACATTCTGGACAATAGACAGAAATTATTATTTCTATAATGATCCTGTTTATGGAGACGATATGGGAGCTGAAAACAGAAAATTTACTTCACCTCTTAAAGCAACGGTGAGTGCTGCGTTTGTAGCAAGTAAAAACTTCTCTTTGAATGTAGACTATACGCTTGGACTTACAAAACCTGATTATAAAGTATATGGAGGAGCAGAAAGAGAGTTGAATGATTTCTTTAAAGATAATTACAAGAATCTTTCAGAAGTAAGAGTAGGGGCTGAGTACAGAGTACAGCAGTTCAGATTGAGAGGAGGATATTCTTACCAGTCAAGTCCTTTTGATGCACTTACAATCAGTAGATTTAATGATGCAGGTACTGTGGGAGATGAGTCTTACGACAATCTTATGCTAAGTGATAGAAATACACTTTCTTTCGGTATTGGATATGATTTCAAATCATTCTATATCGATGCATCTTATCAAAATATCTCTTCCAAATATGTAAATCCTTTTATGAGAGGATATATGGGAGATAATTTTGATTCATCATATTATTCTTCAAGTAAAATTATTGAAAGTCAGGATTATGCTGTAAGTAATGTGAAAAACAACAGAAATAATTTCTTCCTTACTTTAGGATGGAAATTCTAGTCTGATGCTTTAAAAATATCAAAATATACAAAGAGGCTGCCCGAAAAGTTTGGGCAGCCTCTTTTTTTGTTGATTTTTGTCTCATACTAATATACAATAGAAGTATATGTATATTCATTTTTTAATCCGGATTCTGCACCAGATTTGGCTGGATCTGGATTTGCTGTTCTGGAATATATTCTACCACTCTGTTATGGGTGTAAGGTACTGTATAAAATACATTACTTCCACTTAAATGGGTGCCGGGATATTGTCTGTCGAGATCCCGTTTGTTTCTGAATACATCGTATTTTCTATGTCCTTCAAAAGCCATTTCCAATCTTCTTTCCTGTAAAACAAGGTCAAGAGCAGTTTGTCCTGCAGGAACTGAATTATATACAGGTATTCCAGCTCTTGTTCTGATGGTGTTTACGTCTGCGAGTGCTGAAGCAGTATTTCCTTTTTTTGCAGAGGCTTCGGCTCTGTTCATGTATATTTCTGCCAGTCTTATAACAACCGGAGACCACAATTGCGGAATCCCTTCCTGTAATGAACATTTTAAAACATAAAATTTAGGATATCCGTTTCTTTTATCCATATCATTATCCAGGTAAACATAAGTTTTTCCACCGGTTGCATTTACAAAATAATAATTTGTTTTGTTGGGTGTTACTTCAGATTGTACCTGATAATTGATATTATTCATGGTAAAATAAGTATTTCCATTCTGCTGGAAAGTCTTTTGAAATTGATAACTGTAGGTGGTGGCACCGGATGAGTTGGTTCCTTTTTGTACCCAATATGCTACTGGAACTAACGGACTGCTGTATTTAGGAGAAATAAATTTCAGCCTTGCATCCTGAGGATTCTGATTGATAAGATCCAGATAAGAAGAAGATGCATACATTTCACCCCAGCCCACATTCTGTATAGTGGCATACATAGAGCCTATAGTATACCAGCCATCACTATAGTCTCCATCTTTATTATATTTAAATGCAAAAATGGTTTCGGTATTCGATTCAGGAGTTTTGGTAGCATAAGCAGGTAATTCTGTTTTAGACAGAAGGGTATATTTCCCGGAATTGATGACTTTATCTGCATATTCTATCGATTTATCATTATTTTCCATGTATAAATAGACTCTGGAAAGTAAAGCCTGTGCTGCTTCTTTGGATGCATATATGTTGTTTTTATCCAGAGTCATCAGTTTTTCTGCTTTCAGAAGATCGCTTACCACTTGATTGTATATTTCTCCCACAGTGGCTCTGGCAGGCAAATCGTTGACGTCGTCAGATAGTTTTAAAGGAACTCCGGAATTGCCGGTCCCTTGATTATATGGTCTTCCAAATACATTCACCATAGAAAAGTATACATAAGCTCTTAAGAAATAATTTTCGCCTATGAGCTGATCTGTTTCTGTGTCTTTTCCTTCGGCAACCTTTGATATTACTCTGTTACACCCAATAATAGCCTTGTATCCGGAGTTCCAGATCGTATTGGTGCGGGCATTGTTTTTAATACTTTTGTAATTATAATAATAAAAGAATGAATCGGTGGTAGTTCCGCTGATATCAATATTATCTCCACCATATTCACTGATCCTGTATAGGTTGTTGTAAAAGCCACCGCCATCAGCATCGCCTTTAAGCAATGCATAATTTCCTAGTGTTATGGTTTTCAGTCCTGTAGCATCCGACAGGATAACATCAGACTCTTTTGAATCATATGGTGAACGGTCTATATTACATGCCGTTAATGATACTATAAGAATGGGAATAAGTATTTTTTTCATAATTATTTTTTTTAAAAAGAAAAGTTTAAGCCTAAGGAAAATCTTCTCGGAATAGGGTAGATGGCTCCTGCATTGCCTGAATAGACACTTTGGCTGTCTGCATTACCAACTTCCGGATCTACTCCAGAGAATTTGGTGATGGTAAATAAATTTTCTCCCATGATATAAATATTCGCTGATTTTATTTTCATCTTTTCTGTTAGAGATGCCGGTAAATTATATCCTATTCTCAGGGATCTTAACTTGACAAAGCTGGCATCCTCAAGATAACGTGACGAAGGCTTATTTGTTAATGAATTATTGTTGTATAGTGCAGCCGGATGGGTTGCGATATCTCCCGGCTTTTCCCATCTTGTCCATCCATCTTTTAAAACCATCTGGTTGTAATAAGGATAGGCACCGTCTGAATCAAATAATTCTCTGTAGGAGTTATACACTTGTCCACCTTGAGAGAAATAAATATTTGCGGCAAGGTAGAAATTTTTAACATTCAGATTAGTGCTTACAGAGCCGTAATAATCAGGTGTGGAAGCTCCTACTACTTGTACGGTAGCTAGGTTGTATTTTGAGGTTGCACTTCTGCTTCCGTCCGGATTAATTACCTCCCATTGTCCTTCACCATTGTCAGGATTTACACCTAACCACTTTCTCATATAGAAAGAGTTAACATCATATCCTTGTATAGCTACATGATAATTTTCTAATACCTGTGTACTGTTGTTTCGGGTAGAAAGTACACTGTTTTTATAGGTGCTGATATTGAACCCCAGATCCCAGTTGATATCTTTGGAGCGGATAATGGAATAATTGACATTGAACTCCCAGCCTTTGTTTTTTACATCGCCGATATTTAGATACTGTCTGTCAACCCCTGTCAATGATGGTAAGGGAACAAGCACCAGTAAATCTTTTGTTTTATTATTAAAATAATCAATATTTAAAGTCAGTCTGTTGTTAAATGCCCTGATATCCGTACCGATATTATTCTGATAGATTGATTCCCAGGTTAGCCCAGGGTTTCCGAGCTGGTACCATGTGGCTCCTATCTCTCCGTTATACTTCTCTGTAAGTCTATATAGGTCCTGCCATCCGTAATCCGGACTGGGTGTATTTCCTACAAGCCCTCTGCTTGCTCGTAATTTCCATTCATTAACAGGTTTTACTTTGAAAAAATTTTCTTTATGAATATTCCATCCCACACTATATGCATAGAATAAACCGTTTCTTTTGTTAGCACCGAATGCAGAAGATGATTCGCTTCTTAAAGACCCCTGGATAAAATATTTTTTATCATATACATACTCTGTGTTAAACAGGAGTGCATTATAAGCGCGGTCAAGCTTTCGCCCTGTTGGCTTTTGTCCTGTGGTTGCTCCAGTATTAAAAACATCTGTACCAGGTACTACGCCATAAACACCTGCTCTTGATGACTTATAGAATCTGTCGGTGTATTCATACGCAGCTAATGCGTTGATGTTATGATTTCCAAAATCTTTGTCAAATCTCAGCATCTGGTTGAAAGATTTGCTGATATCTCTTTGATAGTTTTCTGTTAGCCCCCCTTTATTACTTGTTCCACTGATCGATCTGGGATCGGTATAGTACATGTCATCATAGTTTTTGTAGGTAACATTGTTGGTACTGATGAATTTTAGATAATCAGTAAACCTGACTTCAGCATCCAGATTTCCTATGAGATCCAGTTGATTACTTTTGCCATAGTTCCATTGAAGGTCATAAAGGTAACTGCTTTTATCTCTTCCATACCAATCTGCGTAATCCTCATCCACCCGGATCAGATTTCCATTGGCATCTCTGGGATTGTCCCATGGCATATTAAGGTACATCTGATAAAGAGAAGCCTGAGTATCTTTTCCTGTGGTATATGATAAGCTGACTTTGGGTTTCAGTATCAACCAAGGCTTTATGGTCTGCTCATGATTGATTCTGAATGAGAGTCTATTGTATTCATCTCCTTTTATTGTTCCGGTTTCATTATAATAATTTCCTGAAATATAGGTTTTGGAATGGTCTGATCCACCTCTGAAATCAATAGTGTAATTTTGTACAACTCCTGTTTGTGTACCGCCTTTCAGCCAGTTGTAGCCATCGTTTCTAAGGGTTTTAGGGATTTCAGGTGCTCCTTTTAATGAGGTGAAATAATCATACAGCTGCGTTCCGTTCATAAGCTTGAAACGCCCGTTGTTAAACACATTAAAAGAATTATTAAGAGATGCACTTAATGTTCCTTTTCCTGAATTTCCTGATTTGGTAAACACCTGTACAATACCATTTGCAGCTTTAGAGCCATACAAGGCTGTAGAAGCGGCATCTTTTAAGATATTGATACTTTCAATCTGATTGGGGTCCAGATTGGGGGCATAGGGCATTACTACGCCATCCACTACCCAAAGGGCAGAACTAGGGCCATTGATCGTAGAAGTACCCCTGATTTTTACAGTGGCTACAGAACCTGCAGAACCTCCGCCAGGTAAGATTTGAACGCCAGCGGCTTTTCCCTGCAGAAGACCTGATACGCTGGGGGTATTGGAATCCTGAAGTTTTTTTTCGGAAATAACAGAAACGGCAGCTGTAAGGCTGGATCTTTTCTGTGCCTTGTAGCCGATAATTACAATGTCATCAATTTTTTTTTCTTCTAAAGAATCTGTTTTCTTTGTGGTTTGTGCTGCTATAAAACCCGTCATTAAAAAAAAACAGACTGATGTCGTTAAGCTTTTTTGTTTTTTCATACATATTTAGGTGATGGTAATGTTGCTAATGTACAAAAAACAATGTATCGGTGCTGTGTGTGTGTTAAAAAATGTTAAACAATGTGTTTTGTTTTATTTTTGAATGTAAATATTTAATTTTTATTTATTCTTTTATATAAAATATTTTCAAAAAAACAAATTTTAACTTATGAATCTAAAGAAGAATGAGTATAACTTAACGAGAATGATTGTGAAAAACATGGATCATCACTACAAGTACAATAAAAAAAGCTCCGGATTTCGGAACTTTTTTATTTTTAATGAGAATGAGCAGCGGCAGGATGTTGATGGAAAACATGCATCATGAGTGCAAGTGAAACTCCTAAGACAACCAGTCCGATCTTTACCCAATCGATATTGTGATTTTTATTGCTTTCAAAAATGATTACAGATGAAATATGAAGGAAAATTCCTCCTACGATAGCCAGAAAATAGGGCTGAAGATTTGGATTGAAATAATTTCCTAACAACATTCCCATTGGAGAAGCCAAAGCAAATAAGGCTACAATGAGAATAGAGGGGTAAGATGAAGAACTTTTAGATTCTCCCTTTCTGTTAAATAAAAATGCTCCCAGAATAAATGAAATAGGGAGATTATGAAATACAATTCCCCAAAGGTAAGGTGACATTTCATGCTGCTCATTAGCCAAAGGAATCCCTTCAATAAAAGCATGAATGAATAGTCCTACCATTAAAGCAACGGGAAGAATATTATGTTCACTATGATGATGGAAGTGTCCGTGTTCAAAACCTTTGGTAAGTGCTTCCAGAATCATCTGGAGAAGAACCCCTGCAATTACAAATATCCCAAGATTATTGCTTCCCGCAGAAGTGTAAACCTGCGGAAAAACTTCGTTGAGACATATCGTAATCAAAAAACCGGCACTTAATATCAGTAAGTTTTTAGCCAGTTTTTCTTTTTTACCAAAGTGTTTTCCCAGGAATACTCCTGTTACGACACTTAAAATCAGTAAAAGTACTGTTGTCATTATTTTTTCTTAAATAAATTGATGCATCGCGGGGAATTTTCTTTCCTAAATTCATTTAGCTGATAATCTCCCCAGATTTTTATTCTTTCAAATCCACATTCAGACGCATAGGCATGAATGGCTTCTAAGGTATGAAGTTTTACTTTTTCAAAAAAATGAAACGGCTTACCGTCAGCCTCAAAACGAATATCTTTAATGATATGCCTGCCTTCAATCTTTTTTAAGATTTTGAACTCAATATCGCCGCGGTTTATTGTGGTTTCAGGAACTAAGGTATTTCTTACAAATTCTTCATTCAGATAATCCAGTACAAAATATCCTCCTGGTTTTAAAGCATTGTAAACCGATTGGAATACTTTTTTATCATCGCTTTCATTGTCAAAATATCCAAAACTTGTAAATAAATTGAATACAGCATCCATTGGATCCGCATCAATAGGGTTTCTCATATCATGAACTTCAAAAAGTAAAGTTTGATTTTCGTACTGTTTGTCAGATTCAATACTTTGTCTTGAAAGGTCAAGTCCTAAAACATCATACCCTAATTTATTAAGGAAAACAGAGTGTCTTCCTTTACCACAGGCAAGATCTATGATTTTCGACTGAGGCGGAAGCTGAAGGTCCGCAGTGAGCTTTGTAATGAAGTTTTCAGCTTCAGTATAGTCTCTGTTGCTATAAAGCAAATGATAATAAGGGGTATCAAACCAAGATTCAAACCATTCCATAATGCAAAAATAACTAAATTTGTGCGGTTAAAAGCAAAGTATTTTACAACATTAAGAGATTGAAAAATTCAATTGGACAAGAAGTTGGATGGCTAATCTTTTAATTTTTAAAGCTTTAAATCTTTTAATTCAAACTTATGGATACAGAAAATATTAAAATACAGATAAAAACATTCTTCGGATTGGAGCAGATTCTGGCGGAAGAAATCAAAAAATTAGGGGGAAGAAATGTTGAAATTAAAAACAGAGCGGTAAATTGTGAAGGAGATCTTGGTTTTCTTTATAAAATCAATTACTCTGCGAGAACAGCGTTGAAAATTCTGGTACCAATCCATGAATTCAAAGCTTTTAATCAACACCAATTTTATGACAGATTGTTCAAATTTGAATGGGAAAACTTTATGGATGTTGATCAGTCTTTCTCTATTGATGCTACGGTCAATTCTGAAACCTTCAAACATTCTCAGTTTGTAACTTTAAAAATGAAGGATGCTATCGTGGATTATTTCCAGGAAAAATTCAAAAGACGTCCGAATGTAGAAACAAGAAATCCGGATATCAAATTCCACCTTCACATAGACAGAGAATTGGTCATGATTTCAATGGATTCTTCAGGAGATCCTTTGTTTAAAAGAGGGTATAGAAGAGAGCAAGGTGAAGCTCCTATCAATGAAGTACTGGCAAGTGGAATGCTTCAGTTGGCAGGCTGGGACGGAAAAGGAAATTTCCTAGATCCAATGTGTGGTTCCGGAACATTATTGATTGAAGCAGCAATGATTGCGATGGATCTTCCGGCTCAGATTTTCAGAAAGAGATTCGGATTCCAGAACTGGAATAACTATGATGCAGACTTATTTGCAAAAATCAAAGAATTCAGAATTAACAGAGTAAGACAATTTGATGGAAAAATTGTTGGGTATGACATTGATGCAAGAATGCTGAATGCTGCAAGAATGAATGTAGAAGCAGCAGAAATGGAAGATGTTATTGAGATTAAAAAGCAGAACTTCTTTGATTCTAAAAAAGAACTTTTCCCATTATTAATGGTATTCAATCCTCCATATGATGAAAGAATTTCCATTAATGATGATGATTTCTACAAGAAAATAGGAGATACTTTTAAAACGCATTACCCGAATACACTGGCCTGGCTGATCTCTTCTGATCTTGAAGCGGTGAAGAAAATCGGTTTACGTCCTTCAAGAAAGATCAAACTTTTCAACGGAAAACTGGAAACGAGATTTTTACAGTACGAAATGTATGAAGGAACAAAAAAGGTACATAAGTTAGAGGAGAATAAATAGGATTTAAAATAATAAACTGATGTTATTAGATCTATTGGGAATAATTGCAGACGCGTTGGGATTGCTTAGCTCGGGCTTGGGCTCGTCAAGTTCAACCTCTGACAGAAAGAGTCTTAATTATGATGAAAAACCTCTAAAAAAGGAATCAAAAAGATCTAAATATTTTACTGAGAAAGTAAGTGCTGTAGCTTTGGTGCTAGCGATATTTGGGCTTTTTATTGTTTTTAAAGATCCTTTTTACCGGTACAACACTATACACAAACCTTAGTGGTAGCTTGTTTAATAGGAACTGCTATTTCGCTGTTAGTGTTTTTTGTTCTCTATGTTTTGGAACTTTATTACTTTAAAACCTTGTTCGAATTGCTCTTTTTCAGTTGTTCAGTAATAATTTTCTTTATTTCTGTAATATTATATGTGTACTTTAAGTCAGGATGGTTTATATAACAGAACAAAACCGGAAACAGAATTTTTACCCTACGAAATGTATGAGGGAACGAAGAAAGTACATAAACTGGAGGAGAATAAGTAGGATTTAAAATAATAAACTGATGTCGTGGAATTTTTTTGACATATTTGATGTAGTTTTTGATTTATTCGGTCTGCTTGGTTCTGAATCAAAATCGTCACGTTCAAAATCACCTTTAAAACCTGAAAGAAAAGCTTTAAATCATAATGTAATATATCAAAAGAAGGATTCAAAAGATCCACATAGTTCAGAGAAAAAATAATTCCAATAGTTATTAAAATAAAAAAAATAGGTTGTACTCACGTGGTACAACCTATTTTGTTTTATCTTGCCAGTGAAGGCGCAAAGCCATACTGTTTTTTAAAGGCGTGTGAAAAATGGGAGAGATCTTCAAACCCTACTTCCAGAAAAACATCAGAAGGCTTTTTATTCTTTTCCGATAAATGATAATAGGCTAGTTCCAGACGTTTTTGAGTAAGCCAACGCTGCGGTGTGGTTTGAAAAATCCTTCTGAAATCACGATTAAAAGTAGATAAACTTCTCCCTGTCAGATACCCGAAGCGTTCTAATGGCATATTGAACATATAATTCTTCTCCATAAAGTTAATAAGATCTACTTTTCCGGGTTCATCAAAATCTGCAAGTAAAGTATCGATATCAGGATCAATTTCCCTTAAAATACTGATGGCTTCAGTGATCTTTAAATGGGCAATATTTTCAGGAAGTGAACCTTCAATTTCAAAATAAGGAACAAGAGAAGCAAGGCAACTGTTCAAAAGTGGATGTCTGCTAAAACTATAAATGCTGGATTCCCGATGTCCGTTTTTTCTTTCATAGTCAACAGAACTATAAAAATTTTTCAGTCGTTCTGTGGTAAGATGCATTACCACAGCTTTATGTGGGAGTCCGTCTTTGGGGTAATTGATAATCGTGGCCAGATGATTCCTCGGGATCAGAAAAATATCTCCTGCTTTGAACAAATAAGTTTTGTCTGCCTGAATAATTTTCGTTTCTCCTGATATGAACCATACAAGCATATGGTATTCAAAAACCGTTTCCGTTTTGAACAGCTTGTCATCATAACTGGAAATTTTGATATCCGGAGTAAGGTATTGTATCTGGAAATCCATTGTCAAAAGTTTTTCATTACAAATGTATTTAAAAAACAGTTATTGGGTGTTAAATTCAAATCCCAGCATTTCTTCGCTTAATTTCCATAATCGTTCAGCATTGTTTTTGTCGACGGAGTAGGATTGTACTCCTCGAATGGTTGCCGGTTCATCAAATCTATGTTCAATTTGTCCTTTGTCTATTTCGGCAATATCACAGTTTTCACAATACACGCCACCTATTTCGTTAAGTTGAGGGCTTACAGCGCACCAGATTGTTGTTGCAGCTCCTTGTGGAACGGTTTTTAATCGTGCTTCCACTTCAGGTTTGATATTTCCGTTTTCATCATGTGTTCCCAGTTGTTTAAAAAGTTCAATAGGTTCTTCTCTACCCAGATCAGTTCCGTATACAGAACCCGGATGAAGTGAATACGCTCTGATATTGAATTCTTTTCCTCTTTCATCAAGTTCTACGGCAAACAGATTACAAGCTGTTTTGGATTGTCCGTATCCGGAAAGGGTATCGTAATCTCTTTTTTCAAAATTAGGATCTTCAAAATGAAACGAAGCCATCTGATGTCCGTAGGAAGAAACATTGATAACCCTTGCACCATTGGCTTTTTTCAGAGCGGGCCATAATCTTGAGGTAAGATGAAATTGCCCAAAATAATTAGTGGCCAGTTGAGATTCAAAACCTCTGCTGTCTCTGCGGAGTGGTACCCACATGATTCCTGCATTATTAATGAGAAGATCAAGGCTTCTGCCTGATGCTACAAATTTTTCTGCAAAAGCATTTATGGATGCCGGATCCATCAGATCCATTTTTTCAAGTTCAAAATTTTCAATTCCCGTAAGATTTTTCCTCGCTTTTTCGATATCTCTTGCGGGAATAATAATATGCGCACCGGCTGAAGCAAGAACTTTGGTGGTTTCAAGTCCAATGCCTGCATAACCACCAGTAATGATGGCTGTTTTTCCGGTAAGATCGATTCCTTTAATAACTTCCTGAGCTGTTGAAGATGCATCAAAACCTGAGTGAATAGGTTGCTGGAATGTGCTGATTATTGTTTCCATTTTTTATTGGTTTAAATTTCTATAGCAAAATTAGGAGGGATTTTTCATGTTTATTTTGTTTAAAATGTCAAATGACTTGGCTCAGAATTTCATTTGTAATCTCCATGTATGAAGGCAGATAAAATTTTCTATCGTTAATTTATCTGAATAAGCTGTTAAACTGTTTGTAGGTTGTTCTGCGAATAAGTAATTTTGAAAAATTTTCAATTTGAAGCCTACTATTTCTATTGTCGTTGCCATTTACAACCGAAAAGATGAACTTTTTGAGTTGTTGACCTCTCTTACTCAGCAGACAGATAAGGAGTTTGAGATCATTATTGTGGATGATGGTTCTTTAATCGACCTGAAACCTACCATTGAAAATTTTGATGGAATCCTGGATATTAAATATTTCAGAAAGGATAACTCAGGACCGGGACTGACAAGAAATTATGGCGCAGCAAGAGCGGCTAACGAATGGCTGGTATTTGTAGACAGTGATGTCATCGTTGAAAAAGATTATATAGAACATATTAAAAATGATATCCTTACTATTCCTTGTGATGCATTTGGAGGGGCAGATAAAGCCCATAAAGGATTTAATCTGATGCAGAAGGCTATTTCGTATTCTATGACTTCTGTTTTTACAACCGGAGGAATCAGAGGGAGCAAGAAAGCTGTTTCGAAATTTCAACCCAGAAGTTTTAATATGGGCGTGAAAAAAGCTGTTTTTGAAAAAGTAGGAGGATTTTCAGAAATGAGAATAGGTGAGGATCCGGATCTTTCCATGACGCTTTGGGAAAATGGTTTTACCACTGCTTTTTTTGATGACATAGCTGTATATCATAAACGTAGGGTTGATTTTGGAAAATTCTCCAAACAGGTTTACCAATTTGGCTGTGCAAGACCGATTCTTAATCAGAGGCATCCGAACTATGTAAAGATTTCCTTTGCATTTCCTACTTTATTTATGTTGGGCTATGTGATGGGCTTTCTGGAATATTTTATTATGGGAAGAGGGATAATTCTTGCTTTCTACGGATTGTATACCTTTTTAGTATTATTCCATGCATTATTGTTGACTAAAAACATAAGTATTGCCGGTATGGCAGTTATTTCCACCTATATTCAAATGTTTTCTTATGGATATGGTTTCCTGAAATCCTGGATTTTGCTGAATGTTTTCAGAATGAAAGCTGAGGATGCTTTTCCGCATCATTATTATAAAAAGTAATTTAAGTTTTGGCTAAAGCCGATCGAAAGAATTCTTTTTTGATAAATGGGCTAAAGTCCATTCCTATTGATTTTTTTGCTTGTAATTATACACAATCTTTGTCATTCCGCAGGAATCTAAGCGGCTGGAGTTATCAATTAAGAAAATAAAAAAAGGCTGTTTCAAACGAAACAGCCTTTTTACAATAAATTTAGATGGTAGAAATGTTTTCATGGTGGTTAAGAACTCCTACTTTCAACATACATTCCTTCATTTTATGGTAAGTTCTTTTGATATCGTGGTCTAGGCCAATGGAGAATCTGATCAGTCCGTCAGAAATCCCTATGGAAGCTCTTTCTTCTTCAGGGATTTCAGATGAGGTAGATTTTCCTGAGCATGAGAATAGGGTTTTATAGAATCCTAAACTCACGGCAAGATACCCCAGATTTTCTGTCTGCATCAGTTCCATCAGTTCATTTGCTTTTTCTGTTGTTCCGGCATCCAGAGTCAGTAATCCTCCGTATCCGTATTCTTCATGAATCATACTTTTCATTAATTCATGGTTTTTGTGTGATGGTAAACCTGGATAAGAGACCTTTAGTCCGTCTTTTTCGAATCTTTCTGCCAGATACATGGCATTGTGGCTATGCTGTTTGATTCTGATATGTAATGTTCTCAGGTTTTTTAAGATACTTGAAGATCTTAAACTGTCCATCGTTGGACCAAGAAGCATACACGCCCCGGAGTTTACATTTTTGGTGTCATCAATAAATGCCTGAGTTGCACAATATACTCCTCCTACGGTATCACTGCTTCCGTTGATAAACTTTGTCAAACTGTGAATCACCACATCAGCCCCGAATAATGTCGGAGAGATAGAAAGAGGAGAGAAGGTATTATCTACAATCAGTTTCAGGTTGTGTTTTTTACAGATTTCGGAAAGTTTTCTAAGGTCTGCTACTTCAAGTAACGGATTGCTCACACTTTCACAATAAATAACTTTAGTATTGGGAGTGATTGCTTTTTCTATAGATTCAAAATTGTTGATATCAACAAAAGTGGTTGCTACATTAAACTGAGGGAAGAAATTTTTAAGAAAAGCATAAGTTCCCCCGTAGATGGTTCGGCTTGAAATAATATGGTCTCCACTTTTGCACACCTGCATCAAAACGGAAGTAATAGCTCCCATTCCGGATGCCGTAACGTTGGCAGATTCTGTGTTTTCCATCTTGGCAAGAGCCTGGGCCAGATAAAGATTCATGGGTGATGAATGTCTGGAATACAGATAACATCCTTCCGCATTTCCTTCGAAAGTATCAAACATGGTCTTTGCGGAAAGGAATGTATAGGTAGAGCTATCAGAGATAGAAGGATTCACTCCTCCGAATTCACCAAAATACTGAAGATCCTGGATCTCATTGGCTGCGTTAAAGTTTTCCATAAATATTGTTTTATTTTATTGTTCCAATTTGCATTAATTTCCTAATAATTACAATATAAATTTGAATTTATAGAATATAAAACTGTAAAATATTATTTATTTAGAAAAAATATTTAGTATCTTCGATATTATTAAATTTTTACCAAAAAAATATCTATGGAACTTGACGAAACAGATAAGAAACTGTTACTTTTTTTACAGGAAGACTGTAAGCAAACCACCAAAGAGCTGTCCGGTAAGCTTGGATTGTCGGTTACAGCAATTTATGAGCGTGTAAAAAAGCTTGAAAATGCAGGGGTTATCTCAAAATATGTAGCCTTGCTGGACAAAAGTAAAGTTAAGAAAAATTTTATCGTGTTGTGTCATGTAAAACTAAGCCAGCATAAAAAAGAATTTGTACTGCAGTTTGAAAAGGAAGTGATGGATCTTCAGGAAGTAACAGAATGCTTCCATGTAAGCGGAGATTATGATTATATTCTTAAAATAGGAGTGAAAGATATTGAAGATTACCGCAGCTTTATGCTGACAAAACTAACAACGCTTCAACACATTGCAAGTACGCACAGTTCTTTTATGATCTCCGAAGTGAAAAATACGACGGCCATCATATTATAGATTATCAATGAGTTATTAGTCAGTTATTGGTCTGTTTTGGTTATTTTATCAATGAAATAATGAAGTCTTTTAATCTCTGTTCTTCCTTTGTTTTTACCACTCAAAAAACAGGTGGTTACAATCACCATTTTTAAATCAGGAATAACGCAGATAAGCTGTCCGCCATAACCGGTGGCTACAAAAACCTGATGCCCGTTGGTTTTTCTTCGCCACCAGTAATAGCCGTAACCGTTGGCATTCGGCATGACATCCCAGGCATCCAGTTTTACCTGTTCAGAAGTAGATTCCTGAATCCATTTTGAAGAGACGATCTGTTTGCCGCTAAATTTTCCGTTGTTCAGGATCATAGTGCCGAATTTCAGCATGTCTTCAGGTTTCATAAACATTTCCGAACCTGCGATATTCCTGTTCATGGAGTCTGTATCCCATCTGGGAGTATTCATCTTTAATGGTCTGAAAAGATTTTCTGTGGCGAACTGTTTCAGATTAGTCTTTACGATTTTTGCCAATGCAGCCCCAAAAAGATGGGTTTCACCGCTGTTATAATTAAATACAGTTCCGGGATATTCTTCAAAAGGAAGATCCAGTATAAATTTTACAGGATCACCGGAAAAAGACATAGCTGTCGAAATTTTTGAATTTTCAACCCAGTCAAAACCTCCCTGCATAGTCAGTAGGTTTTTTAAAGTTAGTGTATTTCTGATGGAATCATGAGCTACTTTTCCTTCAATATTGGATATGTTTTTGAAGCTGCTCCTTGAAACATTGTATTCCGGAAGAATTTTTAAAACCGGAGTATTGAGGTTGGGAAGTATGTTTTTATCCTGTGCAATACCTGCCAAAACAGAAACGATACTTTTGGTGACAGATTTTATACTGAAGATGGTTTCTTTATTAGCACCATGGAAATACTGCTCATAAATTACCTTATTATTTTGTGAAACAATGAAAGATCCCAGAGAAGGAATACTATCATTAATTTCTTTGGTAAATCCGTCTGTAAACTCTTTGGGTAACTCTTTGTTGAAAGCTGCCTGTGATTTTACTTTAGGGCAGAATAAGGCAAGACATAACATTGTGATAGCCTGCAGAAGTTGCTTGGATTTCATTGTTTACAAAAGGAAGGATAAAATTATTAGTTGATGAAAAAAGTAAAAGCTAAATCAATTCGGATGAATCAGTATAGCTTGTGCTTTCAATGCTTCTAAATTATGAAAAACAATGAAATTTTTGAATACGTTTTAAAGAATATTTTAAAGTTTTACAATGATTTTGATATAAAGTTTAAATTTTCAATATGCTTAAAGAAATTAAACCAAAACTCCATTTTTAGATGAAATAGGATCAGGAAGCTCTGTTTCTCCGCTCATCTGAAGAAGGTCTATTTCAATGGTTCTGCAGATTGAAAGCATCGGAACGTCAAACATTAATCCTGCAAAAGGATTTTCAGAATAATCTCCTACCAGTTCCATAATGATATAAATCCACCCGATGATGATACAGAAAGGAATAGAAGTCCATATTCCCCAATCGCCAAGCTTTGCAAACTCATTCACTAATCCTAATGGGAGAAGCATGATGAAAAGAATATTAAAAACAAAAGCTGTGCTGGCAAACTGTCTTGGAGATGGGAATTTCTTGATTCTTTCTGCCTGTCCCTGGAAATTATAGAATTCATTCAGGCTGTTTTGAAGCTGGGTCTGGTTGAATTCTGTAATGGCATTCATGTTTTTCAGCTCATTGATGTCTTTTGCCTGCTGGGCAACCAGGTAGGTGGCAAAGTTTTTATAATCGTTTTTAAGCTCATATTCTTCTTCAGAAAGATATTTGTGAAGGAAAATAGGGGCTCTTCCATAATCAGGAAAACCTGCCTTGATTAATCTGTTTCTTCTCAGGTTGATATTTCCGAATTTATTATTTTCAGTACTGATATGTTCCCATTCTGTAGGCACCAGAAGTTGTTCACGGAAAGTATATAGCCATGCAATATGACGATAAACGATTCTTCTCTTACGGTCTTCAAGATCAAAAACTCCAATTTCTTCATTTTTGGTATCGAAAGCATACACCATCGACGCAAATGAACGACTGGAATTCACAATTCCGCCCCATATTTTTCTGGCTTCCCAAAGTCTGTCATAGGCCTGGTTGTTTTTAAAACCCACAAGGAATGCTTCTGCTGTACCAATTAATGCTACAGGAACCCATGGAATTGTCATCCAGTGCCAGTTAAAGAAATAAAAGAAAACAGCAATCAAGGTACACCAGATAGAGATAAGGATAAGATGTACACCGGCTAGATTGAGGACCTGTTTATAATTGACGTATTTGGTTGTGATCATAAAGTTGCGTGGAATTTTTGGTGTGCAAACAAACAAAATAGATACCAAAATAAGGCATCCGTTCTGTTTATTAAAAATAATAAAAAAAACCTCTGATTTTTCAGAGGTTTCATATATTTAATATTTCAGCATTTCTTCGATCTTACTGCTAAGCTTTTCAGCATTTGGAAGCATCTCTTTTTCCAGCACCAGATTGATCGGGACAGCAGGTACATCCAGAGATCCCATCGTTTCTACAGGTGCATCAAGATACTTGAAGCAGTTTTTAGAAATACGATGCGCAAATGCTTCTGCAAAAGAGTTGTTGAGTTGCTCTTCTGTAAGAACGATACATTTTCCATGCGCTTTTACTCTTTCAAAAACAAGTTCTTCATCCAGAGGAATTAATGTTCTTAAATCAATTACTTCAACTCTTCCGTTGAAATTCTTGGCTGCTTCTTTAGCCCAGTAAACTCCCATACCGTAAGTAACTACTAATAAAGTTCTGCCTTTTTCAGTTTCATCTTTATCAGCTTCAATGATCACTTTACCTTTTCCGAATGGAAGAACATAGTCTTCAGCAGGTTCTATCGTTTTAGCATCTTCAGTTCCCGGAACTTTACTCCAGTATAATCCTTTGTGTTCCAGCATTACTACCGGATTCGGGTCATAATAAGCTGCTTTTAATAAACCTTTAAAGTCTGCAGCATTACTTGGGTAAGCTATTTTGATTCCTTTGATATTGGCAAGTATACTTTCAACACTTCCACTGTGGTAAGGACCGCCGCCGCCATAGGCTCCGATAGGAACACGGATGATATTGCTAACAGGGAATTTTCCGCCACTTAAATAGCTGGATTTTGAAATCTCTGTGATTAACTGGTTGATTCCCGGATAGATATAATCTGCAAACTGAACCTCAACGATGGGTTTCAATCCCACAGCGCTCATTCCGGCTGTAGATCCAATGATATAAGCCTCCTGAATTGCTGTGTTGAAAACTCTTTTGCTTCCGAATTTTTTTCCTAAAGTAACCGTTTCACGAAAAACTCCACCAATTCTTTCCCCTACATCCTGTCCGTAAAGAAGAGCTTCCGGATGTTTCCACATCAATTCCTGTATTGCATGGATGGCAGCATCTACCATTACAATTTTTTCTCCGTTGGCAGGTTCACGTGTTCCAGTTTCCTCAGTGATTGGAGTAGGAGCAAAAACGTGCTGCATTACAGTTTCAGGCTTTGGATCTTCTGCATTTTTAGCTTTTTCGAAAGCTTCTTCAGCTTCAAGACGTGCCTTTTTAGTTATTTGCTTTAAAAGATCCTCATCAACACCTGTTTCCAGTAAATGTTTTCTAAGGATTTCCCCCGGATCTTTAGCTCTGTGTTTTGTTAAGTCTTCTTCGTCTCTATAGAATTCTCTTCTTACTCCTGAAGTGTGATGTCCGATCAATACAGTCTTTGCACAGACAACCAACGGTTTTCTTTCTGTTCTTACAAAGTCTACGGCTTTTTTCATAGCTTCAAAACTTTCTACGAAATCAGTTCCATCTACTCTCATTCTGCTTAATCCGGTAAATCCAGCTACAAAATCATAAGCGTCACAGGTTCTTGCCTCGTCTTTTGTTACGGAAATTCCCCATTCGTTATCCTGAACCAAAAAGATAATAGGAAGCTGGTGTAAAGCGGCAAATTGTAAAGCTTCACTTACTTCACCTTCTGTCACAGAATTATCTCCAAGACTACAAACCACAACAGGATTGTTTTCAAAATTCTGAAGGTTGAAATCCTGAATGTATTTGATACCCTGTGCTACTCCTGTCGTAGGAATGGTCTGCATTCCTGTGGCAGAACTCTGGTGAACAATTTTTGGCTTGTTTTCATCCCTACTTGAAGGGTGTGAGTAATATGATCTTCCTCCCGAAAAAGGATCATCAGCTTTGGCTAGTAATTGAAGCATTAATTGATAAGGTTCAAAACCGATCCCTAAAAGAATACTTTCGTCTCTGTAATAAGGAGAAACCCAGTCTTCTTTCTTTAGCTGATAAGCTGTTGCAAGCTGAATAGCTTCGTGACCTCTGGAAGTACTGTGAACGTATTTACATACATTTCTGTTTTCTTCATAGATGTCTGCCATGGCTTTCGCCAGCATCATATGATTATACGCTTTGAGTAATATATCCTGAGAAACTTTTTCGTGAAGTGCATTTTCCATAGGAAGCAAATATACATAAAAAAACAAAATACTAACAACTGTTAGTATTTTGTGTAAAATCTTTGTTGATATAGGTTATTCCTTAATCACTTTTTTAGAAATAACATCTTTGTCTGTTTTTACTTCAATGATGTAAATTCCTTTTGTGTAAGTGGATAAATCTACTGCTTCTTTATCATTGTTAATGACACCTGTCTGTAATTTTTTACCTGAAAGATCATAAACATTAAAAGTAGACTTTTTAGGCGCTTTTAATATATTGGTAAAGTCTTTTACAACACTTGGAGCTACGGTTACAGCATCCATTGCGAATCCTGTTTCTTTAGTTCCTAATACTTCAGTAAATCCTGTTACGATAACAGAGTAGTTTTGAGGAGAAGTAACACTCGGAGAAGCGTTATTTTTTAATGTTCCTTTATGAGAAATTTCAATTCTATAAACTGCTCCAGGCGTAGGATTGTCAATAACTACCTGTTCTACATTGTCCACGGTGTTATCTCCTTTTGTTGCAGGAGTCATAGGATTGTTTGCATCTAGTTTCCAGGGAAGGTAAGTAGTATTGTTTGTTGTATTGATAATCTTTACATCTAGATCGTTAATTAATCTTGAGGTTCTGTTGTTATACAGATTATCCCATTGATTCGTAATATTGGTATATTCCGGATCAATCCAGGATATGGTTACTTTTAAAGGCTCAGTTCCTGATGCTTTAACTGTTTTTGTGTTAACGGCACCATTGTTTAATGTTTCGTCATTAAATATGATGGTGTTGTTGGATTTTCCTACAAGAAGTTCAGCTCCTTTTTTTGCATTGATGTATCCCCAACCGTACCATGGATCTGGACCTATCTGACCCGCTTCAAGCGCTGAATGCACCATTAAAGTTTTTGAAGCAGAAGCAATAAGCTGAGCATTGTTGAATAAAGATTTATAAATCTGCATCCAAAGCCCAATAATTCCAGCTACCTGAGGAGCAGCCATTGAGGTTCCGCTATTAATTTGCCATGTTATACTTCCTGTTGTGTTTTCTGCTGTAGATGCCATCCAGACATCGGTACCCGGAGCAGAAATATCGGGTTTAATACCACCATCATCTCTTGGGCCTGCGCTGCTATAATCAGACTTTAAAACATCTGTAGCTGCAGTATATCTACTGCTATTTGTTGTAATAGGATCTGTTGCACCCACTACAATAATATTTTTAGCTAATGAACTGTACCCTATACAGTCATATCCTTGCGCACAGTTAGCAGGTGGTTCTGTACCTGTTGCATACGTAGAATATCCTGATCCGTTATAATAATAAGCTGTTGTAGGACTGCCTGAATATCCAGGTCCGAATCCGAAATAATTTCCGGCAGATTTAACGATAGTATACGTTGGGTTATTATACACGATAGCGTCATATGCACGGTCATTGGTATAATAGGTTCCCATTAAATCATAATTAGTTCCGGAAATATAATTTCCTCCCCAATACCATCCGTTGGCAGGATATCCGTTAGCTGTAGTTTTATAATCCCAGGCAGCATTGATCCCATAAGAGTGATTGGATATTTTAGGTTGAGCCAGCAAAATTTTATCAAATACAGTACTTGTAGCTGAGTTGCCCGGCAGTGTTGTCGTTGCAAATCTGTAAGAATCCATTGTAGAATTTAATGCGATTCCCATTGCATTTCCTGTGATTGTTACTCCATTACTGGTAGCTGACAAGGGCGAGGATTTCGCACCGATAATACTTGCTACCCCCGTGGAATGCGCACTGTAAGCATTAGTTGCGGCTTCTTTATTGGAAATTCTGCCTGCTGCATTATTAAAAGCAGTATGCGCTTCATAAATTCTGCCTCCGTCAAAAATTGCATATACAATGCCTTCGCCTTTAAATGATCCGGATAGTCCATTGACACCTCCCGCGGTGGTTAAGGCATCCACATTGTTGTTTAAAATTTGAGTTTGATCTTCTGACTGATAAAAGTTGGGAACATTTCCACTAAAACCTGCCAGATTTTCTCTCATTTCCTGAATTATTTTTTGAGTTTCAGGATTTCTATCACTACCAAATCTTCTAGAAACATAAGAGTCAAACTTTTCATTATTCTCTTTGTTTTGCCTTTCAAATTCTCTCTTTAAACCATCGTTGTTTTGTGCACTTACTAAAGCTATTGCTAATGTGCTGATGAGAAGTAGATGTTTCTTCATGTTAGTTGTTGAAATATTAAAATTGTAATCTGTCAAATATATGGTAAATATTTAGTAATTAATAGTTTTTGGTAAATAATTCTAATTTTTTTAATAGCTTTTTAATATTTTATTTCAACATTGTTTGAGTTGGTTGTCTTTTTTATAAAATAAAACAGTTTGACTATTCTGAATATTGTACGTTTTTGTGTTTTATCGTAAACTAATAATTGGAAAAAATGAAGTAACTTTACATTCTCTTTTTATAAAAAAGTTAGAACATTATATGTATTTAATTTTTGACACAGAAACAACCGGTTTACCAAAAAATTTCAACGCTCCGCTTTCAGACTCGGATAACTGGCCAAGAATGGTTCAGATTGCATGGCAGGTGCACGACGATGATGGGAACCTGATTGAAAACCAGGATTATATAATAAAACCTGAAGGGTATGATATTCCCTTCAACGCAGCGCGTATTCACGGAATTACAACCAAGATTGCCAATGAAGAAGGACGGGATCTCCAGGAGATTCTTGAAGAGTTTTCTAAAGTCCTTGAAAGGGTAAGGGTAGTGTCCGGACATAATGTAGAATTCGACTATAATATTGTAGGAGCAGAATTTTACAGAAAAAATCTGAAAGATAATCTTCAGGAAAAACCCAAAGCAGATACCATGATTTTGGGAACCGATTTCTGTCAGCTTGGCGGAGGACGTGGAGGAAGATTCAAACCTCCGAAACTTGAAGAGCTTTATGAAAAACTTTATGGAAATAAATTTGATGAAGCCCATAATGCTGCTGCCGACGTAAATGCTACTGCCAGAGCTTTCTTTGAAATGGTAAGAATTGGAGTAGTACCCGCTGAAACATTAAAGATTTCAGAAGATCAGCTTGCTTATTTCAGAAGTCTTTATCCGGATCCGATTAAGCCTTTCAATATAGTTATCAGAAGGCAGGTTGCTGATTTTCATAATAAGAAAAAGCAGCAGGATTTTGGAAGTATTGACGAAATTGATTTAGGTAAATATTTCAATTTTGATAATCACAGTGTTTTCTCTACACTTACCGCTACTTCAAGCATCAATGATTTGATTAAAAAAGCTTCTGATGAAAACTTCCCGGCCGTCGGTATGGTGGATCTGGGAAACATGATGGGAGCTTTCAAATTTGTTTCAGCAGTAGAGGGGGCTAATGGAGACAGGGCAAAGAAACATAAAGAATACCTTGCAAAAAAACAGGAAGCAGAAGAAAACGGAACAGAGTTTAATGAAACTGAGCCTGTTTCCGAACCGCTTATACCAGTTGTAGGCTGCGAATTTTATATTTCGGAACGTTATGAACAAAAGCAGTTTACGAAAGATGATCCGGACAGGAGGACACAGGTGGTGCTTTTGGCGAAAGATTTTAATGGATATAAAAACCTGGCAAAGCTTTCCAGTATTGGATTTCTGAAAGGATTCTATTTTGGAGTTCCGAGGGTGAGCAGAGAGTTGATAGCCCAGTATAAAGAAGGGGTCATAGCTTTGACTTCTGGAATTATGGGAGATATTCCTGATGCGATTTTAAATACCGGTGAGCAGAAAGGGGAAGAACTTTTCAAGTGGTGGAAAGATACCTTTGAAGATGATTTTTATGTTCAGATTCAGAATCATAAACTGCCTGAAGAAGAGCATTTGAATGAAGTTTTGTTATATCTGGCGGATAAATACGAGGTTAAAATTCTAGCTCAGAATGAAACTTTTTATACCAATAAGGATGATTCTAATATCCAGGATATTGTAAGCTGTATCAAAGATGGTGAAAAGCTGACAACACCTATTGGTAAAGGATTCGGTAAAAGAAGAGGGTTGGCTACAGGTGAATATTTTATTAAAAATTCTGATGAAATAAAAGAAGCCTTTTTAGCTTATCCTGATGCTTTTGATGCTTATGAAGAGTTTACGGCAAAGTTTAAACCATATACTTTAAAAAGGGACGTTCTCCTTCCGAAGTTTGATATTCCTGAAGAATTTATCCATGCAGAAGATGAGGTAGACGGAGGAAAAAGAGGGGAGATGGCTTATCTTACCTATCTTACCTATGAAGGGGCGAAAAGAAGGTATGTCGATTCGGGGCTTATGAGTGAAATTTCTGCTGAAATTAAAGAACGTCTTGACTTCGAGCTTGAAGTAATTGCCAATACCGGTTATCCGGGATACTTCCTTATTGTACAGGATTTCTGTAACGAAGCTCGTAATATGGGTGTTTGGGTTGGCCCTGGAAGGGGATCTGCCGCAGGATCTGCTGTAGCTTACTGTATTGGAATTACCAATGTAGATCCGATTAAATATGATCTCCTTTTTGAGAGATTCCTAAACCCGGAAAGGGTTTCCATGCCTGATATTGATATTGACTTTGATGATGAAGGACGAGATAAAATTATCAAATGGGTAGTTGAAAAATATGGGAAAACTCAGGTAGCACAGATTATTACGTATTCAGTGTTGGGTGGAAAATCTGCCATTAAAGATGCCGGAAGAGTTTTGGATGTCCCAATTCCTGACACGAACAATATTGCTAAGTTGATTCCTCCGAGTCCGGGGATGAACATTGCGAAAGCGTTAGCAAAATATGATAAATTAAAGCCTGAAGAACAGATGCTCGTTGATGAGATGAGGTATGTTCTTGAGAGTCCTGATGATGCGAGACATGGTGTTTTGGCGAGTGCCAAAAAGATGGAAGGGTGTATCAGAAATACCGGAATTCATGCCTGTGGGGTAATCATTACACCGGAAGATGTGAGTAATCTGGTTCCTGTGACCATTGCTGCGAAAGATGCTGATATCTTAGTATCGCAGTTTGATAACTCCGTTGCGGAAAGTGCAGGTCTTTTAAAGATGGACTTCCTGGGGTTGAGAACTCTGACTATTATTAAAGATGCATTGAAGCTGGTGAAAGCTAGATATGATATAGATATTGATCCGGATCTTATTCCGCTTGATGATACCAAAACGTATCAGTTATTTAAAGAAGGAAGAACGGTCGGGATTTTCCAGTATGAAAGTCCTGGGATGCAAAAATACATGAGAGAGCTTAAGCCAACGGTTTTTGCCGATCTTATTGCCATGAACGCATTGTACCGTCCAGGTCCGATTAAATATATTCCAAACTTCATCAACAGAAAGCATGGAATTGAAGAAATTGTTTATGATTTACCGGAAACAGAAGAGTATTTAAAGGAAACATACGGGATTACCGTTTATCAGGAGCAGGTAATGCTTTTGTCTCAAAAACTGGCCAACTTTACGAAAGGTGAAGCTGATACTTTGAGAAAAGCGATGGGTAAAAAGCAGATTGATGTTCTTAATAAAATGTACCCGAAATTCATTGAAGGTGGTAGAAAAAACAATCTGAATGAGGAAAGGTTAGAGAAAATCTGGAATGACTGGAAAGCCTTTGCGGAATATGCCTTCAATAAGTCTCACTCAACGTGTTATGCTTTTATTGCTTACCAGACGGCTTATTTAAAAGCAAATTATCCCGCGGAATATATGGCAAGTGTAATGAGTAATAACATTAACAATACGGATTCTATTACCATGTTCATGGAAGATTGTAAGAGTATGGGAGTGGATGTATTAGGACCGGATGTAAATGAATCTCAATACAAGTTCTCTGTAAACGAAAAAGGGCAAATACGTTTCGGATTGGGAGCAATCAAAGGAATTGGTGAAGGACCGAGTGAAGGAATTACAAGGGAAAGAGAAAACGGAAGATTTAAAAATATTTATGATTTCTTTGAAAGAATAATGCCTTCCCAGATGAATAAGAGGGTAGCGGAAAGTTTAGTGCTTGCCGGAGCTTTTGATGAGCTTGATTCTTTCCATAGAGGACAGTATTTTGATATTGATATGGCTGGAAAGACCAACCTTGAAAGACTTATCAGATACGGACAGAGCTTCCAGGAAAGCAAAAACGAGATGGAACATTCTTTATTTGCTGATTTTGCAGAAGAAGTTCAGATTGAGCAGCCTAAATTAGCACCTTGTCCGGAATGGCCAAATATGCATAAGCTTAATAAAGAAAAGGAGATCATTGGTTTCTATCTTTCTGCGCATCCGCTGGATGAGTTTAAATACCAGTTCCAGTTTATGCAGGGGCAGCTTTCTAAAAAATCTGTTCTTGAAAAAAATGAGGAAGATAAAGTAGTTACGGATGAAGCGCCTGTATTGGAACAGGATGCTCAGGATGATGCTGTAGATCTTACAGAAATTGTCTCAGATGATGTAGTGGCTGGTGAAGAGGAAGTAGTGGAAGAGGTAACTAAAAAAGCAGAGCCCAAAGGAAATTTCTTGTTCCTGAATCTGGATGAGGTAGATGCTTACAAAGAGCAGGCTTTTTCCAATAAACAGGAGGAATTATTTGAAGAGAAAAAGAAAGACTGGAAAACGCTTCAGAAAGAGAGAGAAAATGGCGGCGGCGGGAAAGAATATACAGTAGCCGGTCTTATTACGGAATATAGGGTTCAGGATGGTTTTAGAAGTGGTGAGAAAGTGGCTTTTGTTACGCTGGAAGATTATTCCGGTTCGTACTCATTCAGACTCGGGGACAGAGATTATATGAGATTGAAGGAGAAACTGGAAGTTCAGAGGTTTGTTATTTTTAAAATAAAATTCGCTCAGGTAAAAGATGGAAGAGTCTTCGTTAATGTAAATGATGTCATAGAGCTTCAGGAAGCATTTGAACGTTTTGCGAAGAGTATATCTTTAGTAATGGATGTAATGGATGTAAGACCTGAAGATCTCGATTTTTTCAGAACGGTTCTCGATAGAAACAAAGGAAATCAAAAATTGAAATTCTTTATTAAAAATATCGAAGATGACTCTCATATTGAAGTGCAGTCTATGAAACATTCGGTGGATCTTAACGGAGATTTGATTAAAGAAATTCAACTTCTTAATAAATATGAGTTTTATTTAAACTAGAAAATACCTTATAATAAAAAAGAGTGGCTTAGGTCACTCTTTTTTTTGTTTACATATTGTCAATATTAGTGAAAAATTTTAAATATTTTTTTATGTTAAATAGAAAAATTTTCTGAAGTCTATTTTAGTTGTATAGTATTTAAATATTTGATTTTCAGTAATTTATTATTTTTCAATGTATTGCGAAATAATAGTTAAATTTAAATAAATGTTTAGTTTTATTGTGTTTTAATGGTATTTTTAAGTGTTTTTGTTTAATATTTTATGATATTTTAAATATTTAATTTAAATTTTAAATTAATATTTATACATTTACCGCCCTAACTTATATTATTACTATTTATGAAGAAATTACTACTATTAAGTCTATTTTTAATAGCTTCTATTATGAATGCCCAGGTAACACTCGGCAGTGGGACGTCCCAGGGCGGATACGTCCCGGTTGATGTCAACTACGGATATAACTACACCCAGCAGATTTTTACTAAAAGTGAAATTAATGCGAGTGCTGCAGGTGCTATTACCGGGATGAAGTTTTATCTTCCGAACAATGCTGATATTTCAAAATCTGTAGATTGGGTAGTGTATGTAGCTCATACGACCAAAACTTCTTTTTCCAGTACATCGGATTGGATTCCTGTGTCTGGTATGACTCAGGTTTTTGCGGGTATTGTAAGTGCTTCAGGAGGAGAAGTGATTGTCAATTTTACAACTCCTTTTGCTTATAACAATACAGATAACCTTGTGTTTGCTATAGATGAGAATACTGCTGATTATACAGCAACCACAAACAAATTCTACACCTATACCGGACCTTCTAATTCAACGCTGTATAATAGAAGTGACACTGTAAACCCAGACCCGGCATCACCTCCAACAGGATCAAGAACAACAACAAAATCAGTTACAGGTCTGTTGGGACTTACTCCGGCAACAGCTCCAGCTTGTCCTGCAGTTTCTGCACCTGCTACTGCAGCAACCAATGTTTCTGTAATGCCTACGATTACCTGGACTGCTTCCAACTATGCTTCATCATATAAGATTAGTATAGGAACAACACCTGGAGGAACAAATGTTATGAATATGCAGGATGTAGGAATCACAAACTCTTACACTTTAACCAGTTCTTTGAGTTTCAATACTCAATATTACTATACAGTATATGCTGTAAATTCTGCAGGTACTTCTACAGGATGTACAGAAAGATCTTTTACCACAATGGCTACATTGGGATGCCCGTCTGTGAGCGCACCTACAAGTGCTCAGGTTGGTATACCTGTATTACCTACTTTCTCTTGGTCTGCTGTAAGCGGAGCATTAGGATATAGATTAAGTATTGGGACATCTGCGGGTGCTTCCAATGTTTTGAGTAATTTTGATATGGGAAATGTTACTGCTTATACCCTTACTTCTGCGCAGCAACTGAATCCGACAACTCAGTATTATTATACTATTACAGCTTATAACGGTGGTGTAGTATCAACAGGTTGTACTGAAAGAAATTTCACGACTACTGTAGTACCTCCGGCAAATGATAATTGTTCAGGTGCAGTGGATGTAACAGTAAATCCTTCTTTAACCTGTACTGCTACAACTCCTGGTAATACTTTGGGAGCTACAGAATCTATGGCTGCAGGTACTTGTTTCGGAGGCCCGAATGATGATGTATGGTATAAGTTTACTGCAACGGCAGCAAGTCATGTAATAGCGATATCTAATATAACTTCTACCGGAACTACAACAGGAACTACTGATATGTATTTCCAGGTATTGTCAGGAAACTGTGGTACTTTGACAAGTCTACTGTGTTCTGATGCTGAAACAAATATTGTTACCGGTCTTACTCCGGGACAGACTTATTATGTAAGAGTTTATACTTACTCTACTACGGTTACAGCTAATGCGAGCTTTAATATTTGTGTAAGTACGCCGCCACCGCCACCAGCAAATGATGACTGTGCTAATGCTGTGGCAATTACAATCAATCCTGATATGAGCTGTACAAGTATAACAACAGGAACAACATTAGGAGGAACAAGTTCAGGAGTTGCTCTTGGATCTTGTTCAGGAACGGCTGATGATGATGTTTGGTATAAATTTACTGCAACAGGAACAGGTCATACTTTTCAGTTGAAGAATATAGTTTCTGTTGGAACTGCTTCTACGACATCTTTGTATGCTCAGGTATTCAGTGGTGCTTGTGGAGCTTTGGTAAGTACTTCATGTATCAGCTCAAATACAAACTTTACAAACTTAACAGGTCTTACAGCGGGTCAGACTTATTATGTAAGAGTGTATACGTATGATGCTAATTCGGGAGCGAGTTTTTATGCAAATTCTTTTGATATCTGTATGGGAACACTTCCTGCTGCTCCTGCTAATGATGAGTGTTCAGCTGCTGTTTCCTTATCAGTAAACTCTACTTTGACATGTGCTACACCTGTATCGGGAACAACTTTAAGCGCAACTAACTCAGGGTTGGCGGTAAGTCCATGTACAGGAACGGCTGATGATGATGTTTGGTATAAATTTACCGCTACAGGTACTGATCATGTAGTAATGCTTTCAAATGTTACTGCGGTTGGAACTTCTACATCAACGAGTTTATACACTCAGGTGTTCAGTGGTGTTTGCGGTACTTTGACAAGTATTAAATGTGGTACTTCTGTAAATACTCCACTTACTGGTCTTACTGCAGGTCAGACTTATTATGTGAGAGTTTATAATTCTAATACGAATGGTACTACGCTGTATGCTAATAGCTTCAATATTTGTATTGGTACGCCTCCGCCACCTCCTGCAAATGATGACTGTGCAAACGCTACAGTTCTTTCTGTGAGCAGTACTGATGCTTTCCTAAACGCTGTGAACGGTTCTACTGTAAGTGCTACTCAGAGTTCAGGAGTTACAGCTCCTACATGTAGTGCATCTGGAATCAATGATGATGTTTGGTATTCGTTTACTGCAACAGCTGCTACGCATCTTGTACATGTTTTATATACTGATAATGCAACAAGTACACAGATATATTCTGGAACATGTGGGGCTTTAACAGCTATGACTTGTTTTGATGGTGCTTATGGAAATTCCAACATATTGTTACAAAATCTTGCTGTAGGTCAGACATATTACGTGAGAGTGTACTCTTCTACAAGTACGGCAACTACAACATCTAATTTCCAGATTGCAGTGACTACTCCTTCGCCTGTAGTTAATGATACATGTGATACAGCTACTGCGATAGCTTGTAACGGAACAGTTCAGGGTGTAAATGCACTGGCTGGTGATGAAACTCTTCCTGCTTCATCATGTGGTAGTACAGGTTCTACTGCATCTTATAAAGGAGTGTGGTATACAGTAAAAGCTACTGAAAATGGGCCTATTACTATTGATGCTTGTGGTACACAATATGATGCATATCTAAGAGTATACACGGGTACTTGTGGTTCACTTACTTGTTTTAGTAATAGTTCTGGTGTAGGGTATGCTGATGCCGGATGTACAGTTTCTCTTTATAATGCTCCTACATTAACCTTTACAGGAGTTGCTGGTACTACGTATTATATCTTGCTTACAGGATATGCTGCAACCAGAGTTGGTAACTACAGTATTTCAGTAACTCAAGGCTGTTCTGGTCTTGCAACAGCTGAGGTTGAAAAGAAAAATAATGAGATTAAAGCTTATCCTAATCCATTTGTGGATGTTCTGAATATCTCAGATGCTTCTAAAGTAAAATCTGTTTCAATTGTTGATGTTTCCGGAAGATTGGTGAAAACCATTGATAATCCTTCTTCTGAACTTCAATTGAGAGACCTGAAACAAGGAATGTATTTAGTAGTATTGAATATGAAAGACGGATCTAAACAAACGGTTAAGGCAATTAAAAGATAAAATTTATTAATCATATCCTATGAAACGGCAGCTATTTGGCTGTCGTTTTTTATTATTATTTGTGGTGTAGATGCCTACAGATCTATCATTATTTCTTTTTTTTAAAACTTAAAAAAAGATGTTTCAAATTATTGTAAATTCGTGGATGTATTAATAACCAAAAACTTATACATGAAGAAAATCTTATTTTTATGCTTACTAATGGTAAGTATTGTACTAAGTGCTCAAATTAAATTAGGTGCAGGAAGTACAGACGTGGGTAATGCGCCAGTCGGTAATGCTTTTAGATCTTATTCTCAGCAGATTTATACAAAACAAGAGATCAATGCTGATGCTGCAGGTAATATTACAGGACTTAAATTTTATGTAGCGCCTTCTGCTAACATGGGGTATGCCGCACAATGGGATATTTATCTTGGGCATACAACGAAAACTACTTTTGCGGCTAATGATAACTGGATTCCAACAGGGCCGATGATAAAGGTTTATTCAGGTACGGTTGCTAATACAAATGGTGTGATAGATATTATTTTTACAACTCCATTCCCGTATGATAATGCCCAGAATTTAGTAATTGGAGTTCATCAAAAGATGTTTAATGATATTCCTCCTAATCAGTTTTTTGTTTATAGTACTACAGAAGGGGGAGGGATTTTTACTAATTCTCCAGTCTATTCAGGTGATCCTTCAACGAGTTTAAATGGAACGCCTTTGCCTTATAAATCTGTAGTAAGTCTTCAGGGTTTGGTACCAAGTGTTTTACCTGTTTGCCCTGCTGTTTCTTACCCTGTTAATAATGCAATCCTTTTACCCACTTCTCCGGTTATTACCTGGGCTGCATCACCAGGAGCTACAGGGTATAAGGTTTCTATAGGGACTACTCTGGGAGGAACGGATGTGGTTGATCAGCAATCGGTAGCTACAACAAGTTTTACTCCATCATCTCCACTATCGGTTTATACAACTTATTATCTGAGTGTAAATGCTGTTGGGTTGGCTGGTGAGTCTTCCGGTTGTGTTAATATCAAATTTAAGACGGGAGCATTGCCTCCATCTAATGATGAATGTACAAATGCTGTGGATTTAGTTGTTAGTCCAACTATGGATTGTACAAATTTTACTCCTGGTACAAATTTAATGGCGTCTGTATCTAATCAGGGGCAAAATTCATGTATTAATTCTTATAGTCATAATGATGTGTGGTATAAATTTACTGCTATAGCTTCCAAACATATGATTAAATTAAGTAATATAACCTCCGTAGGAGAAATAAATAATAAGTTTATATATTTTTCTGTTTTTAAAGGAAGCTGTGGTAACTTAACAACTATTGCATGTAGCGATGAACCTCAATATTATTCAATTGTAAGTAATCTTACCCCGGGTGAAACTTATTACGTAAAAGTGTTTACTCGTGCTAATTATGGTGCTGCTCAAAATTTTGATATATGTGTGGTAACGTTTCCACCACCACCAGTCAATGATGAATGTGGAAATGCTATAGACTTACCTGTAAATCCTGATTTGAATTGTGCAAGCATTACTCAAGGAACTATTATATCCGCGACAGATTCCAGTCTGTCACCTGTTACTTGCTATAATAGTCCTAATTATGATGTATGGTTCAAATTTACAGCAACAGGTAATAAACATGTTATTAGATTAAGTAATATTATCTATAAAGTCCCGGTATTTTTTGCTCCTACTTTACGTTTTCAGGTTTATAAGGGGGATTGTAATAGTTTAGCTAGTCTTTCTTGTTCTTATCTGAATGCTTTGGCTGTAGATAATCTTACAGTAGGAGATACTTATTATATAAGGGTTTATAGTAGTTCGACGCAACAATCCAGTGCTATGGATTTTGATATATGTATAGGGACAGATAATACACCACCTCCTCCCAATGATGAATGTATAAATGCCATTACTTTGCCTGTAAATTCTGATGTGAATTGTTCCGTTGCAACAGCTGGTAGTACAATGGGGGCTACAGCATCGAATATATCAGCTCCTACATGCAATGGTGTTGCAAAACCGGGAGATGTCTGGTTTAAGTTTACGGCTACCGCAACAGGTCATTTGATTCAATTGAAAGATTTGGTTTCTCTTGGGGTGCAGTTCGGTAATGAAATCTACTTTCAGCTTTTTAGTGGTGATTGTGGTAACCTTACAAGTATTAAATGTTCCCATCGTATGGGCGGGGTTTCCGGGCTTACAATAGGCCAAACTTATTATATAAGAGTATTTAATACTAGATACCCAAGTGAAGTTGTCGGATTTAATATATGCATTGGAACATTGCCACCGGTTCCAGTTAATGACAGTTGTTCCGGAGCTTTGGTTGCTTCTGTATTTCCTTATAGTTACACACAAACAGATGCGTTAGCTGCAACTAATAATAATGGATTTGTTACAACTTGTAGCCCGGCAATGAATGATGGTACATGGTTTACGTTTACAGGGGACGGTTCTACTCATAAAATTATAGTATCACCTATAGGAAGTGAATTTCCTAAGGTTGGAGTTTATAAAGGAGGGTGTGGAAGTTTAACTTGTATTACCAGAGGTTGGCATTCTACACCAATATCGATTGATACTGTTCCGGGAACTGTGTATTATGTGAATGTTGGGAATGAAAGTTCAACTGTGGATTTTTTAGAATTTCCTTTTACAATTACTATTTCCAAAGGGACTTTGGGAGTTTCTGAAGTTTCTAAAAACGGAGAAAGTATAGAGGTTTATCCGAATCCATTTAGAGATACCCTGAATATTGCAAAACCAGATAAAGTAAAATCAGTTTCCATTCTTGATTCTGCCGGAAGATTGGTTAAAACAATTGAAAAACCTTCCTCTGAACTTCAGTTGAGAGATCTGAAAGAAGGAATGTATTTAGTAGTGCTGAATATGAAAGACGGATCTAAACAAACCGTTAAGGCTATTAAGAAATAAATAATTTCTTTTAAAAATAGAAAAAAGAGACTGTTCAATTGGAGCGGTCTCTTTTGTTTATAAGGGTAATTGTCTTTTGTTGAAAGAAAATTTGTATTTGTTGTCATATGATGAAAAAAATATTTTTTTTATTGTTGATTTTCACTAGATTTGATTAACTAATACTGATTTATATGAAAAACTTTTTACTCGTTGGTTTCTTAATAACTGGCTTTTTATCCTCTGCGCAAACCTATTGTACGCCTGCGTTCGCTAGTGGCTGTAGTGGCGGGGATGTGATAGATTCTTTTGCAATTCCGGGAGCGGGATTTGATCATCCGAATACAGGTTGTTCTACTGATGCATATGGAGATTATACTTCTATGACGATTAATCTCAGTGCAGGTTTAAGTTATGATTTTAGCGTTAAACATGATTACAGTGATCAGAATGTTCGTATCTGGATAGATTTCAATAACGATGGAACTTTTGATGATGCAGCTCCGGAGCTTGTAGCTTCTGCAAGCAGTACGCTTGTAGGAGGTGATAATATTACAGCAGGACTTATAACAATTCCTTCAACTGTAACTCCAGGTACTTACAGAATGAGAGTAGGGGATAGATTCTCCGGAGATCCTATTCCTTGTAATACAGATGGATATGGAGAAGCTCATGATTATACAGTAGTAATTGGGGCGGTTCCGACTTGTTTTGCTCCGACTGCTTTAACAGTATCTGCTGTTACGGCAAATTCAGCTCAGGTAGGATGGACAGCTCCGTCTTCTGCACCAGGAAGCGGCTATGAGTATTATTATTCAACTTCCAGTACGTATCCAACTGCTGCAACAGTAGTTTCAGGGGCAAGCAGTGGATTAACTGCCAATCTGTCTACACTTGCACCAGCTACTACTTACCATGTATGGGTGCGTTCTGTCTGTAGTTCTTCTAATAAGAGTGCATGGTCTCAAATGTCCACATTTATGACCTCGTGTGTTGCTGTGGGAGTACCTTATGCATTGGATTTTGAAAGTATAACTCCACCAGATATGCCAACTTGTACCTCGGTAGTAAATGATGGGGCAGGAAATATGTGGGAAACAGGTGATCTTGATGCTCAGGGATTTACAGGGAATGTTCTTCAGTATTCTTACGACTATGCAGAGAATGCGAATACCTGGTTTTTTACCAATGGAATTAATCTTACTGCAGGAGTGACCTACAGAATTAAATATAAATATGCCAATGCGGAAGGAACTGTATATGCTGAAAAACTGAAAGTTGCCTATGGAACTTCGGCTACAAGTGCAGGAATGACCAATACATTAGCAGACCACTCGGATATTGTTATCAGTACCGCAACAAGTGCTTTTGCGAACTTCACACCAACAACTACGGGAGTGTATTATTTTGGATTCCAGGCCTATTCTGATGCTAATATGAATCAATTATACGTTGATGATATTAATATAGATGTAGCACCGGCTTGTAGCGAACCTAATGCATTAGCTGTTTCTAATATTACCGCTGCAGGAGCTACAGTTTCCTGGGCAGCAGCCACTCCGGTTCCGGCTAGCGGCTATGATATTTATTACAGTACAACCAATACAGCACCTACAGCAACAAGTACCCCTAACTTTACAGGAGTTACTGCAACCACTTATAATATTCCAGGTTTAGCTGCTTCCACTCCTTATTACGTATGGGTAAGATCTGCATGTAGCGCAACAAGTAAAAGTATATGGAGTGATTCTGCTACCTTTACAACATTATGTTCAAGTACGAATATTCCTTATACAATAGATTTTGAAAACGTTACTGTTCCAGATCTACCTGGTTGCACAAATAATGTTAATGCGGGAACAGGAAACGATTGGGAAACAATGGATCCTCCTTCCGATAGCCAGGGATTCACTACCAATGTGTTGAAATACCAGTATAACTCTTCCAATTCTGGTAATGCATGGTTCTTTACACAAGGATTGAATTTGACAGCAGGAGTGCAGTATACCATCAGTTATAAATATGGTAATAACTCATCAACCTATGTTGAAAAATTGAAGGTAGCATACGGAACTTCACCAGCTGCAGCAGCTATGACAGGTTCTATTGCAGATTATCCTTCAATTAATGATGAAATGGCTCATACAGAATCTATAACGTTTACTGTGCCTACAACAGGAGTGTATTTCTTTGGATTTAATGCGTATTCAGATCCAGACCAGTATAATCTGTATATTGACGATATCAGTATTAATAATGCGAACCTGGCAACAGCTGAAGTTGCTAAAGCGAAAAATAATATCCAGCTTTATCCTAATCCATTTACGGATGTATTGAATATCTCTGATGTGAAAAATGTTAAAAATGTAACGGTAACAGATGCTACAGGAAGATTGGTGAAAACTATTACCAACCCTGAATCTACAATCCATTTAAGAGATTTGATGCAAGGAGTTTATTTAATAACACTTGAAATGAAAGACGGATCCAAGCAGACTATTAAAGCTATTAAAAAATAATTCATCATTTAAATAAAAAAAGGGAAGGCGGGTCATTGATGATCCGCCTTTTTTTTTATGAAGATTGAATAGAATTTGATTTGAAAAATATTGATGAAAAAAGATGAGCAAAATATTTTACTCATCTTTTTTATTTTATTCTGTGGTTGTTATTGATTATCAGATATTTTACATCGCACATTACCCATTGCTCATTACTCATCATTTATTGGGTACAGGCTGTATTTCTCCTTTATTCATAAGGTCAAATACGGTAGGGAAGAACATTGCTAATATAAAGTAGATGATGATCATCAGCACAATCAGTGCAAAAAGAATAATCACTAAGCTATTCGGTCTGTTTTTCTTTTTTGGTTCCATGATTTTGTGGTATTTGGTGAATAAATTTTACTTATACCAAATATTAAGCTAATTTCTTGCCACATTTCTTACAATACCTTGCATCATCATCAATATCATCATTACCACAGCGGTCACATACTATTTCCAGGTTCTGTCTTTTGTTTCTCATTTCGGCTGTTACAATTCCGGTAGGAACTGCAATAATGGAATAACCCGCCAGCATAAGAATAACAGCAAAGAACTTTCCTAAAGGCGTGATAGGCGATACATCACCATAGCCTACAGTAGTTACTGTAACAACTGCCCAGTAGATGGATTGGGGTATTGTTTCAAAGCCTTCTCTTCCGCCTTCTACCATAAACATAAGTGATCCTACAATGACTGAGAAAATAATCAGAAAGAGGAGAAAGATATAAATTTTCCTTGAACTGTTTTTTAATGCCCTTACAATAAAATACCCGTCATTCATAAAATCCAGCAAGTTGAAAATTCTGAACACTCTCAGCATTCTCAGCATTCTGAAAATGAGAAAATATTTAGTAACCGGGAAAATAAAGCTTAGAAAAAAAGGAACAAGAGCCAGGAAATCTATAATTCCGAAAAAACTGAATATATAATTCCGTTTATTTTTTACCACCGCAATCCGCATAGAATATTCTGCTGTAAAAAAAATAGAGATGATCCATTCGAGAATCAGAAAGGTATAATGGAATTTTTTATCAAGCTTTGGTACACTTTCCATCATAATGATAGCAGTACTGGCAAGAATTAAAGACAATAATATGATGTCGAACAGTTTTCCAAGCTTCGTATCGGAGCGATAAATTATCCGGTAAAGGAATCTTTTCCAAAGTTTGTCTTCAGGAATCAGATTATGTTCTCTTTCCATTTATATAAGGTTATTTCACAGCGAAGTTAATAATTTCTATAATGTATACGGTAAATATATGATTGTTAAAAGAATCTTGCAAATGTTAAAGAAAAATCTATCATTAAAAAGTGAATTATCGTATGTTAATATTATGATTTTCAATGTGTTGTATTTAGTAAAATACGAATAAAATATGACATATAAAAATTAAATTTTTAACATTTTTTTTGTCCAAGTTTGTAATTTTATTCTACAAAAGCTTTATATCATGAGAAAAATTTTAACCTTGTTTATTCTGTTTATAATAAGCAGTTTTGTTAACGCTCAGGTTGGGATTAATACTTCAGCGCCGAATGGGGCTTCAGTACTGGATATAGTTTCCAACCAAAAAGGAATTCTTATTCCTCGTCTTACAGATACTGACCGGGATACTAACCTGGCAGATAACGACGTTTCCACAGTACCTCCTGCAGGTGTGGTAAACCCTAACCTTACTGCAGGAACCCTTATTTTTAATACGACAACGAATAATTTCCAGTATTGGGACGGTACCCTCTGGAGACAGCTTTTTGTTCCCACATCTTCTCAGGCTGGTAACGACGGTGTCGTTAAAATCAATTCTGGAAACGCAAATGTAAAACCCTCATTCAGTTTAAGTGCAGCAGGAAGCGGCTACGGACCAAGACAACAGATACTGTATGCTACCCCGTTAGTCTTTGCCGCAAGCCCTACTACAAGCTGGCCGGAAACCACAGTTCCCTTTCCGGGAGTTACCAGTAATATCTATATTGCAGCCACCGGTAAATGGAGAGAAAATGAAATTAACGGGCAGGTTCACGTTTGGAGAGCAATTGCTACCATCACTCCGGGGTCTAACTCTTCAGGATCAATAAAGGCTACCTTAAAAAATCCCGATTCTGGTTTTGAAATTAACTCTATCCAGTTGGTACCGAGTGGTTCCAGTGGAACAGGGAATATTCTTACCTTTTATTTCTATACCATTGCAGACCCAGCGAGTCTTGATCCGGGAAGAGGATATCAACTTTTTATGGAATCCGATATCAACTGTAATGTAGTGGTAGAATCCTTTACAAGAGTATCTCTTTTCAAAGATTAACAGTCTTTTTTAATATCAAAATAAAACCGGTTTATGAAAGCCGGTTTTTTTATGGGTGTGGAAATTTTTCCCGTAAAATTAATATCTTCGCTGTAACTGTAAAATATAAAATTAATGAAGCTAAAAACTGTAATTGCAAAGATTGAAGAGGAAATAAGTATCAGACAGGCTGAAGATTTTGATAATGTAGGATTACTGTGTGGGGTTTATGACCGTGATGTATCAGGAATTCTGGTTTGCCATGATGCGTTGGAAAATGTGGTTGATGAAGCTATTGAGAGAAACTGCAATCTGATCGTTTGTTTTCATCCCATTATATTTTCCGGATTAAAATCTTTAACAGGGAAGAACTACGTAGAGAGAGCTGTTTTAAAAGCTATTGAAAATAAAGTAGCTATTTATGCCATCCACACCGCATTTGATAATGATTTCTTTGGAGTGAACCATGGGATATGCAGTCAGTTGGGATTAAAGAATATGAAAATTCTTCAGCCTAAAGAAAATAATTTAAAACAGTTGACGGTTTTTGTTCCCAAAGACTATTCAGAAAAAGTGAAAGAAGCCATGTTCTCAGCTGGAGCAGGAAATATCGGATTTTATGATGAATGCAGTTTTACAGTGAATGGTAACGGAACATTCAGGCCTGTAGAAGGTTCAAATCCGTTTTCAGGACAACAGGGAATTCGCGAAAATGCGGATGAAGATATGATCTCTGTGATTTTTGAAGGTTTTAAACAAGGGCAGATTGTGGGCGCTATGAAGACAGCGCACCCTTATGAAGAAGTAGCCTATCAGGTTTATAATCTGGATAATAAAAATCATCATGCCGGCTTGGGAATGTACGGTGATCTGGAAGAAGAAATGAATGAAAAAGATTTCCTTGGATTTGTAAAAGAAAAATTTGGTTTGGAAGTGATAAAACATTCCTCTTTTAACAATAAAAAAATCAAAAGAGTAGGGGTTCTGGGAGGCTCAGGAGCAAGTGGAATACGATCTGCAGCTGCCAAGAAATGTGATGCTTACCTTACCGGAGATCTTAAATATCACGACTATTTTCTCGCTGAGTCTAAAATGCTGATCTGTGATATAGGACATTATGAATCAGAACAATTTGTTACCCAACAATTATTTGAAATTTTATCACAAAAATTTAGTACATTTGCAATTTCAAAATCTATTGAAAAAACAAACCCAGTAAATTATTTCATTTAAATATGGCAAAAACCAACGATATTTCAGTTGAAGAAAAATTAAGAGCTTTATACGATTTACAGATCATTGATTCAAGATTGGATGAAATCCGAAATACTAGAGGAGAATTGCCAATTGAAGTTGAAGATCTTGAGATTGAGATTGAAGGTCTTGAAAAAAGAGCTGAAAAATTTCATGCTGATATCAAAGATCAGGACGATCAGATCAAAACAAAGCATGAAGTAATTAACCATGCTAAAACTTTAATTGAGAAATACAAATCTCAGCAGGATAATGTAAGAAACAATAAAGAGTTTGAAGCATTAGGGAAGGAAATGGAATTCCAGGATCTGGAAATTCAGCTTGCTGAAAAAAGAATTAAAGAATTCGGAGCTAAAATCGCTCACAAAAACGAAACTTTAAGCGAACTGAACTCTAAGATCGATGATTTGAAAAGCCACTTGAAATTCAAGAAAGAAGAATTGGATGGTTTGATCTCTGAAACGCAGAAAGAAGAAGAATATCTTTTAGAGCAGTCTAAAGAATTTGCAGGTAAAATTGATGAGAGATTATTAGCTTCTTACAACAGAATCAGAACCAACTCTATCAACGGTCTTGCGGTAGTAGGATTAGAAAGAGGAGCTCCAAAAGGATCTTTCTTCACTATCCCTCCTCAAAAGCAAATGGAAATTGCTCAGAGAAAGAAAATCATCATTGATGAGCACTCTGGAAAAATCCTTGTTGATGATGAATTGGTAATGGAAGAAAACGAAAGAATGAAATCTGTAATTAAATTCTAATTATTGGTTTTGAGTTATACGAAAGCTGTTTCAGAAATGAAACAGCTTTTTTGCGTTATATAGTATATTGTTTTGAAAATTTGATTTAAAAGATAAAATAGTATTTATTTTCATTATTTGTTGTTAATATTTTTAATTAAATGTTAAAATGTTAAATTATTAATAATGTATTTTATTTATTTGTATATTTGTTGTAATGAAAACTACTGAAGTGTTTTTTGTTTTTTTAATAAATAAATTTCAGTAGGAGATAAATAAGCAACTCAGTTTTATAGATTATTACAAAAGTAAAATACTTTTAATTATAGTTTCATTCATATAATCAAAAATGATTTTTTTATAAATAATATCATTTGGATATTCTGATATTAATGTATGTAGAACCCAAAAAAATTATATGTAATGAAAAAATTATTGATGGGATTTTTATCTCTTTTGAGTTATTGCCTTTTAGGGCAGTTAGGGAATGTCGGTATTAATACATCTACTCCTGGAAGCACATTAGAAATTAACGGAAGTCTTTCAGCGCAATACCGTTTGATTTCTACGAATTACAGCATGGGTATAACGGATTATTATGTAGCTTATAACGGTAGCTCAGCGGGTACTGTAACACTGCCGGCTGCTACAGTTGCTTATCCTGTACAGGGGCATATTAAAGGACGCGTGTATTATATTAAAAACACGGGTACATCTAGTTTATCTGTAACGGCTAATGGAAGTGAGCTAATCGATAATCAGATGGGATTGCCTGTGTCATCCATTGGTTTAGGACAGGGTTGGTTTGTCATGTTAATCAATAATGGTGATACAGGCGGTGTGGTCACTTGGGAAGCAGTAGTTATAAACCCCAATAATACTATTAATACTATTATTAGTATGTCAACAAACTCTACTTATAATTTACCTTCTACAGCCAGTTTTAATTCTGGTATTCCACAGGTATTACCTTTTACTGCAGGTGAAGTGCAAATCAATCAAGGTTCAACAGCCTCATGGGATGCAGGGAACAATCGTTTTATCATTAATGAAACAGGTATCTATGAACTTGATGCCCTGTCTTATTTTGGAGCAGGAGGTACTGTAGGGACTAGTAGCTACATAGGAGTTAATCTTAGTATTACAAAAAATGGAACGGCTATAGCCAATGTTGTTGCCGGTACCCGTGCAAATATAGGGCAGCTTATTGCTGGAGCAGGAAATACCCCTATTTCATTCCATTGTCTGGTAAATTTAGCTGCTGGTGATGTTATTTATTTAACGATGTATAGGGGTACTTTTGACTCTGCTATAGGAACAGTACAGTCAGAGGCACCTTCGGGAGTGTCTGAATCTCGTCATTTCAGCCTGAAAAAATTATAAACTATCCGGGGATAGTTTATATATAAACACAAACCGCTTCAGAACGAAGCGGTTTTTATTTTATTGATGATCATACATCTTATTATAAAGGGCAATAAACTTTTCTTTTACCGCTTTTCTTTTCAGTTTCAACGTTGGAGTAAGCAATCCGCTTTCAATGCTCCATACTTCAGGAGTAAGCTCAATTTTTTTGATTTTCTCCCAGTTTCCAAGGTGCTCATTGATGCCGTCGATTTCTTTTTCAATTCTTTGCTTTAATTCAGGGCTTTTTGCAATCTCTTCCGGTGTAGCACCAATGTTCAGATTATTTCTTAAAGCCCAGTTTTTGGCAAATTCAAAATCAGGCTGTACCAAAGCACACGGCATTTTTTCACCATCACCCACAACCATGATCTGCTCAATGAATTTAGAGGCTTTTGCTAAATTTTCAATCGTCTGAGGGGCAATATATTTCCCACCTGATGTCTTGAACATTTCTTTCTTACGGTCAGTGATCTGTAAAAATCCGTCACCATCCACATGTCCGATATCTCCTGTTTTGAAGAAACCATCTTCTGTGAAGGCTTCTTTTGTCATTTCTTCATTTTGGAAATATCCTTTGAATACGGAGGGTCCTTTTACCGTAATTTCACCGTCTTCCTGAATTTTAACTTTTAAATTATCCAATGGAATCCCTACGGTTCCCACTTTCATCTTATCAAAGCTGTTGACAGAAATTACCGGAGAGGTTTCTGTTAAACCATAGCCTTCCAAAATAGGAATTCCCGCATTCTGGAACATTAAGTTAAGCCTTGTAGACAATGCCGCAGATCCTGAAACCAATGTCACAATTTCACCTCCTAAACCTTCTCTCCATTTGGAAAATACCAATTTATCTGCAATGATTTCCTGAAGTCCGGATGGCTTTGAAATGGTTTTCTTCTTGCTGATTAAGTTCAGCGCCCAGAAGAATATTTTTGATTTTAATCCTCCTGCAGAAGATCCTGTATTGTAAATTTTGTCATATACTTTTTCTACCAGCCTTGGTACTACCGTCATATAATGAGGCTTCACTTCTTTTACGTTTTCACCCATTTTCTCAATGCTTTCCGCAAAATAAAGAGAAAAACCGTTGTACTGATACAGATAGAACAGCATTCTTTCAAAAATATGGCAGATAGGAAGGAAGCTTAATGCTCTTGTTTCCTTATAATCCAGACTTCTTTTCTTGGGAATTCTCGGAATGGCTCCCAATACGTTTGAAACAATATTATTATGGGTAAGCATTACTCCTTTCGGTCTTCCGGTAGTTCCGGAAGTATAAATAATGGTTGCAAGATCTTCTGTATTGATCGCATTAGAAAGGTCATCCACTTCAATTTGTGTAGATTCATCTTTACCCAGATCCAGAATTTCTCTCCAGTTGGCAGCACCACTAATATTATCAAAAGTAAAAATGCCCTGTAAACTTGGGATATTATGCTTTACTTTCATTACTTTATTCAACAGCTCTTTATCAGAAACAAAACAATACTGAATTTCAGCATTATTGAAGATGAATTCATAATCTTCAGGAGAAATACTTGGATAAACCGGTACTGAAACAACGCCGATCTGAGAAAGTCCAAAGTCCATAATAGCCCATTCTGTGCGGGAATTTGTGGTAATCAAAGCGATCTTATCACCTGGTTTTATACCAAGCTTCAATAATCCTCTGGATATCTTATTTCCCTCATTAATAAACTCCTGTGTAGAAGTTTTTTTCCACTCACCATGATATTTTGTTACAAACATATCCGTTTTAGGATATTTTTCTAAAGCATAGTGTGGAATATCGAATAATCTCTTGATCGTCATGATTTTTTACGTAATTTATAAAGAAATTTAAATATAAGCATTTTTTTTAATTGAAAACATTTGAATGTAATAATTAGGAATTAGTTAAATGCTTACCATAATATATGGAATCAAAAAGGAGGCCGGAAGCCCTGAAAAGGGGATTTTATATTTTGAACTGATCATTTGTGAATGTTTATGGTTCTGAAGGTATCCGGTATTGTTTTTATCTCTCACCATTTCGAATCCCAAAACACGCATTCACTGGCATTAAACGCTCTTCAACTTCCATTTTCTGTGCCTTTTTCCTGCTTTCAATTTAATTTTTTCAGATTTGCTTAAAAAGTGTAAATTTACGGCTATCTAATTATTTTTTTTATGGACTTTAATTTATCGGAAGAACAGCTGATGATTCAGCAGGCAGCAAGAGATTTTGCACAGAACGAACTTTTACCTGGAGTGATTGAAAGAGACCGTGACCAGAAATTCCCTGCAGAACAGGTGAAGAAAATGGGAGAAATGGGACTTTTAGGAATGATGGTAGATCCAAAATACGGAGGTGCAGGAATGGACAGCGTTTCTTACGTGCTTGCCATGGAGGAAATTGCAAAAGTGGATGCTTCTGCAGCTGTTGTAATGTCTGTAAACAACTCATTGGTTTGTGCCGGTCTTGAAAAATTCGCTTCTGAAGAGCAAAAAGTAAAATATCTTACTCCACTGGCTAGCGGTCAGGTTATCGGAGCATTTGCATTATCTGAGCCGGAAGCAGGTTCTGATGCAACTTCTCAGAAAACTACTGCTGAAGACAAAGGAGATTACTACCTTTTAAATGGTATCAAAAACTGGATCACTAATGGTGGAACAGCTACTTACTATATCGTAATTGCACAGACAGATCCTGAGAAAAAGCACAAAGGAATCAATGCTTTCATCGTTGAAAGAGGATGGGAAGGATTCGAAATTGGATTAAAAGAAGACAAATTAGGAATCAGAGGAAGTGATACTCACTCTTTGATCTTTAATAACGTAAAAGTTCCGAAGGAAAACAGAATTGGTGCTGACGGATTCGGGTTCAACTTTGCTATGGCAGTATTGAACGGAGGAAGAATTGGTATTGCTTCTCAGGCTTTAGGGATTGCTTCAGGTGCTTACGAACTGGCATTGAAATATGCTAAAACAAGAAAAGCTTTCAAAACTGAAATCATCAACCACCAGGCGATTGCATTCAAATTAGCTGATATGGCTACTCAGATCACTGCTGCAAGAATGTTATGTTTCAAAGCTGCTTGTGAGAAAGATGCTGGAAAAGATATTTCTGAAAGCGGAGCTATGGCAAAATTATACTCTTCTCAAGTGGCAATGGATACTACTATTGAAGCAGTACAGATTCACGGAGGATACGGATATGTGAAAGAATACCACGTAGAAAGATTAATGAGAGATGCAAAAATCACTCAGATCTATGAAGGAACTTCTGAAATTCAGAAAATCGTGATCTCCAGAAGCATCGCAAAATAACATTTTATAAAACACACTACCTATGAAAAAATCTTTGTGGATCACCCTTGGGGTTGTACTGCTGTTACTGGGCGTATTTGTCTGGTATAAATACTATTTCGTTTTCGGAGAAGGAGTAAAATCCGGATACCTGAATTATGCTATGAAAAAAGGTTATGTTTTCAAAACTTATGAAGGCAAGCTGATTCAGGAAGGTTTTGGAAGAGGAAAAACAGGAACAATTACAAGCTATGAGTTTGAATTTTCTGTAGATGATCCCGAAGTTTTCAAACAACTGGAAACCAACAGCGGTAAAACTTTTGACCTGCATTACAAAGAGTATAATGGCGCACTTCCCTGGAGAGGAAACACAAAGTTCATTGTAGATAAAGTAGTGAATATGAAATAAAACAAATAAGGCTCTCAATAGAGGGCCTTATTTTACACCAAATCACAAAATATTAATATATGAAATAAAATTTCCAAATTTATTTTTGAACCTTGTTTCCCAACGAAGATTCTTTACATTTTGCTTATACTTAAAGTTAAGAGTTATTTTTCTAATAAGCAAGCACTTTCTTTTAACGTTTGATAAAATTAAACATAAGAATCGAACTTCAATTCTAAACCTCATTAAAAAAATATTAAAAATCTACCCTTAGGAAAGATTGAAACCTAGTGAGAGTCGTTATTAGGAATGTTTCTGTTCTTCTTTTTATAGAAATAATATCCAATACCGGCAATCAGGAATAAAGGCCATAATGGAAGGATAAACAGGAATATGGAAGTAATAACATCCCAGCCGGATTCAATGGCAGCCAGTGATTTTCCGCCAAAAGTTTTAGGCTCTGTTTCTGTTTTAGCTTTATCGCTGATATTTACATTGATTGTACAGATGGTATTGTCAGCGTAGTTTCGTCCTGAAACCTGAATATCTTTTGTATCAATATCTCCAATATTGCTATTGATAGCCTCCATTAGCCCATCAAAATGTTGCATAGGAACTTTGATATCAAGGCTGTATATTTTTTGATCTTCTCCATGAGGGCTGGCAGATTCTACATAAGAAAGATTTTCACTTTTGATATACCCGCTATTTCTGTTCGCTTCTTCCCGGATGATTTCCTTCACCGTTTCAGCATTTTCTGCTCTTATGACAAGATATCCTGATTTTATCATTTTATCTTTAGGCATATTCAGTTCGTAACTGTCATTCTTAGGCTTTTCTTTATAAATGATTTTGGTTTCTTTAATAACCTTTGGTGCTGGAGTTTTTGCTGCAATTTTTTCAGATTTCTTTGCTATAGAATCTTTTTTCTCTATTTTGGATTCCAGTTTTGTATTGGCCATTTTATCAGATAAAGAATCTACCATTTTGGAAGTGTTCTCTATCTTTTGCTGGATGTCATTTTTAGTATTCTCAAAGTCTTTTATTTTAATATTAGCAGAATCCATAACCTGGTCTACTGTTTTACTGGCATTTTCAACGGTTTCTGTAGCAACTGTGGCCGCACTGTCGGCTGAATGGATTGCTTCATGTATTTTATCCTGTGTAGCTTCCGCTTTTTTACACATAATGAAAGTGCTTGCTACAGCAGCGAGTAAGATGAACTTTTTCATAAGATTAATTTTTTTGATGAAGTAAAGTTAGAAGGGAAGTTCTTGTAAAGATTGTAAATGAAATGTATTGTGCTGGCAAAATTGTAACTATTGTATTTTCAGTCTTTTGTATTTGTTTTACAAAAGATTTACAAGGCGTTTTTCTTAGTTTTGATGGGGTGAGAAAAGAATTTATACTTCGTAATGCAGCATTTAATAACAGCATTTTATTACTTGTGGATTTGGATTCTACGGAATGACAAACAGAACGCTGAATTTATCCATACATTTTGTCGTCTCGCCAAATATTAGTTTGGAAAACTGAAAATTCCCATCCTTTGGAGGGGTGGCGAAAATTCAAAGAATTTTTGGCGGGGTGGTTTTGAAAAATACATGATAAAAAAATCCGCAGAAAACTTCTGCGGATCTATATTTTGAACAATTTCGCCTTTTGCGATTTTGCCTGGTTACTTCTTAATTTTCTCTGAACTCACTGATGAAGTGTAATTTCACATTCGGGAATTTCTCCTGAGTCATGTGAATGGTGAAAGAAGAGTCTGCAAGGAATACCAATTGATTGTATTTGTCTCTCGCCAGGAATCTCTGCTTTAATCTTGCAAATTCTTTGAATTCTTCAGACTTCTCATCAGCTTCTACCCAACATGCTTTGTGCATAGATAGCGGTTCATAAGTACATTTTGCACCATATTCATGCTCTAGACGATATTGGATAACTTCATACTGAAGGGCTCCAACCGTTCCAATGATCTTTCTTCCGTTCATTTCAAGCGTAAATAACTGTGCCACTCCTTCATCCATCAGTTGATCAATACCTTTCGCCAATTGCTTAGCTTTTAAAGGATCGTTGTTATTGATATAACGGAAATGTTCAGGAGAGAAGCTTGGAATCCCTTTGAAGCTTAATTTTTCTCCGCCAGTCAATGTATCTCCGATTCTGAAACTTCCTGTATCATGTAAACCAACGATATCACCAGGGAAACTTTCTTCCACCACTTCTTTCTTATCTGCAAAGAATGCGTTAGGAGAAGAGAACTTCATTTTTTTACCTTCTCTTACCAATAAGTAATTCTCGTTTCTTTTGAAGGTTCCGGAAACAATCTTTACGAAGGCAAGTCTGTCTCTGTGCTTAGGATCCATATTCGCGTGGATTTTAAAAACAAATCCTGTAAAAGTACTTTCCTCAGGTTTTACCAGACGGGTATCACTTTCCTTAGGTTGTGGCATTGGAGCAATATCAATAAAAGCGTCCAATAATTCACGTACTCCAAAGTTATTTAAAGCTGATCCGAAGAATACCGGCTGAAGATCACCTTTCATATAATCTTCACGGTTAAATTCAGGATAAACAGACTGGATCAGATCAAGCTCTTCTCGTAAAGTTTTTGCTGCTTTTTCACCAATAACATCATCAATAGAAGTATCATTGATGTCATCAAACTTAATAGAATCTCCAACTTTCTGCTTTTTCTCTTCTAAAAATAACTGAATATTGTCTTCCCAGATGTTGTAAATTCCCTGGAAGTCGCTCCCCATACCAATCGGTAAAGAAAGAGGGCAAACCGTTAATCCTAATTTTTGTTCTACTTCATCCAAAAGATCGAAGGCGTCTTTACCTTCACGGTCCAGTTTATTGATGAAAACCAGCATTGGAATGTTTCTCATTCTACACACCTGTACCAGTTTTTCAGTTTGTTCCTCAACCCCTTTTGCAACGTCAATTACAACGATTACGGAGTCTACAGCAGTTAATGTTCTGTAAGTATCCTCAGCAAAGTCTTTGTGACCTGGAGTGTCTAGAATGTTGATTTTGTGATCTCTATATTCAAAAGCCAATACGGAAGTTGCTACAGAGATCCCTCTCTGTCTTTCAATTTCCATAAAGTCGGAGGTAGCTCCTTTTTTTATTTTGTTGGATTTTACCGCACCCGCTTCCTGAATTGCTCCACCGAAAAGAAGTAACTTTTCTGTAAGAGTTGTTTTTCCGGCATCCGGGTGGGAAATGATCCCGAAGGTCTTTCTTTTTTGTATTTCTTTGATTAAGTCTGACATATCGTATTTTGAAGTTGCAAAAATCGTGATTTTTTACGAGGTTTTCAAATTTTAATTAAGACAATGTTAATTAGATAAAATAATAGAAGGATATTCAGGTTTCAGAATGATGAATATAGCTATGAAGCGGTCAATAGCTGGCTTTTCTTCAATGCAGCTTATCAGACTATTATTTTTATTAGCAACATAAAAACATACACCAATCCTGCAGCAATCAGGATAATAATGGCTGCCATGATGTATTCAAATATCCCAAATTCTGTTTTTTGTGGTTCTGAACTAAGATTATATTGATCAATCGCCTGCTGACTTATTCTCAGATCCGGACGAAAGTGTTGAATCCCTTTTAGAAAATGGCGGTACAGATCATATTGGTTGCTTACAATTATCAGTTCAAAATTGAAATCAACACGTGTCGGTCCAACTTCCCCTGCTTTATTTTTCAGGTAGACCTGCAATGTCGTTTTGCCATATTTTACGGTCTGGGTGTTGAAAACATGTACATCAGTGGATGAGTTCTGAGCTGGCTGAAGTTCATGATATAACAGTGTTTCAATGATTGCATTCCGGCTGTTGTAAAATGTTACTCCTTTTTCATCCACAACCGCTTTTCGTACCTTTTGTTTTTTTCTGTAAGTTAAAGCCATTATCAAAGCGATACAACAAAATATAAGAAGCGGTTGGGCAATAAGAAGCGTGAAAAAAATGCCAAGATCATGTTCCAAATATTGCCAGAAATTATTATAAATAAGATTAAAAACAACCCCGATTACCACCATAATCAGAATGACAGCGATCCAGAGAATTCCCATTAGAAAATAAGTAATGGGTGTGTTGATTTTAGATTCTATGGTCTGGAATTTTTCGATCATATTAATTCTTGGTTTCAGTTAACAAAAAAACAAGCCCGCATATAAGTGCTGTAATAATAAGTGCGGCCAGCATTAAAAGCCAGCCTCCTAAAGAAATTCCTTTACTGTTCACTTTCCAGGTTTCCGTATCAATAGAGTAGTTACGAAAAACAAAAGGATCTATTGTTAAATCAGGACGGAAAGTGACAATGCCATGCAGAAAGTGGGCATACAAAATAGATTTGTTTTTTACCACTTTCAAAGGAAGATTCATGTCAATACGTCTTGTAGTCTCGCTTTTTTTATCTGATAGAATTGTTACCTCCAGTAAAGGAGCGATTCCTGATCCCACCGGATTGAATGTGTAAATATCAAAATCCTGTGTTGAAGGTCGGAGATCCGTGTAGAGGAGCTGATCTGCAATTTCATTTCTTGAATTGTAAAATAAGAGACCGGTTTCATCAACCACAATTGTATGGGCTAGTTTTTCCCTTTTGATCATATAATGGCGGATAACAGGAATCAGAATCAGTAATGAAAGTCCCCAGCTGATCAGGGCGGGGTACAGCATGGCTTCAAATCCTCTTTTATATATTCCGTAGATAGGACCTAAAACAAAAAGCAAAGTGAAAGGAATAAAGATCACAAAGAAAAGTACATTCAGAACAATAGTCATCAGTTTGTTGGTGGTAGACTCAATTCTTTGAAACGGAGATTCTGTATTCATTTTGTGCTGTTCATGGATAAAGGAACGAAAATAAGAAATTCCTTTTTTAGTTGCCTGTAGCAGTCAAAAAAATTATCTTTGTTTCTCATAAACTTTTACAGAGAAAGGATGGGAAATAGCAAATATCCGAAGTTTACGTTCACATGGTTTGGCGGTGTTGTTTTGGTGGTTGGATTATTCGTGGGAACAATGGCCGTTTCTTTATTCAGTACTTTTTGGAAAGTTGTTTTCCGGGAAAATATTGAATTGAAAGACTGGTTTCTGATGGTGGCGAATTCTGTGGGATTCCTTACAGCTATTGCTTTCTTCGATTTTTTCGTTGTAAGACGTACCACTCAAAAGAAGCTTAATTTCAACTTATCATCGGTTAATTTTTCTACCTATCTTCTCATCTTTCCAATGATGGCAGGGATGATGTTTATTTCTGAATTTATTGCTGCTCAGATTCCGACTACCGGGCCGTTTTTCGGTGACTTTTATGAATATTTTACTCAGTTGATGAGCCAATTGACAGATAATCCTGTTGTCATGATTATCATGACGGTAATCATGGCGCCGATTTTTGAGGAAATTATATTCAGAGGAATTATTCAGAAAGGATTGATCAATAAAGGAGTAGAACCATGGAAAGCAATTTTATATGCCTCCATTATTTTTGGAGTGGTTCACGGAAATCCATGGCAGTTTATCAGTGCTGTGATGCTGGGCTGTGTACTGGGATTAGTCTATCATAAAACAAAGTCTTTACTGATGCCGATATTGCTGCATGCGTTTAATAATTTAACACTGTCGTTATTGGTTCTTTATGGTAAAGATGAGAGTTTTGCAAAGGTTCTTCATGTTTCAGAATGGCTTGTACTAGCTGTTGGAATTATACTTTTCTCTTTGTTCTACTATCTTTTTATGAAAAAGTATAAAGTACATTATGCTGAAATGTAAGTAACCCGGTTAAAAAAGTAAAATTGAAAATGAATATAGAAATGGAATTATTAGTAGCGACACACAACGAACATAAAAAAGAAGAAATCCAACAGATACTGGGAAGTGATTGCGTGGTGAAAAGCCTTACCGATTATAATATTCACGAAGAAATTGTAGAAGATGGAGATTCTTTTCATGCCAATGCCCTGATCAAGGCCAAATATTGCTTTGAAAGAACAGGGGTTCCAAGTCTGGGAGATGACAGCGGTTTGGTAGTCGAATCTTTAGACGGAAGACCGGGAATTTTCTCTGCCCGTTATGCCGGAGATCATGATTTCGCCAAAAATATAGAAAAGGTATTGGAAGAAATGCAGGGAATTGAAAACAGAAAAGCTTATTTTGTGACGGTTCTGTGTTATTATGATGAAAATGGTGCTCAATATTTTGAAGGAAGAGTTCATGGAAATTTACTGACAGAAAATAAAGGTTTCAAAGGCTTCGGATATGATCCGATTTTTGTTCCTGAAGGATACGAAAGAACATTTGCAGAAATGGATCCTGAAGACAAAAACAAGATCAGCCACCGTAAACAGGCATTAGACCTATTTATGGATTTTTTAAAAGTAACTGATTAAGTTTAAATATCAGGAAGAAATCTCCATTTATATTTTCTGTTGTACATTTGTTATCATAAATTATTGATTTGAGTACTTATTTAACAATATTAGGCTTTAACTCTGCGATTCCAACCATCAATACATCACCTACAGCACAGCTGCTGGAAATGGAAGAAAGGCTCTTCCTGATTGATTGTGGAGAAGGTACACAGGTACAGCTGAGAAAGGCAAAAGCAAGATTTTCAAAAATCAATCATATTTTTATCTCCCATCTTCATGGAGATCATTGTTTTGGACTTCCGGGGCTTATAGCCTCTTTCCGCCTTTTAGGAAGAGATATGCCTTTGCATGTTTATGGTCCTAAAGGAATTAAGAAGATGATGGAAACCATTTTTCAGATTACAGAAACCCATCGTGGCTTTGAAGTGATTTATCATGAACTGGATAAAGATTATTCTGAAAAAATATATGAGGATAACAGAATAGAAGTATACACTATTCCATTGGATCACAGGATTTACTGTAATGGGTATCTTTTTAAAGAAAAACCGAAAGACAGACATCTTAATATGAAAGAGATTGCCAAGTACAGCGAAATTGAAACCTGTGATTATCACAATATCAAAGCAGGAAAAGATATTGTACTAAGCGATGGTTATATCCTTAAAAATGAAATTCTGACTGTTGATCCGGCTCCATCAGTATCCTATGCGTTTTGCAGTGATACCCGCTATCTTGAAAGTGTGATTCCTATTATTAAAAATGTAACGGTTTTGTATCATGAATCTACATTTTTACACGATCTGAAGGAAATGGCAGATTATACAGGTCATACCACAGCTTTGGAAGCAGCTACCATTGCTCAGAAAGCTCAGGTTGGAAAGTTGATTTTAGGTCACTTTTCCAACAGATATGGAGATCTGACAGTATTTACTGATGAGGCAAGAGAAATATTTCCCAATACATTTTTACCAAAAGCATTGGAGAGTGTAAAGATTTAGAATGAATATGTTGAAATTAGAAGAACTCAGAGATTTTCTCAACGAAAAAGCAGATCAGTATAACGCTCCTGATTTTATTGAAAATGATCCGATACAGATTCCGCATCGTTTTTCTTTAAAACAGGATATTGAAATTGCTGGATTTCTGGCAGCCACAATCTCCTGGGGAAACAGAAAGTCGATCATTAATTCTGCAGATAAAATGCTCGATATTATGGGGAATTCTCCCTATGATTTTGTGATGAATTACTCAGAAAAAGATCTGGAAAGTATTCAGGATAAAAGCATTCACAGAACGTTCAACGGACAGGACTTTTCCTATTTCATCAGACAGTTCAACAGAATTTATAAAGAAAATGAAAGCCTGGAAAGTCTGTTTGAAGTCAATAAAACAGAGAATAATTTTCTGCACGCAATAGAAAGATTCAGAACTGGTTTCCTGGAAACAGAAAAACACAGAAGCCATAAACACATCAGTTCACCATATAAAAATTCCTCTGCCAAAAGGATTATTATGTTTTTGAGATGGATGGTGCGTAAAGATAAAAGAGGAGTGGATTTTGGCATCTGGGAGAATATAGATCAGAAACATCTTTCCATTCCTCTGGATGTGCATACCGGAAATATCTCCAGAAAACTGGGGTTGGTTTCCAGAACACAAAATGACTGGAAAACAGTAGAGGAGCTGGATATTGCCATTAGAAAATTTGATGAAAAAGACCCTGCAAAATATGACTTTGCATTGTTTGGATTAGGAGTAACAAAGGAACTGTTGTAAAAATATAAAGGATGAAAAAATATAACGAGAAAACAGAAGTTCTTGAAAAAATTGCAGACAGTATTACTTCATGGATAGGATCTATCCAGTCTCTGGTTGTGCATACCCTCTTGTTTCTTACTTCGTTTTTGCTTCCGATGCTGAATATTGTTGATTTTGATAAAATGCTTCTTATCCTGACGACTGTACTTTCTCTGGAAGCCATTTATCTGGCAATCTTCATTCAGATGTCTGTGAATAAAAGCCACGAGAAAATTGAAGATATCCAGGAAGATATCGAAGACATTCAGGAAGATATTGAGGAAATCAGCGAGGATATAGAAGAAATCAGCGAAGACATTGAAGAAATCAACGAGGATATAGAAGATATCCAGGAAGATATTGAGGAAATCAGTGAGGATATTGAAGAAATCAATGAAGACGAAGATGAAGAAGATCATAATGAAAGAGCGAAAAACGTAATACTCAAGAGCAATGTAAGCTCGAATAAGAACGAAATTAAAGCGTTAAAAGATATTATCTCCCAGTTGCAGAATGAAATAGACCAGTTGAAAAAAGATGATAAACTGCCGGAATAATGACAATTAAAATATAAACAGATCAATAACATTGATCTGTTTTTTTATGTCTGAATTTTTGGGTTTAATGATTTATGGAAAATGTAACGATAAGAAAAATTCATTATGAATGTAGGTGTAGAAATAGAAAATACTAATAGGTGAGGGTGAATTAGTATGATTATTTTTGCTACATTTGAACAAATGAAAACAAAATGTTAATCTATAGACTAAAAAACTATTTTTTCCTTTTTTCTTTTTTATTGATTTCTGCTTCTGCATTTTCTCAAACGAGGCCTGTCAGAAAATCAGAAAAGATAAAACCTTCTGCTGCAGCTCTCAGGGCCGGAGCATTCATTGATGTGAATGTACCTCCTTATACGCCTTCAAACTATACGCCAGAGCAGTTGGTAAAGAATATTTTGATTAATGGAGGGACTAACTGTACAACAGCCAATGTTACCAACGTTACAGTATCTCCTAATCATGAAGTAGGCAACAGCAACAGATTCTGGGGATATTTTCATAAAGGAACAACCAATTTTCCTTTTACGGACGGGATTGTCCTGACTACAGGATATGCTTCCGAAGCAGGTAATAATTATGTATCTGCGGTTGGACAATCAGTGGGAACAGGAAGTGATGCGGATCTTGTAGCAGCTACCGGAGCCAATGTCAGCTTAACGGATGCAGTAGCTCTTGAATTTGATTTCGTCCCGAATTCAAACCAGGTGAAATTTAACTATATATTCGTTTCTGATGAATATACTTCCAATTATCCTTGCTTGGGTTATTCCGATGCCTTTGCTCTTTTATTAAAGAAAGTTGGAGATCCTACCTATACGAACCTGGCTGTATTGCCCGGAGGTGCAGGACCTGTAAGTGCAACCAATATTGTTCCTGCAGGAAATGGATTCAGCTGTGGGCCTATCAATGCAACTTTTTTTGGAGCTTTAGCGAACCCGCATCTGGTTATTAATTATTTTGGAAGAACAACACCTTTAACCGCTGTTGCAGATGTAATTCCAGGGCAGACATATCATTTTAAAATGGTATTGGCAGATGCAAAAGACCCTTCCCATGACTCTGCAGTTTTCTTGGAAGGAGGATCTTTTGACGTTGGAATTAAAATTGTAGATGAAGCTGGAGTAGTTTTACCAGGCACCATCAACATGTGTGATAATACTCCGAAACAGTTAAAAGCACAGGTAGCAGCAATTCCAGGGATGACTTATCAGTGGTATAAAGATGGAGTAGCTATTCCAGGGGCAACCAGTGCTGTGTATGTAGCTACCCAACCGGGAGTTTATACGGTAAAAGTAATGGTTCCGGGGAATCAGTGTCCAAGTGAAGCTACTATTACCATTATCGGAGGAACGAGCCCTACCGTACAGAATGCTGAACTTAAACTCTGTACAACACCTGCAATTACCAGTTTTAATCTGGAAACAGCAAAACCTTTGATCAGTACAACGCAGGGAGCCGTATTCCGTTTTTATGCAAATCAGGCTGATGCACAAGCTCAAAATAACAGCTACATCACCAATCTGACCAGCTACGCAGGAACAGATGGACAAATATTATATGTACTGGTTTCAAATGGAGCTTTCTGTAGTAAGATTGCAACATTAACTTTAAGAAAAGAAGAGACACCAACGGCTTTACTTACCGCACCAAGATTGAAAATCTGTGCCGGAGAATCTGTATTGCTTACAGCTACAGGTGGAGTAACATACCAGTGGAGTGATTCTGCAAGTACCACCGGAGGAATAAGAACCGTAAGCCCTACTCAGACTACCACCTATACTGTATATGCTATCGGAGCTCAGGGATGTAAATCTCTTCAGCCGGCACGTATTACCATTGAAGTAGTACCGGCCATTGTTTCAAACTTGAAAGGAGGACACATCTGTCAGGGTGATAAAATTGTTCTGGATGCAGGTTCAGGTCCCGGATATACTTATCAATGGAGTTCTGGTGAAACAAGTCAGAGCATTACAGTAGCTACTCCTGGAGAATATTCGGTAACGATCAGTAACGGAGTTTGTTCAAAAGAGTTCAAAACTCAGGTTATTAAAGCCGTAATCCCTGAAGTAATAAAAGTAGATTATAGTGAGAATGGAGTTATGATTGTTACAGCAAGCAATCCAAGTAACGGTATCCTTGAATATTCAGTAGACAACGGAGTTACATGGCAGTCTTCAAATGTGTTTAATAATGTGCCTAAAAATAAAGTCATTTCGATCAGAGTTAGGGTTAAATTTACCAGCTGTGTAGGTTTTCTTGAATTCTTTACATTCGTGATGAAAAATGTAATTACTCCAAACGGTGATAATATTAATGATGTCATTGATTTCAGCGGTGTGGTTAACTATAAAGATTTCAGCGGACAGGTTTTCGACCGATATGGAAGAGAAGTGTTCAAAGCAGCGAAGATTAATCCATATTGGGACGGATATTTCCAGGGCAAAAAGCTTCCTACTTCTACCTATTGGTATCAGGTAACCTTCGAAGATCCTGCAAGTAAAGAACTTACTGTAAAAACAGGATGGATATTACTTAAAAATATAGAATAATTTAAACTATAACTGAAAGACTGACTATTTCGTCAGTCTTTTTTTATTATTTTAAAATAAACAGAGTTGATATTCTAATATAAATAAATTTGCGTTAGTAATAATGTAAATTGTGTTAACTTGAATTTCAATCAAAAAAAATAGTATTTTTGTTCAAAATAATATAAAATGTTAAATAGGAGGAGAGGAAATTTATTTTTAGCGTTATTTTTAGCTTTCATGGGGAACTTTATTTGGGCTCAAAATAAAGGAAGGGTAGAAATTGCTGCAAAACCTAAAGCTGCTTCTTTGAGGGCAGGTGTTTTTATAGATGTAAACGCACCTAGTTACCCGGAATCCGGCTATCCTATAACCCAACTTATAAATGATGTACTTATATCCGGAGGTAGCACTTGTACCAGCTCAACGGTAAGCAATGTGACAGTTTCTCCAAACGTGTCTGCTACCAGTCAGAACCGAAGCTGGGGATATTTTAATAAATCAAATACCAACTTTCCTTTCAGTAAAGGGATTATACTTTCAACCGGATATGCCAATAAAGCAGGGAATACTTTTCAAGGAACTTTAAGTGATGATCTTGGAACCGGAGGAGATGTAGATCTTGCGAACGCTTTAGGGATTGCTAACAATAACCTGACCAATGCAACCTCCATAGAGTTTGACTTTGTAGCTGCTTCTACTGAAATTACTTTCAGGTATTTATTTGCTTCTAAAGAATATCAGCAAAACTTTCCATGTACTATTACAGATGGTTTCGCTTTGCTGTTAAAAAAATCCACTGATCCTACTTATACCAATCTTGCAGTGCTTCCGGGAGGAGCCGGACCTGTAAGTGTAACGAATATTCACCCACAATATCAAAACTGTGGGCCTAAAAATGAAGCTTATTACGGAGGAACCAATACCGCTCAGATTGAAACTAATTTTAATGGACGTACCATTCCTCTTACTGCTAAAGCAACCGTAATTCCAGGACAAACCTATCATTTTAAAATTGTGCTGGCGGATTATCAGGATCCAAATTTTGATTCAGCTGTATTTCTTGAAGCCGGATCATTCGATATCGGGGTGAAAATTCTTGATCCGGCAGGTGTACAGCTTCCTGGATCTGTAAATATGTGTGATAACACGCCACAGACTTTTACAGCTTCTGTTCAGGGACCCAATATTACCTACCAGTGGTATTTAGGTACTAATGCGATTCCAGGTGCTACAAATGCAAGTTATACTGCAACACAGCCAGGGGTATATACCGTTAAGGTTTTCATTCAGGGAAATACCTGTCCGGGAGAAGCCACGATCACTGTGGTAGGTGGGATGTCTCCTACAGTACAGAATGCTACATTGACAGCCTGTTATGCTGCGGGAAATGCAACTTTTAATTTAACATCAGCACAAGCTTCAATAAGTACCACACCGGGAGCTGTGTTTACCTATTATACCACATTGGCGGATGCTAATGCAGGAAATGCAAACACAATTCCTAATCCAACAGCTCATCAGAGTGCAGGTGGAACAGTGTACGTAAGAGTAGCAAACGGTTTCTGTGCAAAAGTAGCACAACTCCAATTGGTAAAAGCGCCACAAATGACGCCTACTATTGCTCCTCCGGCTGTACTTACCTGTGCTAACTCTCAGACTACACTGGATGCGTCAGCCTCTGTTTATCCGGCAGGAGCTACTTTCAACTGGACAACTACAGGAGGAAATATTGTTTCAGGAGGAACTACTTTAAACCCTGTTATTAATGCAGCAGGAACATATACTTTAACGATTACAAAAGTTTATCAGCCTGGAAATATCAGTTGTACAGCTGTAGGAACTGTAACCGTAACAGGAAACAGTGCTCCACCAGTTACCGGGCTTACAGCAAGCAAAATAAAAATCTGTAAAGGAGATTCTGTAACACTTACCGCTTCAGGCGGAGCTACCTATAACTGGGGTAATGGTCTTACAGGAAATGGAAGTACACAAGTTGTTTCGCCTACTGTTACCACTACTTATACCGTAACAGCAGTAGGCGCAAATGGTTGTGTCTCTCAAAACCCTGCAACGATAACAATAGAAGTTTCAGAACCTTTTACAGCACAAAATGCAACACTTCATAAGTGTTATCAGCCAGGATTAACATATAATCTTACAGAAGCTCAGCCTCAGATTACAACTACTACAGGCGTTACTTTTACCTACTATATCAATCAGGCTGATGCTAACGCTGCTAATGGAAACTTTATTGCAACACCTACAACATATACACCTCCAGGAGGAAGCCAGACTATTTATGTGTTAGTAAGCAATGGAGGTTGTAGCTATGTCGTATCTCTGCAATTATTAAGCACAGCCCAAACTACTCTTACCATTGCTGCACCACAAACAATTACCTGTACAACTCCTCAGATTACTATCAATGCTTCGACATCTGTTGTGCCTGCAGGATCTACAATTGCATGGACAACAACCGGAGGAACTATTGTTTCAGGAGGCAATACCCTTACACCTGTTGTAAGCGCTGGGGGAACTTATACTTTAACGGTTACTAACATATCACAACCAGGAAACTTGAGCTGTACGTTTACTGCTACAGTAACAGTTCAGGAAGATAAAGTACAACCGGTTGCTGCATTGGTTTCTTCACAACCTCGTATTTGTGTGGGAGAATCTGTAACACTAACTGCTTCCGGAGGGGTAACCTATAACTGGGGCAATGGTCTTACAGGAAATGGAAATACTCAAGTGGTTTCACCTACTACAACTACTGTATATACGGTATTTGCAGTTGGAGCTAATGGGTGTATTTCTGCAACGCCAGCAACTGTTACAGTTCAGGTAGGTCCACCAATAGCAGGTCTTACCGCATCTAAATTAAAAATTTGCGAAGGTGAATCTGTAACATTAACTGCTACAGGAGGAATCACTTATAACTGGGTAGGACTTACAGGAAACGGAAACACACAGGTAGTTACGCCTACTGTAACAACAGAATATTCAGTATATGCATTAGGAGGAAACGGATGTAGCTCTGTGAATCCGGCTAAAGTTACTATTGAAGTAGTTCCGGCGATCGTTTCTACATTAAAAGATGTATTTGTTTGCGCTGGAGATAAAGGAACTCTGGATGCCGGGGCAGGACCCAACTATACTTATGTATGGAGTACAGGAGCAACGACTCAAACGATAACGACTAATATTCCAGGAACGTATTCTGTGATAATCAGCAATGGGGTTTGTTCCAAAACATTCTCTGCACAGCTTATTAATCCTGATCTGCCACAGTTTACCAATATTGTTTATGATAACCATATTCTTACACTTACGGCAAGTAATCCTACAGGTGGAACTTTAGAATATTCTATAGATGGAGGATTGACATGGCAGTCATCCAATGTATTTACAGGTATTTTGAATAATACAATGTATTCTGTAATGGTAAGAGTGAAAGGTGCAAAATGTGGTACTTCTCTGGATTACTTTACATTTATTATCAGCAATGCCATTACTCCTAATATGGATGGAGTAAATGATACAATCGACTTCACTGGAATAAGCGGATACAAAGACTTCGCAGCTTCAATTTTCGACCGATATGGAGCGGAAGTATTCAAAGCAAGCAAAGGTAATGTTATATGGACAGGATCTTTAAAAGGAATCAATCTTCCTACTGCTACTTATTGGTACAGGGTACAATGGGAAAATCCGGCAAGCAAAAAAATGGAACAACGCTCCGGTTGGATTCTCTTAAAGAACAGAAACTAGATATTTATTAAGATAAAAATCAACAACAAAATCTTTCAGCAATGAAAGATTTTGTTGTTTTTAAGAATAAATATTGTTGCGTTTTGTGAATTATTTGGAATAGGAGAGGAATATGTTAAAATTTTTTGTAATACAATGCTACCATACCATTTATGATTTGTCCGAATAGGGATTGATTAATGAAAATTTACTATAAGAGCTTCTTATTTTGTTTTTTTATGGTAAAAAATATAAATATGTATATGATATATTTAAAAAAAAATTAAATTTGTTGAAACAAAAATATTATGAGAAGATATCTACCGCTTTGTTTATTTTTTTTAGTCATCTCGACTTTTTTATTTTCACAGGATCTGCCTCCGCGAAAACACGCAAAAGAAATTCCTTCAAATCTATCCAGAAGAGCTGGTGTTTTTATTGATGTAAACGCTCCGCAGTATCCTGAAACCGCTTACACTATTGAAAAAATGGTTAAAGATGTATTGATCTCATCCGGGACCAATACCTGTCTTACTCCCAATGTAACCAATGTGAAGATTACTCCTAACCACGCTCCAAGTGATGCCGATAGAGCATGGGGATATTTTCATAAAGCTACAACCAATTTCCCTTTTAAAGACGGGCTTATTCTTTCTACAGGGTATGCAAGAAGAGCTGGTAATACCTTTGAAGGTGGGCTTAGTGATGTCAACGGTGGAGGATCAGATGCTGACCTTGCACAGGTGATTGGAGTAGTGGAAAGTAGATTGAATGATGCTGTGCTTTTAGAGTTTGATTTCGTTCCAACAACCTCTCAGATTAAATTTAATTATCTGATCGCCTCAGAAGAATATACAGGCTCATTCCCTTGTACCTTTGCAGATGCATTTGCCATCTTATTGAGACCTACTTCAGGTGGACCTTATGTAAATATGGCTGTTCTTCCGGGAGGAGCAGGACCGGTAAGTATTACCAATATCCACCCTGCAATTGCAGGTAGTTGTGGTGCCGTAAACGAACAATATTTTGCAGGATATAACACAGGGAACGTTGAAACAAATTTTAACGGGAGAACGATTCCATTGACTGCTACGGCAACAGTAGTAGCAGGACAGCAATACCACTTCAAAATGGTAATTGCCGATTATAGTGACCACAGTTATGACTCTGCAGTATTCCTTGAAGGTGGATCTTTCAATATCGGAGTAGACCTTTTAGATCCTGCAGGAACAAAATTACCTTCAGACATCAATGTATGTGATAATGTACCTCAGGTAATTACAGCTTCTGTAAACGACCCTAACCTTGTGTATCAGTGGTTCTATAACGGTACACCAATACCTAATGCAACGACTAATACAATTACTGCAATACAGCCTGGTACTTATACTATCGAAGTAAGTGTTCCTGGTAATCCTTGTCCGGGTAAAGCTTCCATACAGATTCACGGAGGAACAACACCTTTGGCTCAGGACGCAACATTGCTGCTTTGTACCACACCGGATATTACTACTTTTGATTTAAGTACAATTATGCCTACCATCAGCCCAACGCCCGGAGCTATCTTTAAATTCTACGAAAATCAGGCGGATGCTGTTGCACAGAATAACAACTATATTCAGACTCCTTTAAACTATAATGGTAACGATGGCCAGATTTTGTATGTTCTGGTTTCCAATGGAGGATTCTGTAGCAAAATTGTAGAATTGACGTTGCAGAAAGAAGCAACCCCAACCGCTAAAGTGAAAGCTTCCAGAATAAAAATCTGTCCGGGAGAATCTGTAACCCTTACCGCCGAAGGAGGAGATACTTATCTTTGGAGCAATTTCATGGGAACAGGGAATATGCAGACCGTTACTCTATATCAAACCACAACATTTACAGTATATGCACTGGGAGCAAAAGGATGTAAATCTCTGAATCCAGCAACAATTAGAATTGAAGTAACACCAGAAATTACTTCTACATTAAAAGATGTTGAAATGTGTGTAGGTGATATTGTAACGCTGGACGCAGGAGCTGGTGATGGTTACAAATACCTTTGGAGCACAGGTGCTACAACGCAGAAAATTAATGTAAACCAATGGGGTATTTACTCAGTGGAAATTGATAACGGTATTTGTAAGAAAGTTTTTGAAGCTAAAGTAATGGGAGCAGCAACTCCTTTCGTTACCGCTTTAAATTATGAAAGTATCAAAAAGTCAGTGACAATTACAGCTGAAAACCCACCAATGAACAATACGCCAAGCACTTTGGAATATTCTATTGACAACGGTATTACATGGCAGGATTCCAATGTATTTACTAACCTTTTAGATAATACAAACTATACTGTTTTAGTAAGAAGAGTAGGAACACATTGTGTGGGATCTCTTGAATTCTTTACATTGCAGATTAACAATATCATTACTCCGAACGAAGATGGAATCAACGATGTACTGGATCTTAAGGCTCTTGGAGACTTTAAAAACTTTACAGGTTCTATATATGACAGATATGGAGTGGAAATGTTCAGATTCTCAAAAGAAAATCCTGTATGGGACGGAACAGTAGGTGGTAAGAGACTTCCTACAGCAACATACTGGTATAAGTTCAACTTTGAGTATCCAAAATCAAAAGCTCAGATGAACTGGTCAGGATGGATCATGCTGAAGAACAGAAACTAAAATTGATAATGTACTATAAAAGAAAGCCTTTCGAATTTATTTGAAAGGCTTTCTACTTTTAACGAATAAGATTATTGTATTTTATTCAACAAAAAAGCTCCTGATAGAGGAGCTTTTATAATAATTGTCTTATTGATTTTCTTTCCAGAGATTCGCAAAGTGTATAAAATCTGCTACACTTAGTTCTTCCGCTCTCTTATCTAAAAATTCATGTCCTTTTAAGGCTTCAGGAATGTTTAATGATTTCAGAGCATTAGACAGCTTTTTTCTTCTTTGGTTGAAGCCTGTTTTTACAATCTGCTTAAACAGAACCTCATTGCCTGCAAGTCCTTCCTTAGGATTTCTTGTAAGTCTGATGACTCCCGATTTTACTTTTGGTGGAGGATTGAAGACGTTCTCATGTACCGTAAACATATAAGATACATCATAATAAGCCTGTATCAGAACAGAAAGAATACCGTAATCTTTAGTTCTCGGAACAGCAGCCGTTCTTTCAGCAACCTCTTTCTGGAACATTCCCACCATTTCCGGGATCAATTGGTAATGATCTACAATCTGAAACAGAATCTGTGACGAAATGTTATAAGGGAAATTTCCAATGATAGCAATCTGATCGTCTTTGATAAAACTGAAATCCTGCTTCAGGAAATCTCCTACAAAAGTCTCTTCCGTTACTTTTGTATAATTGTTTTTCAGGTATTCAATAGATTCTGTGTCTATTTCGGCAAGATAAATGTTCTGATCCTTTTCAAGAAGATATTTGGTAAGAACTCCCATTCCGGGACCTACTTCCATGATGTTGTTATAGTTCTCAAAACTAAGACCTTCTACGATTTTTCTTGCGATATTTTCATCTGTCAGGAAGTGCTGTCCAAGATGTTTTTTTGCTTTTACACTCAAAGTTTTTTATGATTTTATTAACAGTGATTTTCTTTATTTCGTCCCAAATTTCGGAAGATTTTTTCTATTTTAGCCAAAAATTTTAATATTAATGGCTAAATCTGTAGATGAATTTAATAAGAAAAGGCTTCGGTCCAGCAATATTACAGTAGTGATAAGTATTGCCTTAGTGTTATTTTTGTTAGGATTAATGGGGCTTATTCTGATTAATGCCCAGAAGTATTCTGACTATATCAAAGAACAGTTGGTGGTGAACGCCTACTTTGATGAAAACTATGACGCTAAAGATTCTGTAAAAATTGCAAAACTTGAGGAAGAAACTTTTAAAAAGGTACAGTTATTAGCTCCTGTAAAAAAAGCGACTTATATTTCAAGGGATATGGCGGCTAAAGAAGCCAAAAAAACTATGGGAATCGACAGTGATGCACTGTTCGAAGAAAATATTTTCCCTTCCTCTATTGAAGTAGCTTTAAAACCTGAATTCGTGGATCCAGCAAAAATTGATGAAGCCATCAAAGAGATCAAATCTGTTCCAGGAATTATCGATGTTAAAAATGACAGTACTTTAATGGTAGATGTCTACAATAACCTGAGCAGAATTCTGAAATGGATTTTAGGATTTTCAATACTGTTCCTGATATTGGCGGTTGTATTGATCAACAACTCTATCCGTCTGAAGATATTCTCGAAGAGATTTATTATTAAAACAATGCAGCTGGTAGGAGCGAAAAGAAGATTTATCCTTAAACCTTTCATTGTAGAAGCTATTATTCTGGGAGCTATCGGCTCTGTAATAGGTCTTATTGCATTAGGTGGAGTTTGGTACTATTTCACAAGTCAGATTGGTTCAGCTTTCGTGCAGGACAACAATCAGTACTTCTGGTTAGTTATCCTGGTACTGGGTGTTGGAATTTTTATTTCTGTCTTAAGTACAATTTTCGCTACATGGAGATTCTTAAAATCAAACGTTGACGATTTATATTACTCTTAATAATGAGCAAAAAAACAAATAAATTTTCCGCTTCAGACTTTGGACATGAAGCTGAAGTACCACAGGAAAACGCTTTCTATTTCGGACAGCAGAATTTCAAATGGATGCTGATCGGATTAGCATTTATTGTAGTAGGATTTCTACTGATGATGGGGCCCGATGCCAATACTGTAGATGGGAAATTTGATCCTAACTCATGGAATGACGATATCTTTTCTATCAGAAGAATCAGAATAGCACCTCTGTTTGTTGTTATAGGATTTGTCATAGAAGTGTATGCGATCTTAAAAAGAAAATAAATAAAATAATTTTATTTAAGGATTAAAAAATTTAAGAATTGAAAGATTTAAGCCAATGTGCTGATTTTTTAATTCTTAAATCTTTTAATCTTTTAATTTTTTAAAGGAATATGGATTTAATCAAAGCAATTATTATTGCCATTGTAGAGGGGTTAACAGAATATCTTCCGATTTCTTCTACTGCACATATGGGATTTACTGCAAATCTTATGGGATTGGAGGAAACAGAATTTTTAAAAATGTTTCAGGTGTCTATTCAGTTTGGAGCTATTTTATCTGTGGTAGTAGCCTATTGGAAAAAGTTTTTTGACTTAAATAATATTCAGTTCTATTTCAAACTTGCATTTGCAGTAGTTCCGGCATTGGTGTTAGGATATTTATTTGATGATAAAATTGAAGCCGTTCTTGGAAATCAGATTGCTATTTCTTCCGTATTGGTTTTGGGGGGTGTTGTTTTACTGTTTGCAGATAAATGGTTTAAAAACCCTAAAATTGATGATGAAAAAGGAATTACTATAAGAAATGCTGTTACCATTGGTTTCTGGCAGTGTCTTGCGATGATGCCGGGAACAAGCCGTAGTGCTGCTTCTATCATTGGAGGAATGGCACAAGGGCTTACCAGAAAAGCCGCGGCAGAATTCTCTTTTTTCCTTGCAGTTCCTACTATGCTTGCGGTAACTGTATATTCTGTTTTCGTAAAAACCTGGGGAAAAGAAACGGCCAATCCACAGAAAGGATATGAAATGATTATGGCTTCTCAGGATCACATTATGATCTTTGTTGTAGGAAATATTGTAGCATTTATTGTCGCACTTATTGCGATCAAAGCGTTCATTGGAGTGCTTAATAAATATGGATTTAAACCTTGGGGCTGGTACCGTATTTTTGTTGGAGTTGCCTTGTTGATTTATTTTTATTTCTTTAAATAAGAAATCTTTTATACCATTCATGACTGCTGAAGAACTGAAATCAGGATACATTTTTTTATTGGATAAGCCTTTGGACTGGACTTCCTTCCAGGCTGTCAATAAAATGAAATATAAACTTAAAAGGGAGTTTGATCTTCCTAAAAAATTTAAAATCGGACACGCCGGAACTTTAGATCCCAGAGCAACTGGGCTTCTTATCGTCTGCTGTGGAAAATTTACAAAGAAAATTCCGGAGATTCAGGATGCTCCCAAAGAATATTGGACAGAGATTAAGATAGGTGTACAGACAGAATCTTACGATACTGAAAAGCCTGAAATTCTTCAACAGGAGATTTCCCATATTACTGAAGAACAAGTAATAGAAGTATTGGAAAAATTTGTTGGGGAAATTGAACAAAAACCACCTGTTTATTCGGCTATTAAAATTGATGGTGAAAGAGCTTACAACCTTGCCAGAGCTGGTGAAGAAGTGGAAATGAAAGCAAGAAAAACAACGATTCATTACATCAAGGATATAAAAATTGATTTTCCTTTGGTAAGTTTTATGGTAGGATGTTCAAAAGGAACTTACATCAGAAGTCTTGCCCATGATATTGGCCAGGAATTGGGAGTAGGAGCTTATCTGACACAGCTAAGACGTACCAAGATTGGTGAGTATGCCATTGAAGATGCTACAGATCAGTTCCTGAATAACGAGTACAGATTCGAAGGTCTGTAAAAATTAAATTAAAAATTCTCAGGATATTGAGAATAGTGCATCACCAGAAAGTATTGTTTATGGTTTGACTGCCATAGGAATATTATTTTCTTCCTAACTTTGTATTAGGAAATACTGGGAATATAAGCTGATGGTTTTTTCATAAACTTACATTATGAAAGTACTATTTTCAGCAATAAAAATTATACCGGCTACGGAAAAGACTAATGGAAAAAACGCGTATCAATAAATATTTATCAGAAGTAGGATACTGTTCAAGAAGAGCAGCAGATAAACTTTTGGAAGAAGGAAGAATCAAGATAAACGGAAAAATTCCTGAATTAGGAACCAAAGTTTCTGATGAAGATCTTGTAGAAGTAGACGGAAAACCAATCAGAGAGCCTCAGGAAAAACCTGTGTATATCGTTTTTAATAAACCTGTGGGAATTGTTTGTACTACAGATACAAAACGTGAAAAAAATAATATTGTAGATTATATCAACCATCCCAAAAGAATTTTTCCTATCGGAAGACTGGATAAACCAAGCGAAGGACTTATCTTCTTAACGAGTGACGGTGATATCGTCAATAAAATTCTTAGAGCGCGAAATAACCACGAGAAAGAATATCTTGTTCGTGTAGACAAGCCTATCACACCAAGATTTTTGGAAAAAATGCGAAACGGCGTTCCAATACTTGATACCGTGACTAAAAAATGTGAGGTAGAGAAGATTGATGAAATGAATTTCAGAATTGTTCTTACTCAGGGACTCAACAGACAGATCCGAAGAATGTGTGAATATCTTGGATACGAAGTGAAAAAACTGAAACGAATCCGTATCATGAATATCAAACTTGATTTGCCGGTCGGTAAATGGAGAGATATGACAGACGAAGAACTTAATACACTCAATTCTTTGCTGGCAGATTCCAGTAAAACAATTGATTAAAAATATCTAAAATACTTTAACGGTTTCAATTTCATGCTTTCCGCTATTAACTATGGGAAGCATTATTTGCTATTGCTATTTATTATTTTTCACGTATTGGTGTAATATATTTTATTTTTCTTTGAAAATGTTTTATATTTATAATGCCAACAATAATAACCTGAAAATCATGAAATTAAAACTTAATTCAGTTCTAGTATTGATTACTTTGGTAATAGTAGTGAGTTGTCAAAATGATAATCATAATCCGGATCATTCGCATGATTCTTCGTTTTACATTGATTACAGAAGTTTAAAAGGATTACCAGACGGAATTGCCGTTATTGAACTCGATCCTGAAGCACCCAATTTTGGAAATATCAGCAGCAAACTTGAATTGGGCATTGGTGTACTGCCACATCATATTTATTACAATCAGAATGCCAATAAAATGTTTACAACTGCTTTGGGAGGCAGCTATCTCTATGAGGTAAAAACCGGGGAAGACCAAAACGGGCAACCCATATTATTGAACGCAACTCCTGTTGATACGGGTGAGAATACGGTAGGGGAAAATTTATTTTTCACGAATGACGGAAGATATTTTATGACCTTTATGGGTGGGGCAGGAGGACCAAAAGATGGTAGTATAGGTGTTTTTAATGCGGCCAATAATCAGCTTATCAAAACGATTAAAGCACCCATTCAAACTAATCCCAATAGGTTTATCATGTATCCACACGGCATTTCCATTAATGAGGAAAAAGGATTGATGATGGTATCATCCACTATTCACCCTGATCTTACTACCGGAATGGGTAATACCTGTACTTTATTAGATCTCAATACTTACGAAATAAAGGAAACCTATCAGGTTGCAGACTCTCCGACTGATTTATCAGCTCCTGTAGAAGTATTGTTACTGCGCGGAAAGTTCCCGCAATATGCACTTGCTACAACAATGCTTGGTGGAGATATCTGGATAGCTCCCTATAATGTTACAACAAAAAAATATGATGCTTTTACTAAGATTTTTGATGGTAGTGCAAAAGGTTTAGGCTGGGCACTCGAAATGTATATTGATGACTCCAACAAATTGTATGTAAGTTTTGCGGAACCTGGAAAAGTACTTGTCTTTGATATTAATAATCTCCCTCAGCTAAAGCTTTTGAAGACTCTTGATGCGGATAAAGGTGCACATCATATGGCTTTCTTTAAAACCAAATCCGGAAAAGAGGTAGTTGCGGTACAAAATAATTTATTGGATCTTCCCAACTTAAATTCCGGTACGATTAGTATAATTGATATTAATACTGAGAAAAAATTAGGCACAGTAGATTTACGTAATAAATACGGAATATTGCCGGAATCCATTGAAGGAACTAATGGGCCAAGCAACTATATGCATCACTGAAATGTAAAATATTATTTTACAGTATATATAACTCTTCCAGAATATTATTTTGGAAGAGTTTTAGCCAATGTAGGGTTCATGTTATTTTACATATAATTTCATTCTTTCTTCATACTCAGGTTTCAGTTTTAAAAGTTTCCATATTTTTTTATCATCAGGATTACTGATCCGGTAGAATATGATTTTGTCTGCTGAATACTTGAAATAAGGATGATTTTTAAGCCATTCTTCAGGGGCTTCTACTAATGAATATCGGGGAACATTTGATATATTCAACGGGGCTATTGAAATCAGTTTTTGAACCAGATTCTGATCTATGTTGTAGGTGGTTAAAATTTGCTGCTTATTCATAAAACCTCCCAGTTTCTTTCTGAAGCCAATTATTGAGCCTGCACTTCTTTCATCCAGTCCAAATTCTATAAGCTGCTTGAAAGTAATGGTATTAAGATCTGTTTTTGAAAAATCTGTTTTTTCCTGTTGTTTTTCCTGAAGTTTGATATAAGGTTTCATCTCCTGAAATTTCTCGGCGGAGATCACAAAACATTTCTGCAGATCTTCTAAGCTTTTGAAGTTTCCCCGTAAATTCCTGTCTCGGTAATTGATGATAGTGATTGCTTGCTTTTCTGAAAATCCCAGTGCTTTCCACTCATCTAGACCAAGCTGATTAGGATCAAATGGATGATATTGAATCTTGGATTTTACAGGATTATTCTTTCCGAAATTCCTGAAGTTTTCCGGAGTTTTTGTCGGAAGCAAAAGATAAGGAGCAAGTTTACTGTAATTTTCCGGAGAGATGATGAAACATTCTTTAAACTTTTCTTTACTGATAAAACTTCCCCCAAGATAATTTCTATACTTTATAATGGCTTCTGCCTGTCTTTCACTAAAGCCCATTTTAAGCCAGTCATTGGCAGAAAACTGATCAGGATTGAATTTTCCAGAAATTATAATTCCTTTCTTTTCATATGTAGTGAATCTTTTGGAATTTCCTTTTTCTGATATTTCAGGAAGCAAAATAAAAGCGGCCAGTTCACTGAATTTCTCTTCAGAAATAGCATAACATTTTTTCAGTTGCTCTTTTGAAGTAAATGTTCCTCCTACAATATCTTTATACTTCAGAATGGTCGCTGTTTGTTTCTCTGAAAATCCAAGTTTCTGCCACTGTTCATTGTTCAGCGCATTGGGATCAAAATCTGATAGGTTTACTGGTATTAAAGCATCTTTGACGAACATAACTTCAGGAAACGGTTCTTTTTCACGGCTGGTATATTTCTGATAGACCAATAAAACAGTCAGCAATGTGACCATAAATGCCAATTTTTGGTAGTAGCTTTTTCTCATCATGTAGTAAACTTATTGATAAAAATAAATTATGGCAATAGTTGATAATGAATTAGTTAAATATGATATAGAGAAAGTGTTTTATTGTTGATAAGCTAATAGGAATATTGCCTTTTGGGTGATATAATTTCTTAATTGATACTGAATTCTCTGATTAGAATTTTATTTTTAACACGACAGGTTCTGTCGCTGCGGATAGATATTTTTGCATTATAATAAGATAAATTGTAATACAACATAAAGTAAATTTGATTATTAATAGTATGATTTATAGCAGGTTGAAGTATGATGATTTTCGTGTCTTAAAAAGTACTAAATTCGCTTCGTTTTAATAAACTAATTACTAACTCAAAAAACAACACGGGAATGAGAAAATTTTATCTCAGTGCATTTACCTTATGCACGGTTCTGGGTGTATCTGCCCAGGAAGTGATGTGGCAAAAAGACATCCAATCCTCTACCCAGGATTTTCTGAGCCAGGTCACCACAACCATTGATCAGCAGTATCTGATCACAGGAAGTTCTATTCAGAGCAATAAGCAACAGGCTTCAGGCAGTAAGCAAAACAACGGTTATGATTTTCATTTGGTAAAACTCAATCAACAGGGACAGGAAGTCTGGGAGAAATATTTCTCAGGACAAAACCATGATTACCTGTCTGCGACTGTTACTACACAGGATGGAGGTTTTTTACTAGCCGGAACATCTTATTCAGGAAAAGGATTAGACAAAAAAGACGATTCTAAAGGCGGTTCAGATATCTGGCTGATCAGAATCAATGAATTTGGTGATGAATTGTGGCAGAAAACTCTGGGAAGTTCTTCCGATGAAGAAGCAAGATCTGTTATTCAAACTACCGATTTAGGATTCTTTGTGGCCGGAAATATACAGAACTCACCCAAAGGATACGGTTCAAAAGATGTTTCAATTACCCGATTAGACAAAGACGGAAAAGAACTCTCCCAATTAATTTTAGGCGGAAAAGGCTTGGATGAAGTGGAAAAGATGATTCCAACAAGAGATGGAGGTGCACTACTTGGGATTTATTCCAGGAGTTCCGAGGTTCGTGATTCGGGATCTGAACAAGGTTCCGGGATGCGAGGTGCGGGTTCTGCATCAAACGTTCAAAACCCGCACCTCGTATCCCGAAACTCGAAACAAACTGAAAACTTCGGTGAGGGTGATTACTGGATCGTAAAGCTCGACAAAAATGGAAAAGTAGAATGGGAAAAGAATTTTGGAGGAAAAGGAGATGATCATGTCAGAACTTTGGCTTTAACTTCAACAGGTTTCATCATTGGCGGAGAATCAAGATCAGAAAGATCAGGAAACAAAACCGTAGGCATTGAAGAAGGAACAGACCTTTGGCTGATTGCTCTCAATGAAAGAGGAGACGAGCAGTGGCAAAAATCTTACAATTTCAAAAACAGAGATATTCTAATGGGAATGAGTGTGATTCAGAGCCAAGATACAAGAACCAAGAATCAAGACTTTACAAAAGGAATATTGTTGGGAGGTTATACTCAGGCTGAAGGAAGAATACAAACCGATGATGAAACCTTCTGGATGCTCTATCTGGACCAGAATGGAAATGAGCAGTGGAGAAAACACGTGAAGGGAGAATCCAGACAAAAAGAAGAAAGGCTTTCAGATTTAAAACTCAACAGAGACGGTTCGATTATTCTGGCAGGAACCAGCGCAGAAGAACTCGGAAAAGAGAACTGGAAAATTGTGAAACTGGGCGATAAACAGGTAGATCAGCTGATTGAAAAATACGATATCAAAATCTATCCCAACCCTGTTTCTGATTATGCTTATGTAGAAATTGGCTTTGACTTTAAAGATGCTGATATTCTGCTGTATGACATGAGCGGAAGGCAGCTTCAAAGTATAAAAACCAAAAACAGAGTCACAAAGATCAATACCCAGGCTTTGGTACAGGGAGCTTACCTGGTGACGATAAAAACTGATACCAACAAAACGGCGAATGCCAAATTAATTAAGAAATAAACTGATGAAAAAAATATTTGTAATAGCGTTGTTGTCTATTTTTTCATTTGGATACTCACAGTCCGGAATCGGAATTAATGCGCAGCAGAATAAAGAGGTCTTATCTTTTCCAACCTCCCCTGATGCCTACAGCTTTGATAAAGTAGGAAAGCTTCCTATGGATCTGTTTAACGGGAAAGCTAATATATCAATTCCCATTTATGATATTCAATTAGGAGATATGGTTTTTCCCATTAAGCTTTCTTATAATACAGGAGGAATTAAACAGAATGAGATTTCAAGCTCAGTAGGATTAGGATGGTCATTATCCATACCCAATACCATTTCAAAGAATATTATGGGAAAAGATGATGATTTTTTCCCGATTTATTTTAAAGATTACAATACAGCCTATCAATATTCATCCATTGATCCATGGAATGATAATGCAAAAAAAGAGGTCTTAGGGTTTCTTTATGATGGGATGTATGATGTGCAGCCCGATCTGTTTTCGTATAGCCTACCTACCGTAAATGGCAGTTTTATAATAAATAATAACAAAGGTTTTCCGGTTCCTCATGAAGATATTTTAATTCAAAGACTGCCTGATAATGGTAGTTTTACCATAACAGATTCAAAAGGTAACAAATTCTGGCTGTCGGGGAAAAACTCAGTGATGACTAAACGATCTCAAACGGTTGCTCAGTTGGCTGTCAATTCTTTTTTAATGGATAGCTTGCGTACCTCGAGAAATCAGGGAATACAAATTGAATATCAAAAAAAGCTAAACTATTCCGAAGAGAGTAAATTTGAAAGTAGAATTCTGACTTCTCAAAATGCTCCGGTGGGCTATACTCCTTTTCCTCTAATTCAAACATCTCCACCACCGAGAATTGATATCAATACGAACTTTGAAAAATTAATTACAAAAATTACATTTCCTGAAGGACAAATTGAATTTAAATATTCGGGAGATGAAAATTTAACCACTGTAGGGGAGGAACTGTATAGAAAAGATATCAAATCATCTGCTGGTATTGCTTTGAAAAGAATTGTAGTAAAGGACAAATCAGGAAAAATAGTAAAAGATTTTTTACTGAATCATTCTTATTTTGAATCAAGCTCTGTTGATAAAACCTATGAAGATTACAGGCTTAAACTCATAGGCCTAAAAGATAATCTTCAAAATAAGAGTTATGCATTTTCTTATAATGAAAATACTCCTCTTCCTGCAAGAAATTCTAATAATGATGATTATTGGGGATATTTTAATAATACCTTTTACAGCAAGTCAAACACCAGTATCCCGGATCAGATTTTTTCGAGTAATATCGGGGCGAGCCAAAGCACAATAATCGGAGGTAGAAATAGAAATACGAATCCTAATTTTGCACAACTTGGAGTTTTAACAGCTATTAAATATCCTACCGGTGCTTCTAAAAATCTTTATTATGAAAGCAATACCATTGAAACAACCCAATATTCTACCATTGACGCATATGAAAGTTATATGAGTATAGGCAATAATCAAGACCCTGGTACTTTTGTGAAGCCTATTCGTGATACATTGGTTACCGTTCCGCAATCTGTTTTTATGAATAAGCCTAATGCAAGATTTAAAATTACTTTTGGAAATGGCTGTATGAATAATAATGATGACATTGCCCAGATCCATGAAAACAGATGCCAGGGCAGCATAAATATGTCAGGACAGGTATATACTTCTAACGGAAAAAGCTTTACGGCAGAATTTGGTGCTACAACAAGCCCCATTCAATTACGTTTGCAGCGTATAGGAGACTGTGGCTGTGATTTTTCATTTAACATCAAATATAACAAACAAATTGCAACCAATTTAATTTCAAATGTTGGTGGGCTCAGAATAAAAAAAGTAGAAGATGTAGATGCCGGTAATACATCCAATATCTATAACTACAGCTATGAAAGGGCTGATCCGAATACAGGAGTTTATAAAGGTTCAGGAAAGCTTAAACGTCCGTTTCAATTTGTTAAACCTTTTTACAGAGTAGCTCATCCAAGCGTAGAAAATGCAGGAGCATCGGACTATATCCAGAGAGATTATATGGTTCAGAATACAGGAAGTGCTTATAATTCTTATAGCATGTCCAATATAGTCACCTATTCTACGGTAAAAGAGTATAACGATCTGGGAGAAACTATTTATGAATTTGCAGATGGAAATGCCGGGGTAGGCTCTGTTTATTCGGATAAGACAGGACCATATGATGATTGGAGATATGGACTCCCGTTAAAAACGACGTATAAGAAAGGAGCTAATATTCTAAAAGAAGAAACATTTAAATATGACATCAATCCATTGAAAAATAAGCTATCAGGATATAATCCCGTTACCAATGAAGAGATTGCGTTTGGGCTTGATCTGGATATTGTACCTTACAATGTAGAGAATTTTAACGTACCTCCATTATCCTCTTATCAGGTCAATATGAGTGCTGTAGAAATTTACGGAGGAAAGATAGAACGTAAAAAATCAACGGTAACAGAATATTTTGAGGGAGGGAAAAAGGTTGAGAATCAGACTGTATACACTTATTCAGATACGGATATTAATAAACCTATCAATTTAAAAAGTACATTATCTACATTTTCATCCGGGGAAAATGTTGTGACAGATTATCAGTATGCTCATGAAAAAGGCATTCAGAAACTTATTAATGCTAATATCATTGATACTCCAATAGAGACACAGGTCACAAAAAAACAAAATGCCAATGATGCTGCGGGTAAAGTACTGTCAAGAACGGAAACCAAATATGATAATCCATTGACCTTACTTCCAAGCTCAGCATTGTCGTATGATCTTCAGAATAATCCTACTACCGAAGTTACTTATGATCAATATGATTCCAAAGGAAATCTTAAGCAATACACCACAAAAGACGGTATTTCAACCGTAATCGTTTGGGGTTACTACCAAACCCAGCCTATTGCCAAAATAGAAGGAGCCAAATTAACAGATATTCAACAGTCTTTAATTGATTCCATTGTTACAGCTTCCAATACAGATGCTTTAGCTGGTTCCAGCAATGATGAAACGACTTTCTTGTCAGCATTGAATACCTTCAGAGCTAATACAGCATTGTCCGCTTATCAGATTACCACTTTTACGTATGATCCATTAGTTGGGGTAAGAAGCATCACCCCACCATCAGGAATCAGAGAAAGCTATGGGTATGATTCCGCCAACAGGCTTCAGAAAGTGATCGATGTGAATGGCAAAGTGTTGAAGGAGATGAAATACAATTATAAAAACTAAACTGATGAAAAAACTCATACTACCGATAGGAGTCCTGCTCTTATCCAACTTAACATACGCCCAGCTTTCCACGATTTCAAGCAATGAAAATTATATTCAGACTAAAACATATTTAGATTATAATGGAACAGCTGCTACCAAATCCTCAGAAACCATACAGTATTTTGACGGATTGGGAAGATCCAAACAAATTGTCAATATAAAAGCTTCTCCATTGGGAAAAGATGTTGTTACCCATATAGAATATGACCAGTTTGGAAGACAGGTGAAAGATTATCTTCCGGTTCCCCAGCTTTCCACAAGTAACGGGAACTATTATTCAGGACCTTTGGGTGTTTCTACTAACACCTACGGGAATGAAAAGATCTATTCTGAAAAAGTGCTGGAAAACTCACCTCTGGACAGGATTATGGAACAGAAACAGGTAGGTAATGATTGGAACGGAAAATCTGTGAAGTTTGGTTATGACACCAACGGATTGAATGAAGTCTATCAGTTTACCACGATCACAAGCTGGATAGATGGAGCTACTAAAAGTGTACTGAGCTTATCGCCTGCTACAGTGTACGCCCCTAACCAGCTTTATAAAAACTCTGTCAAAGATGAGGATGATAATGAAACCATAGAATTTAAAAATGGTAAAGGTCAGGTTGTATTGGTAAAGAAAGTAAAGAGTTCTTCGGAACATATTGATACTTATTATGTGTACAATGAATATGACCAGCTGGCTTTTGTCATTCCTCCTATGGCTGTTCATAAGCCTATTACGGATGATCTTCTCAATACCTTATGCTATCAGTACCGTTATGATGGCAGGGGAAGGCTGGTGGAAAAAAAGCTTCCCGGCAAAGGCTGGGAATATATGGTGTATAATAAGGCTGATCAGCTTATTCTGACTCAGGATACTGATCTTAAAGGAAAAGGACAATGGCTTTTTACTAAATATGATCAGTTTGGAAGAACCGTTTATACCGGAATCACTAATAATACTGCCAGCAGGGTATCAATGCAAAATAGTGTCAATGCCAATACTAATTTATATGAAACCAGAACTGCCACTCCTGGATTTACCTTAAACGGTATAGCTGTAAATTATACTAAGGTTTCAACTCCCACCAGTGTTGCCCAGGTGTTAACTGTTAATTATTACGATTCTTATCCTGCCTACAGTTTTAATCCGGCATTCCCTTCAACAATTCAGGGAGAACCTGTATTGACTGAAATTCCTGCAGCTGACGGAAGAAGTACGAAAGGGCTGCCTGTAATGAGTTTTGTAAAAAACATTGAGGATGATAACTGGACAAAGAATTATACCTATTACGATACAAAAGGAAGAGCTATTGGAGGTCATTCTATCAATCATTTGGGAGGCTATACCCATACAGAATCCAAACTGGATTTTGCAGGAGTTACGAAACAGACGGTAACAAAACATAAAAGACTTAACACGGATACTGAAAGAGTGGTTACCGAAACGTTTGATTATGACAGCCAGAACAGGTTATTGGTACACAAACATCAGGTAGACAGTAATCCGGTAGAAATTCTTACCCAGAATACTTATAATGAACTTTCTCAGGTGACTAATAAGAAGGTAGGGGGAACAGATCCTGTAAGTCCATTACAATCGATAGATTATAAATATAATATCAGAGGCTGGCTGGCTAAAATCAACGATCCAGCTGCTTTGAATGGAAAACTCTTTGGATATGAAATTAAATATACTAATCCCGTCTACACGAATTTATCATCCGGAAGGTACAATGGAAATATAGCAGAGGTAGATTGGATAAATGCTTCGGAGGGAGCCTTGAAAAGATATTCTTATACTTATGATCCCTTAAATAGATTAAATGATGCTATTTATACAGAACCCGGAGCAACCAATCCTTACAATAATAATTTCAATGAAAATCTGACCTATGATTTCAATGGAAATATCATGACCCTGAAGAGGAATGCTTATCCTGTGTCAGGAACTACCGCAACACAGGTGGATGATCTTGAATATAAATATACAGGAAACCGTCTGAATCAGGTAATAGAACATTCACTCAATTCATCAGGATATGAAGGAGGAAATAATATCATTGGTTATGACCTTAACGGGAATATGACCGATATGAAGGATAAGGGGATTCAGTCTATTGGTTACAATTATCTGAACCTGCCAAAATCAATAGCAATACAGAATACAGGATATTCGGGACAGATAATTACCACGAATATAAATCATTTATATCGTGCTGATGGAGAAAAACTTCGTAAAACTATTGTACAGCAGGGTTATATGGGGCTTCCTATCACCCGAATGAGGGACTATCTGGATGGCTTCCAATATTCTTATATAGATGAAGGAGGAATATGCATGACCTGTATGACAGAATCAGCCTATGAGCCTCAGGCCTATTCAAAAATAGCAGGTCCAATACTTCCTAAGCCTATATGGAATCTGGATTTTGTCCCCACTTCAGAAGGGTTTTACAGTTTCACCGAAAACCGTTATATTTACAATTACAAGGATCACTTGGGAAATACAAGAGTTACTTTTGCTAAAAATAATGCCGGAATGCTAGAATCTATAGATACCAATAATTATTATCCATTTGGATTAAACCATATTGGTGGTTCTTCCTACTCCAAATTTGGAAGTTATTACAACTACAAGTACAATGGTAAGGAGCTGCAAGAGACGGGGATGTACGATTATGGAGCGAGAATGTACATGTCCGATATTGGAAGATGGGGTGTGGTAGATCCGCTCGCGGAAAAAATGCGCCGTTACAGTCCTTACAATTATGCTTTTAATAATCCAATTAGATATATAGATGCTGATGGAAGGAAACCTGATGATTGGATAAAGAATAAAACTACAGGAGAAGTAGTGTGGAGAGCGAATGTAACTTCGGCTAATAACACACCTCAAGGATATGATTATGTTGGAAAAGAGTATAAAGGATTAAGTATTCAAAGCTATGCTTCTCATAGTCAAAATGGTGCAGGAGTTGAAATTCAAGCTTCTTATAGTGATGGAAAAGCAGGGACAGCTGATGCTCAATATGTACAAACAATTAGAACGAATGACCCATTAGGAGGTGCAACGTCCCCATATAATGACCCTCAACCCGCAGATGATAACTTGCCTTTCTATTGGACGAATGCTGAATTACCGAGCTATCAAAATATAAATGGTCAGGATTTAGATTTTTATGATAGACCTACTAGAGATGCTACTAAAACTGGAACAAACTGGGAAGGAGAACTGTCTGTAGTTGTGAATGATGGTACGGGAAAAGGTTACCAACCTGTTGTTACTGTTACTTATGGTTTTGAAATTCAGGGAGGAGCTGCTGCTGTTCAGGAATTAAAAGTTAGTCCTAACGAATCTTCTTTTCAAAAAACAACTATTGATGATTATAATAAAAAATTATTACCAACCCCAACGACAACACCTTGATTGGTTTAAATTTATTCGTATGAAAAAAAAAGATTTTAAGCCTATAATGGTATTTTTATTTTTCTTATTCGCATTAACATCGTGTGCCTCACAAGAATTAATATATGAACCAATAGGAATATCAGATAAGCCTTTACCTATTTTTAGGATAACCACAAAAAAGCATCAAGACTTAAACAATGATATTTATGTTGTGGATAGAAGTACGTTTTCTTTATTAAAGGATGGTGTTTTAAATAAGAAAAATGAAAACACTAACAAATCTGACAATATTTTTGAATATGGTTCATATAAGATTACTTATTTAGATAATTCAAAAAGGAGAACCTATATAATTGACTCAAAACAGAAATCCTATATTTTTTTTCAAGAACAATTGGAACAAGTGAAATCTAATGAGAAACTTTATGATAGAATTAAGGTTTTATTAAAAAGGATGAACTAAGAAAAATAGATAAAATAAACCCCACCGCATTGCGGTGGGGTTTGTGTTTTATAATGCTAAAGCATTAGAAAGCGTTTTCTTAAGTTTAAGATTGTAAAGTGCCATATCGATAATATTAAAGATAGATTCTTTTTGTTTTTCCCCCGCTGGCGCGAGCGTCTCGCTCGTGTCCACCTCCAACCTTCATGAAAACTGGAATTATACCTGTCTCGGAAGGATTTTACAGTTTCATAGAAAACCGTTATATTTATAATTACAAGGATCACTTGGGAAATACAAGAGTTACTTTTGCTAAAAATAATGCCGGAATGCTTGAATCTATAGATACCAATAATTATTATCCATTTGGATTAAACCATATTGGTGGTTCTTCCTACTCCAAATTTGGAAGTTATTACAACTACAAGTACAATGGTAAGGAGCTGAAGGAGACGGGTATGTATGATTATGGCGCGAGGATGTATATGCCGGATCTAGGAAGATGGGGTGTTGTGGATCCTCTTGCGGAAAAGATGACGAGGCATAGTCCTTATAATTATGCGTTTAGTAATCCGATTAGATTTATAGATCCTGATGGAAGAGAAGCAAAAGATATTACTATTCCAAGTGGGACTGATCAAAAAGGTATTGATGCTATAATGGCAAATCTCCAAAAATTAACTAGAGATAAATTGTCAACTATTAAAGGTGTTAATGGAAAAACACATGTTGTAATTGACAAGTTTGAAAAAAATGGGAAATATGAAAATGGAACTCAATTAATCAGAGATTTAATAACTGATGAGCATAATGTTAATGTAAGAATTGGTAAAAGTAGCTTTGCTAAAGCTGAAAATAATGAAGCCGCATCAAATGGTGTCGGAACAGATTCAGATATAACATTTAACCCTGTAGGAAAACAAGATGTAAGAGTTTCTGGAGAAGATGGAAAGACTATGTACGAAACAGCACCAAACTTTATTATATTAGGACATGAATTAATACATGCAAAAGATCATTTTAATGGTACGCTTAATAAAACTGATGCTATACATAGTTATTCGGATTTGAAGGGAATAAGATTGACAGAAACATACCCTAAATCTGAATTTAGAGCATCTGGATTTCCTGGATTTGTAGGAAAAGATGGATATTCAGAAAATAATATAAGAAAAGAACATGGATTTAAATTAAGAGCATCATATGAAAATTTTAAAGGTCGAACTAGGTAAAAGTATGATGATAATGTTATTTGTAATTTTATTTTCATGCAAAGAAAATAAAGTAATTCAAGAAAAAGATGAAAATAGTAACCTTTCGGTGAAAATTTTATCAATTGAAAAGAAAAAAGAATTATATAATATTTCGATTTCCGTAGATAATAATAATGTTGATAAATATGTAATGTTGTATAATTATCATAACCTTGAAGAAAAAGAAACTTACCCCAAAGTGATTGATAAAGAAAAAGAAACTATTATTGATTATAACTTTTTCTTTAAAGATAGTATTAGTTATAGTCAAGACTCTACTAATGATTCTATTAATGATTTTCCCATGCAAAATACAAATGAATCATTTACTCTTTTTATATTACCCAAAGGTAACACTAAGGTTATATTAAACAATATCCCAATCTCAAACACAATAAATAAAAAGTACTTATATTTATATTTTAGTAAATTGAAAGATGAGATCTCCCAGGCATTACCAAAAGAGACAAAAGAGTATGATATAATTGCAAACGAGAAAGGATTTAAAAAATATAAATTTTCTAGAAAAGTAATTACTTTTTAAAGCTAAATTTATGTTTGGATAAATCTCCACTACGCAAAGTCTTCCGACTTTGATCTTCGTGAAATAACTTCCACCTTAATTTTTGGCTTATATTCATAAATAAAGTAAAGCCACTGCAAATACAGAGGCTTTCTTATTCTCTTAGAAAACTATTATATTTACTAGTATAGGGATCACCTTGGAAATGCAAGAAACAGCGCAGGCGCTCTTGAAATTACAGATGCTAATGATTATTACCCATTTGGGATGAATCATCTGAAGACTGGAAATGCGTTCTTTGGATCTGGTAGTTATAAGAATTATAAGTACAACGGTAAGGAGCTGCAGGAGACGGGTATGTATGATTATGGAGCAAGATTTTACATGCCTGATTTAGGAAGATGGGGTGTTGCAGATGAACTAGCAGAAAAGTCGAGAAGATTTTCACCTTATACCTATGCATTAGATAATCCTATAATGTTTGTTGATCCTGATGGAAGAGAAGCTCAGGGATGTTGTGGTAATTTGTGGAATCTTGCTAAAACTTATTATTCTGGAATGTATCAAGGTGCAAGAAGTGTTGCAACAGGAACTTATCAAGGTGTTAAGCAAGTGGTAACTCATCCTATAGAATCTGCTAAATCTTTAGCGAGTAATCCAGGTGGAGCTCTAAAATCAGGTATTTCAAAGTCAACCAATCTGATGGCATCAGTAGCCGCATTCCCAGCAATTGCTGGAGCAAGTGTAAAAAAAGGAGATGCAACAGTTGCAGGTAATATTGCAGGAAAAGCACTTGGAACAGCAGTGATAGAAGGAGGAATGGCTGTAGCAACGGAAGGAGCAGGAAGCCTTGTGAGAAATATAGCATCAAAAGCAGGAGGAACGGCAGCTAAAGCTGTGGTAGGAGCTTCTGAAGGTGTAAACTATGGAAAAATGTTAACTTCTACTAGTGAATTTGATCCTTCAAAAACTTTATTTAGAGGAACAACTGGTTCTGAAGCTGGAAGCAGTGCTTTATTTCTTACCGATGATGCAGCAGTAGCAGGGACTTATATTAAAAATGGCGGACAGGTTATGCAGTATGATTTGAGTAATTCAGGGTTGTATATGTTGGAAAAGACTGGTGAGTTGGAATATAAAACGGGTATACACTCAGGCTCTAATACAATATCTACTGAATATTTATTTAAAGGAAAAGATCTGGTAAAAGCAGTACCACATAATCCTTAAAACTTAAAATTATGAATAATAAAAAATTTTGTTGTGAAAAATTTGAATTTCGCTATAATGGTGAAAAAACAATGGGATTAAACTTTAGAATAGTAAAATATAGTGAAAAATTTCTTGAAAAAGAAGCTGAATTATATAATAAAAAAATAGAAGATATTTTTGATAAGGCTTACTTTGTTACTGATGGTTATAGTGGATTGATTACTGATTTTAGTATTAAAAAAATGGTTATAAATCATTGTCCATTTTGTGGTCAAAAGCTAAGAGATTTTTATAAATCTGATGATTATGTTCAGGAAACTATTGGATAGTTTTCTAACAACAAAGCCAACTCAAATTGAGTTGGCTTTGTTGTTTTATAAAATGCTTTGCAATTTAGTTTGCTTAAGAAAAGCCCCGCTGGCGCGAGCGTCTCGCTCGTATCCATAAAAAAAGATCCAAACTCTCCGAATGCAGTATCTCCAGGTAAAGCGTCTTTAAATACAGGTATGGCTGCATATGGTTTAACCGGAGTTGGAACTATGCCTTCTTTAGTATATTTTGGTCTAGACGCATTTTATCCAGGTGGATTTAATGGTTATGTTAATGATGTTGGCTCAGCTCAAACTGAATTAGACAAAGGAGTAAATAGTGCTGGACCTTATAGAGTTAATTTAACGGGAGCACATGAACCGAAATAAGTAATAAATGAAATTCTATTATTATATATATTATAAATTTTATAAAATTTGGGAATATATTTCTAGTCCTAAAATTCTATCGGATTTTAAAGCAGTTATTAGTATTTGCTTTTTTGAAGCATTAATTTTTTTATCGTACATATATTATAGCGAAACATTGCTTCAAAAATCTAAATTGATAATAATTACGCTCATATTTATAATTATTCCCAATGTTTATATCTGTATATTTGATGACAAGTGGAAAAAATATTTTACTGAGTTTGATGAATTTCCTTTGAAAAAAAAAGAAAATATTCTACTTTTTTTGGGTAATAATTGTGTCTGTAATAATTAATTTTATTATTTCATTAAATTATTTTTTATCAAGCTAGTAAATCCCCGGAGCAACCAATCCTTACAATAATAATTTCAATGAAAATCTGACCTATGATTTCAATGGAAATATCATGACCCTGAAGAGGAATGCTTATCCTGTGTCAGGAACTACCGCAACGCAGGTGGATGATCTTGAATATAAATATACAGGAAACCGTCTGAATCAGGTAATAGAACATTCACTCAATTCATCAGGATATGAAGGAGGAAATAATATCATTGGTTATGACCTTAACGGAAATATGACTGCCATGAAAGATAAGGGGATTCAGTCTATTGGTTACAATTATCTTAACCTGTCTGATACTTTTACTATTGTACAGAATACATTTGGTAATCCTATTAATAATACGCTTAACTATTTATATCGTGCAGATGGAACAAAATTAAGAAAAATCTACACCGTTACAACAACAGGAAGGGGGGCAAGAACTACCATCCAAACTACAGATTATCTGGATGGGTTTCAATATACTCTTGAAGATGGAAGTATCTGCGTGACCTGCCGAACAAGCAGCGCTTATGAAGAACAGGCCTACAAAAGCATTTCTGATGCAGAAAAAGTGATCACACCACAATGGAATCTGGATTTTGTTCCTACTTCAGAAGTGTTTTACAGTTTCACGCAAAACCGCTATATTTACCAGTATAAAGACCATTTAGGAAATACCAGGGTAAGTTTTGCAAAAGGTGACATAGATGTTCCTGAAATTTTAGATACCAACAACTATTATCCTTTTGGATTAAACCATATTGGGGATACATTTTCTCCGTTTGGAAGCTTCTATAGCTACAAGTACAACGGCAAGGAACTGCAAGAGACTGGGATGTATGATTATGGAGCGAGGATGTACATGGCGGATATTGGTAGATGGGGAGTTGTAGATCCGAAAGCAGAATTATACAGAAGATGGAGTCCCTATAACTATGCAGTTAATAACCCTTTGAGATTTATCGATCCTGATGGTCGTGGAGTTACTGATATCATTATTACAGGAAGTAAAGCTGCAATCGAGAAATATAAAAATGAAGTATCTAAAGGAACTGGAGGTTTTTATAGTGTGAATGTAGACGGTTCAGGAAAAGTTAGTCTTGTTTCAACAGGTATAGCGAGTCTTGGTATAGAAATGACTTCTGAACAAAAAGCATTTTATCAAGAGTATTCAGCTGTTGTAAATAGTAGTGAAGTAGTTAAACAAGAGGTGGTTGAAAATGACGTGAATACTGTTGTTGACAGTTGGGTTACTAACAAAATCGACATTGCTGACATTGCGGAATTTGACAAAGCAGGAAGTGGTGGGGCAACAAGTGCTGGAGCTTTAACTCATTCAACTGTTGAGCAACATGAAAAAGCTAAGTTAGGTCTAAAGTCGGGGGATATAGGGAAAACCTCTGGTAGTACAGCTGTAGATTATGAAGTATCCCATAATGTAGCCAAAATAGCAGAAAACAAAGTAAATGGTAATACAAGAGTGGAAAATACAACAGGCGGGGCGGATAGATTTATTGATAGTAAAAACGCTGTAACAGAGCAAACTTTAACAACTACAGCGACAGGGGGAATTAACGTTAATAAAAAACTTATACCATAAACTATGAAAAATATATTAAATATTATTCTTGTAATGTTCTTTTTCTCATGTTCTATGACAAAAAAAGAAATTTTATCGAAAGGGGCTTCACAGTGTGTAGAAAATAAAAAATTTAAATATGAGTTTTACAAAAATATAGCTATTGTTGATAGCTTAATTACCAAAAATCAAAATGAAAGTTTTCATAAGTCTCTTAAATTCATTTCAATCTATTCGCATGTATCATATGAGAGTGCATTGAATTATAGTAGAACATACCCTTACGGAGCATATGAAAAAGATAGAAAAGAATGGATAGATTGGTATGAAAAAAATAAGTGTAGCAATATCCAATTAAAAAACTAAATTAAAAATAAACAGCAAACCCGCTCAATGAGCGGGTTTGCTGTTTTATAAAATGCTTTGCAATTTAGTTTGTTTGAGAAACGCATCAAGGAGAGCGAAGACGTGTTGTCTATCGTTCTCTTTTAGTTTTTGTATATCTAATATTTTAGAAACAATATTTTTATCCAATAGAATATCCGTAGAACCTACGAGATAATCCAAAGACACTTCCAGTGCTTCTGCTAGCTGCGTGGCCATCTCAATAGATGGTTTTACTTCCTCACGCTCCCCGCTGGCGCGATCGTCTCGTTTGTGTCCGTAAATAAAACAAAAAGCCACTGCAAAAACAGTGGCTTTTACTCTCTATTCTAGAGAAACCGTTATATTTACAATTACAAGGATCACTTGGGAAATACAAGAGTTACTTTTGCTAAAAATAATGCCGGAATGCTAGAATCTATAGATACCAATAATTATTATCCATTTGGATTAAACCATATTGGTGGTTCTTCCTATTCCAACTTTGGAAGTTATTCCAACTACAAGTACAACGGCAAGGAACTGCAAGAGACTGGAATGTATGATTATGGAGCAAGATTTTATATGCCAGATATTGGAAGATGGGGAGTAGTAGATCCGCTGGCGGAGAAGATGAGAAGATGGAGTCCTTATACTTATGCGTTTGATAATCCGATTATGTTTATAGATCCAGACGGAAGACAAGGAATAGATATTATTATCTTAACAACCAATGGTTCATTTAAAGCTTCAAAAGAAGTATTGTATAAAACCCCTGAAGGAAAAAGATTATGGGACAAATATGGAACAAGTAAAACTGATGATATTTATATAGACTCTAAAAACTTTGGTTCTGGTTCCTCTACTATAGCAGAAACTGTAAGAGATGTTAAATCTATGGGGCTTGTAAAAGATGGGAAAGTATCAATTCCTGAAGGATATAGTAATATGTCTGAATTTAACAACTTAGATATATCTCAGTCTGGAGATAAAAATGTCCATTTGATATCTTTAAACGAAAACTATTTTAAAGAAAAGAATAATGACTTAAGATATAGTGTTAAACATGTAGATGGTGAAGGTAATTCAAAAACTATTGGATATAGTAATTATGATTTAGCAGAAGCTATCTACCATGAAGGTAAAGCACATATAGAAGATGGAACAGATGCAGATACTGATCATGTTAAATATGGAACTAAATCCTTTAAACTAAGCGCTCCGCGAGAGCCAGGTTCTCCTTCTGATATAATTGTTAATCAACTTGTTAAAGTTAGAGAAGACGCAAAAAAAGAAAAAAATGATAAAGGAAATTAAAAAAATAACGTTTTTATCTGTACTACTTTTATCTTTCATTAATTTAGTACAAGGACAGGTATTAGAATTTTATAGACCTATTATTATAACATACAAATCAGAAATCCTAAACAATGAAAAGATCAATTTAGGAATGTTTGATTATCTTAAACAAGAGACTTCAACGATGAAGTCAGAATATTTGAAGTATGATTCTGATAAAGAGAGTTTATATAAGTATGATGGGGTAAGTAAAAGTTTTCAAAAAATAATTTGTTTGAAATCAGATAACTTTAAATCTCAGGAAAAAATAAAATTAGGAATATTTGATGAATTTAATTTAGTAAAAGAAAACTCTAAAAGTTTTATAGCTTCTTCACCGTATGGAAAATACCCCTCTCATCATAAAATAATTAATTCTATTGAAATACTTCAAAAAACAAAGAAGACATTGATTTTAAGAATCAATTATCAAGATGAATTTGAATGGAAATATTTTGGGATACTGGTTTTAACAGATTATAAGTATGAAAACTTAGAAGATGATTAATAAAATCTGCCCTGCTACCGCACGAATCCTTTGTGTGTGAGGTAAGAATAAAAGCCACCGCTCTTGTAGTGGCTTTTATTTTATATGTATAACTGGTTAATAATTACATTTATCCATCCAATATAATTATTTAAATTTACCAGATAAGATTACCCAAAACTCAAAATTGACAAGCTATCTTTACAGAGCAGACGGGGTAAAAGTAAAGAAGCTTTTTGGAGATCTGGAGACCCATTATCTGGATGGCTTTCAGTATAAAACTACATTTTTAAGAGAATCATGGGATGGAGAAGGCACTTTCATTCCTGATCCTAATGAGATTCCAGAATTGAAATTGAGAATCATTCCTACTTCTGAAGGATATTATGATGCGCTTCTCAACAAGTATGTTTACAATTTTACAGATCATCTGGGAAATGTAAGATTAAGTTATACCGATACAAATGGAGATGGTATTATCCAGCCAAGGAGATATAATACATCAACATGTTCGCCTAAATTTGGTTGCCTTGGAGAATGGAAACCGGGAGAAATTGTAGAAGTGAATAACTATTATCCTTTTGGATTACTGCATAATTATACTGCGACTACCCAGAATGCTTATCAATACAAGTACAACGGCAAGGAACTGCAAGAGACTGGGATGTATGATTATGGAGCGAGGATGTACATGGCGGATATTGGTAGATGGGGAGTAATCGACCCTTTAGCTGAAACTTCGAGAAGATTTTCTCCATACAATTATGCTTTGAATAATCCAATTAGATTTATTGACCCCGATGGTAGACAGGCTGAGGATAAAATTAAAATATTTAACAATGGTAATATAGAGAGAACAAAAGATAATAATGCTTATGATACTATTACAAACGAAGATGAGTCTAAGTCTATCCAGATTGCCCGTACAAATGTATCAGAATCAAATCCAACGGGAGATTCGCAGATAGGAGATGCTATGACAGAAAACATTGTAACACAAGGTCATGATGGAGAAGCAGGATCATCTAGATATACATATTTGCAAATTCAAAATTATGATGTTGCAACCCAGTTAATCTCTTGTTTGCAGAGTCATCTAATGTTCTTTCAAACCATTGTGTAGAAGCTACCATTGCAGAACTTGTTGTCAAAGACATTACATATTTTGCCAACGCTCCGATTCTTTCGCTTCTCATTGGGTTACG
>NZ_JAVIXS010000016.1:0-219609 GCF_031324065.1 Chryseobacterium metallicongregator
CTATAAATGAGAAAATCAATGTAGAATCAGAATTGCTTACTCAATACGAAAATCAAAAAAAGTATTTATTGCAAAATCTTTTTGTTTAAGAGACTAGCTTTTCAATCCAGCCTTGTCAAGGTTTTAAACCTTGACAAGGCTTCGTTTTTCAAATAAACAAATTAGATAAAACAAATTTTTTCTGAAGCTATAGCTTTTCTCAAATTTGTTTTTCTATTGCTATTTTATGTTCGATTAAGGAAATGAACTTACCTATAACTTTTTGTTCGGGTAAGCTTGGAAGACTAACCTCAACATCAGAAAATGATTTAACTGATATTGTAAATCGAGTACTCCCTGTTGCAAACTTTGATAATTGACTTAAAACAATTGGGACATTACAGAAATAGTGAGAATATAATATGTCAATCTCAATTTCTGGTCTAAAACGCATCAAGTGATAGCTAAACACAGCATTTTCAAGATTTTCAGAAATAACAACGGAATGACCAATATCATCAGGTGTTTCTGATGATGGAGTAAAAAGAATATCTCCTTTTTTTAAATTACAACTACTAATTTGCTGTTCTTTCGCAGTTACTTTTTGAAATGATTTTATTGTACTAGAATTTATATCTTCGTGTCTGTAAACGTTCATATAATTTACTAGATAGACCTCATTTTCGTTTTCCCTTGAAAGTTTATCAATACTACTTGTCTGAAAATTTCCAATTTCACCAAGTTTTAATTTTTCCCAATTAGGAAAATCATATCCTTGTTCGTTTTTGAATCTTAATTTTTGAGAAAAAATATTTGTACGGCTTACCTTCATTAAGGTTTCTAACTTCTCAATTATTTTCTTTTGGGTTTGAATTCTTTCATTTATTAAAGAAAGAAAAGATGCAATTTTCTGTTGCTCTAAAATTTCAGGAAAATACGCTGAACATTCATAAATATCTCCCAAATTTATTTTCTTTGGAAATGCGACGTGAATAATTCGTTTATGTAATTCATTTTTAAATTCCTTAGTCTCAATTCTTTGAGATAAAAAATTAATATTGTCTGAAGTTTTAATTCTGATAAGAGCTAAACTAACATAATATGCTAAAGGATTATCATTTTGCACTATTGCTGTCGCACCTATAATCCCAGCAGTAATTCTTGTCATCAAAATATCACCTTTTCTAGGTTTTATTTTATATTCCTTTTCAAATGCTTTTTCTGAAATAAATTTATCAGTATTGTATAAATCATTTATATTTTCTACACTAACAAATTTAACTCCATTGCTCGTATATTTTGGTGTCTGATGAGTTCCATCATAAATGTCAGATATTTCACCAAGTTTCTTATTTTTCCATTCCCCTTCAAATTCCGGAAATCGTAAATTAGGAAAATTCTTCACACTTTTATTTTTTTTTGTCATCTCGGTCATTTATTGTTATAGCTATAAACATTAAGGATTAAAAAAAATAAAAATTAGCTTACTAAGCCTAATTCTTTTAAATATACTTCGATTTCTGCATCTAATTGAGAACGCTTTGCTTCAAGCTGTTTAATTTCAGCCATTACCGCTTGAATATCAATTTCCTCCTCTTCTTCGAAACTATCAACATAGCGAGGAATATTCAAGTTGTAATCATTATCAGCAACTTCTTGTAAGGTAGCTTTATGACTGAATTTTTCAATTACTGTACGATTTTGATATGTGTCAACAATTTTGTCAATATGTTTATTGAGAAGCACATTCTGATTTTTTTGTTTTTCAAATTCTTTACTGGCATCCACAAACAGAATATCTTCATCGGCTTCACGACATTTCTTAAAGATTAAAATACAAGTCGGAATACTAGTACCAAAGAAAATATTGGCAGGTAAACCAATTACTGCATCTAAATAATTTTTTTCTTTAATTAGATATTTTCGGATAACTAATTCGGCTGCTCCTCGGAACAGAACACCATGAGGCATAACGACTGCCATAATTCCATTTTCATCTAAATGGTGAATCATGTGCTGGATAAAGGCAAAATCTGCTTTTGAAGATGGTGCTAATTTTCCATATTGTGAAAATCTTTCATCCAAAAGATGGAGTTCATTAGCGCTCCATTTAGCAGAGAAAGGAGGGTTAGCAACAATAGCGTCAAAAGTTTTATCAAGGTGTTGCGGCTTTTCAAGTGTATCTTCTTGACGGATATCAAAATTACTGTAATTAACACCATGAAGAATCATATTCATTCTTGCAAGATTGTAAGTAGTACGGTTCATTTCCTGACCATAAAAGTCACTTACTTTTGCTTCACGGGCAACACGTAAAAGTAAGGATCCACTACCACAAGTAGGATCATAAACAGACTTTAATTGTAATTTTCTACTGGTAACAATTCTTGCTAAAATAGTAGAAACTTGTTGCGGGGTATAGAACTCACCTGCTTTTTTTCCCGCACCGCTGGCAAACTGTGCAATTAAATATTCATAAGCATCTCCCAAAACATCAGCGTTAGTATCTGATAAATTGAAATCAATATCATCAAGGTGATATAAGACTTTTGAAATTAATGTGTTTTTTTCGTCTTCTGTTCTTCCTAATTTTGCAGAAGTAAGATCCAAATCATCAAACAATCCTTCAAAGTCATCTTCACTATTAGTTCCCAGAGTAGATTGCTCAATATTATTAAGGATTTTTGAAAGTTCGGCTAAGATGAAATTAGATTTACCTTCCTGCTTCTGATGTCCTTTTTTAGCAATATTACTAAAAAGCTCGGAAGGTTTTAGAAAATAACCCAGATCTTCAACAACTTCTTCATAAATAGCCTCAACAATTTCTTTTCCAGATTCAGAATTTTCATCAACATCATTATAATCAATATCTTCTCCAGAATCTAATAAAATTTTGTTTGCCGTAAAATGAATTTTTTCAGAAAGATATTTGTAAAAGATAAATCCTAAAATGTAATCTCTGAATTCATCAGCATCCATTTTACCACGTAAGGTATTAGCTATATTCCAAAGTTGCTGTTGTAACTGTCGTTTCTGTTCTTCTGACATTTTATCCTTAATTAAAAACTTTAAAGATATTTTATTTTGGATTAAAAAGAAAGAATAGAACTAAAAATTTCACCCAATATCATGATGTTAATCATAAAGTGTTGTAGTATAGACGGATGATTGTTGTATTTGACGCTAATTTTTACCCCCAAACTTCTTCACCCTGATCACCTTCTCCCTTACCTTAATCACAAAAGGCTCCAGCTGCACTATTTTCCCGGCTTCCACTTTGAAGGTATCAGTAGAGCGTTCACAATAAGTATTGGCAGGCAGGGAGTTTTTGTTCAGCTCAATCCTGTAGTTTCCGGAAGGTAGGAAGGAGGCAAATTCTCCGTTATCATCGGTGATAATATGATGTACTAACTGTTCATTGCGGTAAATATTGAAAAGAATACCTCCGACTTTGGGTGTGAAATCTACTGCTGTTTTGGTGTCAAAATCGTAGGTTATTTTTCCCTGGGTCGTTCCGTTTTGATGAAGAGGAATTTCAAAAGAGTAGTGGTGCTTGTCTACGGTAAATTCGGTTTCATCATAATACCAGCCTTGCTGGATCACCTGTTTCAGGGCATACTTTCCGTAAGGGATAGAACGGTAGCTGATAGAACCTGACGGATCGGTTTTAAATGAAATATTGTTGAGCATAATAAGGTAGCCTGCCGCTTCTTTATCGCCTTCATCATAGATATTATTTTCGTTCAGGTCATAATAGACAAATGCTTTAATATCACCTTTTTTACCCGGATCAAGGGTGCTGTTTCTAAGGTTGATAGTAACACCAGCTTCGATGGTCAACAGGTTATTGGTGAAGCTTCCTGCAGTATAACTGAAGTAGGAAGAGTTCAGGTACAGGGCATATCTTTCCTTTGAATATTTGAGATTTATAAAGCCTGAAGGCGATTTTCCATACAGAACATCATCCGTATAAGAAACCCCTGAAGTGACATTCAACTGACGGTTGAAGAAATTTTTATTGACAAAAGCAGAAAGCGAAAGCTTTTTGTAGGGAGTGCTTTGGTTCATCATTTTTGAAAAAGCATATTCGGAAAGGAAATAACTTCCATGCTGATAAATACCGTTCACAGTAAGCCATTTGTAGCCATAGGTTCCGCTTACTTTCATCTGGAACTGCTGTTTGTCTTTGTCCGGATATTGTACCCATCCTGTCTCCATGCTCAGGATAGAGGTATGCTGTTTATCAGGGCTCAGCCAGGTAAGATATTCCGTAAAACGTTGTGCTTTGAGTTGTTTCGTATTCTCGTAAGGCTGGGCATTGAAAAAATTATTATAAGAGTTGGAATTTTCTTCCTGATACTGATAGCCAAGTCCCATCCCGAAATTCCCTTTTTTAGGGAAGTTGATTCCTGTATCCAGTCTTATATTGCTTGAATTCAGTGTGTTGTCGTAAAAGTAGAACTTAGGCGAAAAATGGGAAGCCACAATGTTGGCATACACATAATGGTCTTTGAAAATCATGGTGGAAAAATTTTGCTGGATCTGCAAAATTCCTCTTCGGTTTCCGGGATAATAATCTGTGCTGTAGAAATAATTTCCGTTCAGATTGACCTTTTTTATCATTCCTGAATATTGGGATTCCAAAGCTAATGAAGGCTTAGCGGGCTGGTTGTTTTCGTAGAAACTCAGTCCGCTATACACCTTGGTATTGGTTTTCCAGTCTTTGCCGAAAGCATACTGAAGATCTGTTCCGGCTACATGATGTCTGGCCTTTTCGTAAGGATCATCCCTGAAAATATATGTTCCGGAAATATTGCGGGACGCATTTTGGGCTTCAAGAGTTCCTCTGGTATAGAACCCGTAGCCATACTTCAGAAATGAATTTCTTTCTATAAGGCTATAGGTCTGATCTACAAAACCTGCTTCAATTTTGGTATCCTTATCGGGAGAAGTGTAGGCATATTCCAGCCCTCTTCCGAACAGGGAAAGTTCCAGCATTTTGTTGATGTTTCCGATGGTGAATTCACTGTTTTCGCGGCGATAGGTCAGATAGGTATTGTTAACAACAGGATCGCTCTGGTTCGTCATGGTATAGATATTTCCCCGGATGAAAATATATCCTGACGGAAGATTAAAACCTCCTGAACCTACCAATTGATACATATCCAGGTTTTCTCCGGCATGTCGGTAACTTGCCGTGATGGTATTCCTCGTAAAATTGGAAAAAGCGGTGGATTCTATATCTTCATAGCGCTGCACCGAAGAAACATTCTGGATGGAGACACTGGTATTACCGAATATTTCTCTATCCGGCTCCCTGAAGCCTGCAATATTGACGGAAAGCTGAGTGCTGCGGGATCTGATTCCGGACGGCAGAAAACGGAACACAAAGACTGAATCTTTCTGCACACCAATATTTCCTGTTTTCTCTATAAAAGCATTTCCCTGCTCAGCTTCCGGAATTTTAAATACAACCGTTACGTGCTGCTTTCTGTTCCCAAGATTGGAAACTCTTGCCCTTACTTCTACCGAATCGGTAGCCTTATTTACATAGATCAGAGGATTTTCTGCCGTGATGCGCATGGCATTATTTTCAGTGACGGTGTAGGGCATTTCTTTTTCCGCCATTGTTTTATTCTGCTGGTCCGAAAGGCGGAAACCCAGACGGGATTCTCCTGAAACGGCATTGTTGCTGACCACAATTTTTACCGGTAAAAAAAGGTGTTCACCGGATTTCATTTCGACCTGAAGCTGGTTTCCTGAAATATTTCTGAAGCCCTTAGGAATCGTAATGTTTACTTTTCCTTTGAAATCATTTGTGCTTTGATTGTCAAGAACGATGATCAGATCCAGAATACCTGCTTTATCTGTTCTGGATTCATTACGGATATCAAGACTTACTCCGGAACTGTTCTGTGCCGGAATCCATATCTGAAACGAAATCAAAAAAATGAAAAAGATTTTTTTGAACAGGTCTTGAAGCATGGTTATTGGGGGATAATCTCGTATTGAAGGGTGGTGGAATATTCTTCCGATTTGGTATTGATCAGTCTTTCATCATTGGCTTTGGTGGAATATCGGATATCGTAATACAGGCTGGAGCTTCCGGTTGAGCCTCCTGTTGCAATAAGCTGTGGAGAAGCACTCAGCAGGATAGGATATACATTACCTGTGTTTCCCGAAACGGGGATGAGATTCATTTTTACGGTTCCTAAAGGAATGTAGTTTCCGGCCGGAGAGCTGAACTGCCCCTGAAGAGACCGTAATTTAATCTGGTAATTGGTATTGCTTTTTACGATCAGTCCATTGGAATAAGTGACACTTACTCCGTTGACATAATCCGACATGCTTTTGAATTCCAGTGATCCGTTGACCGCTTTTGCGGAAAACTGAAGCGACATTTCAGGTACATCTGTCGGACTTCCGCTGAGTGGCCCAATGTGGAACTGAAAAATGTGATCTCCTCTGCCGATAATATTGTTGTACTGGTCATACGCTGTAAACTGTACCGGAGCGTTAAATCTGGTCCAGGAAGGGTAGCTTCCCAGATAAGATCCTCCCATAACGGTCAGGCTGTATTTTACCTGCAGGTTATAATAGCCGTTGGGTTGTGGCGGCTGATTGTACAACGCTGCATTGGATTGAGGAATTAAAAAGACTTCCTGGTTGGCCTGAAGAAAAGTATTCAGCGGCATTCCGATCTGAGGAATGGTGGGTACAGGTCCGGGATAACCCTGTCCTGAAGTGGAAACCGGCTGAAATGATATTTTGTTGGCAGGCATCGTATAATTTCCGTCAGTAGAAGTGATAGGCTGTTTCAGCTTCATGGATATTTTCCAGTAAGGAATATTAAACGCTCCATTACCAGCCAGAGTAAAGGTATAAGCATCAGGATTGGTATTTCCGCTGTAGGAATTAATCTGCAGATAGCTGTTTATCCATGAGTTGTAATTGACCTGTGAGAAGCAGTTCAGGGAAACCAACAGAAAGAAACAGAAGAAGTTTTTACTATTCATAGCTGAAACTTAATTCTCCTAATTCCAGATTGTTGTTGTCTCCATAATCAATCATGACGGAAGCGGTATACTTTCCTTTTTCAAGGCTTGCCGGAAGAGGGATATTCATCTCCCTTTTGTTTGCGGGCATGGTGTAAAAGATAACGGGATCCAGCGATACTTTTTTTCCGGTTTGCGTATTCACAAAGTCGGTGTATATTTTTCCGTCTCCCCATATATCGCCCTGATTTTCAAAAAAGAGGTTGATCGTATTGGTTGTTTTTCCGTATACCAGATTCTGGATTTCAAGTTTTTTTGTTTTGGCTGCAGGCAGCTTATGGAATAATTTGATTCCTGAGCGGATGCTTACTTTGATATTCGCTCCTTTATGATCCACATCATCTACCGGATTCATCTGGCTTACGTACAGAACGGCCGTATGGGTAGCCAGCTGGTCTGAAAGCGCATTCGGAGCGGTAAGAGTTACCTCAATATCTTTTTTTTCTCCGGGAGCCAGGGTAAAGTAATTTTCTTCTTTTTTGACCGAAACCCAACTTGCGCAGGAAGTGGGAAGCGTATTGGCGGGATACGTTACATTCTCACCTTTGCCGTCATATTCCCAGTCTCCTAAACTTACAGCGAGGTCCAGAGAATTTTTGGCACTTACATTCGTTACCGTTATGGTCTGGGTATTGCTGTTTCCGTTTCCTGACTCAAAATACAGTCTTGGTGGTGAAACCGAAACCCCTGTTTGTGCATATCCATGAAAAGAGGATAGGAAAAGAAGACTGAAAAGGAGAAGAGAAAGTCTGCTCATGACGGAGATTAGTTTTTAAGTGTTGATAAAGTGCTGTGGTAGGTACAACACTTTATCATTACAAAATGATATCTATTATTGAGAAATAATGGTATACGTAAGTTCAGTAGTGTATACTGTAGGATCTTGTCCGGCAATATAATTGTTCAGGTACTTATTATCTCCGGCTCCTTTGTATTCAATGTTGATTTTTTTGTCTACTCCTCCGGTAGAAGAAGTTACCAAAGTAGCTTCGTTAGTTGATAATTGTACATTCTGAGCATATTGAGCACCGTTTACAGCGTCAGAACCTGCGCTTGCTTTAATCTGGATGCTGTTAGCCTGGATGTTTTTACCTCCATACTCTAATACATCGTTACCACCTCTTACTTTTACCTGGAATCCTCCTGTGCTGTAAATGCTTAAGTGATCTGCGTTTACAGAAGATACACCGTTGGCATAGTCATCTTTAGTGATGTAGTCTAAATTAACGACTTTTTGAGCGTTGTTAACAACAAGAGTCTGGATGGGCTTAAGTCTGACATTTAGTGTTACATTTTGTGCTTGTAATGTTGAGAATCCAAGGATAGCAAAAGATGCTAAGATAAAATTTTTCATAAGGTTAAAGACGTTTTTTTGTATTAATTTTTTTTAAAATTGCGGATGCAAAGGTAAATACAAAGAACATCAGGACCTTTGTGAAAAGATACTTATTATTTGTGAATTTTTACGGAGAAATAGGCGCGCACCAATCAGTACTTTTTATGAATAATTACATAAAAAGTATCTTTTAAATGCTGATAAAATCACCATAAAGTAAAAAGAATGTTTTATTAATCTTAAACATTCTTTTTACTTAATATATAGGGAATGAATAAATTGCAAGATTGTTATTCGTTGCATAGTTATTTTTTCAGGCCTTGCTTAATTTTTTACTGAGAAATTAGAGTTAATATTAAAAAATTTTCGTCGTTACTTCTGTTAACGCTTAAATTTTCCATTGCATTTTCAATCTCATGTTGGATAGGATATTGCTCCTGAACCACTCCTTTAGAATGGTTGATAAGAGTATATTCTTCAAACTTTTCTCTGTTGCTTTCGGAATTACCGATTGTACTGTGATATTCATCATATTTTGCATTGAGCTGAAACCCTGTCGGACTTGAGATGGTCACAGACTGAACTTCCCGGGAGGAAGACTCATTCCCATCGTCCGAAAATCCTGAGCCTATAGCGAGCATCTGTACCGGATAAAGCCTTACATTAAGCCTTAAACCGTCTGCTGCCTGGGCAAATGATTTTGTAATAGCAAAATAGAACAAAATGAATATAATGTACTTTGCAAGCATATAACCTGTATTTTTCCCCAAAAGGTTACTTATGTAAATATACAAATTATTTCATTTCTGAGGGATTTTTTCCGGTATGTTTTTTAATGAAATTGGTAAAATTTCCTTCATTGCTGAAACCCAGATCATAAGATATTTCAGAGATGGTGGAATTTGAAAAATTCAGTGCTTTTCGGCATTCAATAATAAGTTTTTCAATGATGATATGCTTGGCTGTTTTGCCCAGTACATACTCTGTCATCTCGGTAAGTTTCCTTGAAGAAATATTAAGTTCTTCCGCATAATAAGCCACTTTCTTTGCCTTTTTGTAATCTCTTTGTAAAAGAACTTTAAACCGGTTTACATAGTACATATAGTCAAATTTGATGTCCTTTTTGATTTCTTCGGTGGGAATATGTAAAAGGGCATCCAGCATCAGCCTTTCAATGGCATTATGGGCAGCAGATATATACAGGCTTTCGTCCTTTTTCCGGAAACTTTCCATGCGCTCCAGAAATATCATCCTCATCTGTTCTGCATTGAAGAAAGGAGCAATAAATATTTCAGAATTATAATTATAAAAAAGCTGCGAATTGATAAAAAGGCTGTCTTTGGTTGATCTTTCATAAAAACTGGATGAAAATGCAATTGAATACACATCTGATCTTTTGGTTTCTCCAAAAACTATTTTTTTTTGTGGTCCTACGAAAGCAATATTTCCCCCTTTTAATGGGTAAGGAACATTGTCTATCGTTAACTGGATATCTTCCAGAATGATATAGATACAAAAATATTCTAAGGTGTTGAATTCTCTTTTGTTTTTATTTCTATTGATAAGGTAATCTAAACGATTGATACTGAATCCTATATTCTTTAACTGATCCGTTATTTTGTACATACATTGTTAGTCATTCTGTCCAAGAAAAATTCTTGCAAATTTTTGATATAAATATAAAAAATTTACCAAATATCTAGTTTTAAAGAAAAAAATTAAGTCAGTCTTTGCGTAAAAATACCCGGTGATATCATGATCATCCGGGTATCGTTATCTTTTTTTTGATTTTAATTAAATGATATACAGTGCTGTAGTTGTTTTTTAACCAAAAATCAAGGGTTTACCTCTGCAGGTACTGATGCGACTTTGCACATCCATCTTCTCAACCTCCAAACCGGGAGATATACAAAAATTACCGACAGAATTCCTGCCAATGTTCCCACCACGACTGCCATTGCTGTGGCGTCCAGTTTATAATCTTTTGAGAAATTATACTGCCCGATAAAGAGCAGGGATAATACCAATAGTCCTGTAATCAAACCATGTAAGATGCTTAGTCTGGTCATCAGTTTTTTTATATTCAGCTGTTCATCTACCGTAAACTCTATCGCTTCCTGACTGGCGGCATCCGTTACTCTTTTGATGATATCAATGGTAAGGACCACCGGAAGGAAAATGGCCATTGGCAGGGTAAGACGGGCCAGGTTTTGGGTTCCTGAGAAAAAATGCGTGTAGCCTAATTCTTTGAAACTGGCATAAGCAATAATGAAATTAAAAAATACATTCGGAAGGACATAATAAATCGTACGCTTAATGAGAAAGCGTTTGAGGGTGGTTTTCTTTATAGGTTTAGGCTTCGGAGGTTTTATTTTAAATTTCATAGAGAGGTGGTCAAAAGCTCAATGGCTTTATCTTTTATCAGATGAGCTTCCTCTTTGGGAAGAAAATTTTCATTGGACATGAAGGTGAAGTCCATCTGCTGGTTGTATGTACTGGTGACTAAGGTATTTGAGTTCAGCCATGGGAAAGCCACAGTAGGACTGAATACCGTTTCCAGATTGAAATTTTTATAATCATTCGGGATATTGACCTTTCCCATATTGGATAAGGTTACATCATGTCCGCCTTCGCTGGATTTCAGCATATGGATCATGCGTTCCACAATGGGATGCATATGTTCGCCCATCCACAGGAGTTCACGGGCTTCCATTTTACTGATTTTCTCAATAAGATTCCTTTTGATTTCTTTGGCATTGCTCATCACATTTTTGTTGTCTTTCTTTACAGAAAGCTCTACCGTTGGGGCGAAAGCAAATAAATGATCTTCTTTAATTTCCGGAATAAAATGACGCACATCTACAGGACTGATCACCTTACCTTTGGCACGGTCTCCCTGAACATCACGGAATGCCTGCATTACAGAAGAACACAGTAAAGCATGTACAGAGATTCCGTTGGCTTTACATTTTTCAGTGATCTGCTGGGTTTCTTCCGGTGTCATTTTCCAGTGAATCGCGTAGTTTTTTCCTATGTTTCTCTTTTTACTTTTTCGCTGGATGGCAAAGAAAATTTTGGCAAACAGCAGATAAAGACTGGCTTTGTATTTTTTAATTCCCGTATTAAAATCCGAAGGAAGAAAATCATCAACAGATTCAAAAGCAACATAAGGAATTAAAGGAGCATAAGGATTATCCAGTAAACTCAAAAGTTCACGCATTAAAGTTACTCCCGTAGTTCCGTCAGAAATACAGTGAGGCATGATCCAAAGGATTTCGGAAGTGTTCTGTCCTTTTACCCAGACTACTTCCGCCAATGGTTTTTTAGGAGTTTCAAAAAGCTGGAACCATCCTTTTTCAGATTCTTTGAACCAGTCCTCATCCGTTTTTCGCTCTACAATACGAAGCGGAATGGGTTCGATATCTCTCTGTCCCATAAAGAAAGGATATCGTCCGTTGTTATGATCAATGTTGGCTCTCAGCATCGGGTGTTTCTGCTGAATTCTTACTAAAGCTGTTTTAAAATTTTCTTTGGGAATCTCCCCGTTGATTCTTGCTGTATAAACACAGTTTAAAGGCGTTTCAGGATCTACATACATGATCCTTTCCACCATCATTAAAGGTCTTTTGATCATGATACTGCCATTTGTTTCAGTTGTGAATGTATAATCTGCATCACCTCCTCACGGACTGCCAGAGCATCGGTGTAAGGCAAATATCCTTCGCTTCCCATGAATGAAAAATCCATTTTTCCACGGTAAGTAGAGACGACAAGAGTCGTTGTATTTCCTAATGGACCAATGACTGACGGACTGAAAATCGTCTCCACCGTAAACTCTTTGTATTCATGAGGAATCTGTATCCTTCCCAGATTGGAAAACATACAGTCATTGGATGACTTTCCGTTTTTTAACAGCCTGGTAAAATTCTTCAGTGCATCATGCCCGGATTCCATCACCATCATTGTGATGTAAGGATTCAGCTTTGAGGTCTTTTGTTCCACAGATTTCTGCATTGTCCTTAGATTGTCCTCAAAACTTAGCTTTTCATCAGAAGAAACCACAATCATCAGCCCGAAAGCGAAAATATGATCTTCTTTAATCTGATTGGCAAATCTTCTGATATCTACCGGACAGGAAACTTTGTTGAAGGATTTTTCTCCTCTTACTTTTTTAAATGCCTGCAATACGGATGCGCTCAAAAATGTATTGACGGTCACTTCCTGGGATTTGCAGTAATTAATTAACTCTTTGCTGATGGTTTCATCCAGTTTCCAGTGGATCAGGTAGTCGTTCTGTCTTTCCACCGCTTTTTTACCTACCGGAATCCATTTGATTGCAGTAGCAGCCAGTCTTCCGATAAACTTAGCTTTCAGTTTCTGCCTGCGGCTGTTCAGAATATGGGAGGGAACAACATCCTGAATGCCTAAGATTGGATTTTCTGTTCCAATATCGGCAGCCGGATTATCCAGTACCAGAAGAAATTCTTTTAAAAAAGCCATTGCAGAACCACCATCACATAAGCAATGATGGAACGCAAAAAGCATGTCAGAAACGTTTTCCCCTTTGATCCATACAAACCGGATCAGAGGTAATTTTTCGTAATTAAAAATGGTGTTCCATTCTCTCCTGGATTCTTCCTGCCATTGATCTTCACTTTGTCGGGTGATGATTCTTACAGGAATAGAAATCGGTTTTTCAGGAACATTAAACCATGGAATATTTTTTTCATCATGGCTGATCAATGCTCTCAGCCATGGATGTTTATTTTGAATTTGAGCCAGAGCCTGCTGGATCTCTTTTAAGGTAAAAGTACCTCTCAGTCTGAACGGGATGACCGCGTTAAAGGGTTCTGTACCGTCTCCCAATAACATGCGTTCACCAAATAACAATTTTCTTTTCATGTGTTGATTCATAGGCTATACAGAAGCTAATGTTGAATGTTCCTGCACAAAATTTTCTAACAGTTCTACCGCTTTATCGTTCCCTCCGGCAAGGGTAAATGTGTTTCGGACTTCCTGAGCTGCAGCTCTGTATTTCGGATTTTCCAATAATTCAAAAACAGTTTCACGAAGAGCATCTACACGAAGTCTTTTGTATCGGATACTGATTCCGCAACCTGCCTGTTCGATCAGTTTTGCAATATGGAAATGATCATAAGCAATAGGAGTGATTAACATCGGTAATCCGTTTCTAAAAGTATCGTTAACGGTATTGAAACCACCATGGCAGATCACCATATCCATTCTCTGCATCACTGCAGATTGAGGCACGAAACTGTTCACAATAAAATTATCCGGCCATTCTTCAAAGATTTCCGGTGGAGTAGCGGCAATCACCGTAACCGGCTGGTCTTTGAATGCAGCGATAATCTTTTCGAAGAAAGCTTTTCTGATATCTACCAGCAGCGTTCCCAATGATACAAATATCTTTGGAGTGGTGGAAGCGTTCAGTTTATCCCAGTCGAATGAGGCATCATTCGGACGGCCTTTTACCGGACCTACGAATTTCATATGGGAAGGAACGGTTTCAAAACCAGCAAAGGCTTGTGAAGTAAAGACCATATTCAATTTATGAGAATGGATGTAAATTCCTTCTTCATGAATGCCTACTTCTTTTTGAAGATCTTTGATTAAGTTCTGCTGCCATTCCCAGATTTTAGGGGCACTTTTTTCTGTATCTCCCATTACATCCGGAGGAACAGGAGTAGTGGTTACACAAGGAATATTATGTTTGTGAGCGAAAAGAGCACCTCCGAATGTAATACAGTCATTCACGATCACATCGGGCATCCAGCTTTCTGTCAGTCTGGTAAGTCCCGGCATCATCATTTTAGCAAAAGGAACATAGGTTTCTTCCAGTGCCAGTTTCATCACTTCAGGTCCGGAACATGCGGGTCCGTCATCCTGTCTTTTTAAAATTCGGGCAATTTCCTCCTGGTAAGGAACAAGATCTTCTTCAGGATAGAAATAAGAACCTCCTTCAGGAATATGTTTGCTGTCTAAAGGCGTAATTCCGAACCATTTTACTTCGTGGCCACGGGCAATTAAACTTGCTCCCACACTTAAAGTAGGGCTCACATGTCCGAAAAACGGGGGAACTACAAATAAAAACTTAGACGGTTTTTCAGGTTTTGAAGCTTTCAATATGGCTTGCTCCAGTAAGTTGGCTGCCGTAGCAGAACCTCCTGCTTCCACAAAAGACTGTCCCACTTTCTGAGCTGCTTCTTTGTAGCTTGGGTTATTCAGAATCTGCTGTACAGCTTCTCTCAGGTGATTTCCTTTAAATCTGTTAAAATTAAGACGTTCACCTGCTTCTGTACGCACAACGCGTCCGGCAACATGAGACTGGTCATAGGCAATCGGGATCACTACCAAAGGAATACCGTGTGATAGTGTTTCGGATACGGTATTGTGACCGCCATGGCAAACCACACCATCAAGATGAGGCAGAAGATCTAGTTGAGGAACCTGTTGATATACCATAAAGTTATCCGGCCACTGTTCGAAAAGCTGCGGATCGGAAACCACTATAACGGTTAAATCTTCATCTTTAAAGGCATCAATTACCTTTTGGAAGAAAGCTTTTTTATGATCATGATCGAAGGTAGTACCGATACTTACCAGAATCTTTTTGTTGTTTTTACTTTTTAACTTTTCCCAGTCGAATTCACATGAAACACGTCTTTCGGTAAGAACGGGACCTGTGAACTGATATTGAGAAGGCAGATTATCCATTTCACCAAAGAAATAATTGGAGGTCAGCACAAGTGTTAAAAGGTCTGAGGTTGCCAGAGAACGCTCTTCCTGAAAGCCCAGTTCTTTCTGTAGGTCAATGATCTGATTTACTTCCCATTCGTGTACTTTTGGAAGCTCATTCATGATTTTAATGGCGGCCGGAGCGGTAACGGAAGTGGCATAAGGGATTCCAAGAGTTTTTGCGGCAACAGGGGCAGCAAATAACTGATGGTCTCCGATAATTAAATCGGGTTGCTCTATTTTTAATAATGAAACAATACCGTTATAGCAATGTCTGTTCAGCGGAATAAGAACCTCTTCGTACAGGAACTTCACACTGTCTATGCCATACACTACTTTTTTGGAAATAATATCGAGATATTGTTCACTTTCTTTCTTTTCTTCGTCGGTCTGATCGTACAGGATCAGTAATAATTTTCCTCCCTCGGGAAGTTTAGCCTCCAATGTTGGGTCAAGGCTGATCCAGGCTACTTCATGTCCTCTTTCCAGCAGGGTAGCACCGATGCTTAAGGTAGGGTTGACATGTCCTGTCAATGGTGGAACTATAAATGCAAATTTAGCCATGGTTTTGTGTTAAAATTTTAGATAAAAATTGAGCGATTGTTTCCGCAATCAGATTGGGTTCCTGGATAGGAATGTTATGATCGCCCTGGATTAATTCAAGTTCAGATCCGCTGATTTGAGACTGAAGCCACTCACCGGTAGGTCTGCAGTTGGAGTCAGCTCCATAAAGCAATAAAGTGGAAGTTTCCAATCCCTTGAAGTCAGCTTCACCAAGGAAATGTTTTTCCCTGATCATATCTGCTTTAATGGTGGTCTGATTAAAGAGAAATTCATACATACGATGGTTCTTTTCCATTTGTCTTTTACCCATCTGCACTTTGGTAGTATCTGTAAAATTGGCTACGTAATGCTCAAGAAATTCTTTGCTGTATTCATCAATGATGTTACGGGCTTTTTCGTCCTGAGGATCCGGAGCTTCCATCACCACGAGCTGATTTACGCGGTCAGGATATTCTAATGCTGTTTTCAGTGCAATAAGACCTCCGAAGCTATAGCCTACAAGGTGTACTTTTTCCAGTTGAAGGTGATCTATTAAACCTATTAAATCGGATGACATGTTGTCAAGATCGTACCCATCCAAAAAGCGTTCACTCATACCGTGACTTTTCAGATCGTACATCACCACATGGAAATGCTTCGCCAGCACAGGGGCAATATTAAAATAATAAATGGACAGGTTACTGAACATACCGTGGATCAGTACCACGGTTTGTTCGGCTCCTTTGTTGAGTTCCTGTATATGAACTTGTCTGTTATTGACAGTGATTATTGGCATTCGTAGATATAATTGATGATCATACTAAGGTCAAGATTGATCAGCTGGTCAAGATCCATAGAAGATAACCAACCTGTAAAGTCGATCTGATCGCCAAAATGCGCCTTGATTTTTTCTGAGAAAGAAACAATCTCGATGCTGTCCATTTCAAGATCTTTGGTGAATGAACTTTCAGGAGTAATATCCATTTCTTCTACAAATTCAGCCCCAATCACTTCAGTAATAAAACCTTTTAATAAAGTAAAAAGTTCTTCGTGGTTCATTTTTAATGTTGCGTTTACAGTGTCCATCCGATAATATAATTTTTATGTTTAATAGTTTTGATTTCAATGTTGTTGATCCACAGGTGATCGTCTTTTATCATTTCGACTTCGAAGACTTTAGGATTTCCTTTCAGTCCTGTTCCCATGAACTTTCCGTAGGCTTCCTTGGCTACCCAGAAACGGGTGGTCCATTCGGCCTGATCTCTGTCTTTTAATAATGCTAATTCTTTGTCGGTAAATACCATTTCATAGAATCCTGAGCTGCGCTCTTCCATCAGTTCCATATCAATTCCTACAGATTTTCCATATCTCGCGATTCCTACGGCTTCTTTGCCTTTATGAGCTAAAGAAATATGAATATCTTCTGTAAAATCACTGATGAGGTAAGGTTTTCCTACTTCATCAGAGCGGATTTCAAACGTGATCGGGAAGCAGGCATGATTTTTTTCCTGACGAAGGAGATTTCTTACAGCATCTTTCACGGCTACACGGCTTACCATCCAGTTTTTCTTCTTGTTGGGTAATAGCTGCTGGTGATACTGTTTTTCCGTTTGGTTGAAATATCTTTTCAGGATAAAATCCCACGAAGCCACTCTGGTATAAGCCTGATGGAAGAAGAATACTTCAGGAGCAATCTCTTCTGAAAGGCGGTTGTGCAGCGGAGACATGGAAACATTCCATAACGGAGCATCAATTTCCAGTCTTCTGTTCTGCCAGCCTGTAATGGCGCACCATACTTTTCCGTCTCTTTTCAGGATGATATCTGCAATGGCGAATTCATCATTAAGCTCCGTCAGCATACAGGTACATTCAAAAATACCTTCCTGATCATGCATATCTCCGAAGAATTCAATATCTCTGATTTTTACAGGGAATGCAATACGGTCTTTCACCAAAGTAAGCTGCAGCCAAAGTCCAAATAACTGTCCTGCATTGTCCAATAAAGAACCTTTACCACCGTTACCTTTTATTTTTCCGATAATTCCTTTGTCTCCAACGGCTGAAACTTCAGTAATTCCCTGGTATTTATCTCCATGGAACATATGCATGTCATAGATTTCTTCAGGGGTTCTTTCGATAGGTAAAAGATTACCGATGGAAAGATTGAAGGCTGGTGTTGGAACTGAAGCGGATTTTAAAATGACTTCTGCGTTCGCAAAGTTTTCAATATCAAGATAAGCGTGATTCGGTGAACGCCATTCTCCTTTTACGGTTTTTTCGAAAGGTTTGGCAACGTTCATCCATTGGAATACACTTACATTCATGATTTTATGAACCAGTGTTCCCGGAATTTCTGCTTCTGCAATTTCTGCGAGCTGCTCAAAGATCATCGTCATCGGAATTACCGGTTCCATATCAGCGACATGAGCCCAACCTTTAGGCTGTCTCAATAAGCTGTGGTCAATCAGATAAGGGTGGCTTTCAAGCGTTACATATAAGTCTTTTGAGAAGTTTGTACTTCTTGGTGCTTTGGGAGCAACAGGAGCAGCAGGACGTTGGATCGTAATCTCCGGACGATTTTGGAATAAAGTCAATACTTCTTCCTGCATACGGATCATATCGGCAACGTTGTCCTGGAATGCCTGTACCAGCGGATGACCGCTTTTGGTGGCCATAGCTGAAGCTGTTGCGGTATATTGTTTTGGGGTCTCAAATGATTGAGCCAACGCTTTCACTTCTTTAAAATTACGGATGATAGGCGAGCCTAACTCCAGTTTAATTCCTTTTCCTGATGCTCTTTTTGTATGATTCTGAATTTCTAAAAAGTCAAGCGCAATGGTTTTCCCTTCTACAAATAATGAAGCAACTACACGTTGTAACTGCGCCAATGCCGAACGGGTAGGAACGCTGGAAGCAATCGTACTGAAGGCTTTTCCTTTTAAGGTATCATCAATAAATCCTATTAATCCTCCTGTACCTACCTGAATGAAAACTCTTGCGCCTTCTTCGTATAATGTATCTGTCAGTTCACGGAAACGAACAGGCTGAACCAAATGCTCTGCACTCAGTTTTCTGATCGCTGCCTGATCTGATGGATAAGGTTCTAAGGTTGTTGCAGACCACAGTGGAATTTTTGTCTGCTGGAACTGCGCTTTTTCCATTCCCGCAAGGATCACATCCAGTTTATCTGCGATAAAAGGAGAGTGGAATCCTGATTGGAAAGGAAGCACCTGATGGAAAATCTGTTTTGCCTTTAATAAAGGAACCAATTCCTCCAAAGCGGCATTGCTTCCGCAAAGAATCACCTGATTAGGGCAGTTGTCATTGGAAACATAAAGGTTTGAAATTTCAGTAATAAAAGGTTTTATCACATCAATTCCGGCTCCTATGGCGATGAACTTGGAATCTTTTAATTCAAATGTTTCAGGGTGGAGCACATCAATTAACGCTTTTACAGAATTGGCTTCCGCTAATTCGGATGAATATCCTGCCAGCCATTCTCCTAAACTGTGTCCCGCGTTCATATCGGGAATAATTCCCAGTTTTTTCAATGAATTATCAAGGATACTGCAGTTGTTGAAAATGTTTAAGGCATCGGTTAAAAGACCTTCACCTTCTGTTTCAATAGGAGCTGTCAATCCAAAATAACGGCTAACCGTCTCCACTTCACCTTTTGCAAGACCATCTAAGCCTGGAAATACAAAGGCTACTTTACCGCCATCTTTTAATAATGGAGTAGAAGTGTACCAGATATCCTGTTTGTTTTTCCAGATGATATTTTTGGAAACAATTTTAATGGCTTTTTCTATTCTTGCAGGCGTTGGATCGAATATCGCTACTCTGAAATCTCCTTCACCAATGGCGGTTTCATTATTTTGTAATGCGGAAAGCAGTTCTTGGTGTGTAGGTCTGGCTAATATCAGTACGTGGTCTTTTTTCGGCATATCATAGCCTTCCAGAACCACGTGTGCGTTAATTCCTCCAAATCCGAAAGCATTTACTGCCGCTACTTTTGGAAGTCCGGTTTTTGACCAGTTTTTTGCTTCCTGTACCGGTTCAAACCTTGTGTTCTGCATATCCGAAGTTGGATTCTCACAATATAAGGTTGGTGGTAAAGTATCATGGTGTAATGCCAGACAGGTTTTGATTAATCCTGCAATTCCGGCTGCCGGCATAGCATGCCCGATATTGGACTTTACAGATCCGATACCCGCTGCCTGAGCATTTTCTTCTTTTCCGAAGAACTGAGCTAAGGTCTGAAGTTCTGTTTTATCTCCAAGAGGTGTTCCTGTGCCATGAGCTTCAAGATATCCCACTTTATTTTTATCTAAATCAGCATTGATCCATGCCTGTTCCAAAGCTTTTAACTGACCTTTCACAGCCGGACTCATTACGCTGGTTCCGGTACCGTCACTGCTTACGCCAACTCCTTTGATTACCGCATAGATTTTATCCTGATCACGAACGGCATCTTCCAATCGTTTTAACACGACAAAACCGCAACCTTCACCAATCAATAGGCCATCAGCATCCATACTGAACGGTTTGATCTGCTGCTGGCGGGACATGGCTCCCAATTGAGCAAAAATACTCCAGAAAGCAGCGTTCTGGCCTGTGTGTACTCCTCCTGCGATCATGATATCGGAACGACCTCTCTGAAGTTCCTGTACAGCATGATCTACAGCAATCAAAGCAGATGCACAAGCGGCATCTACAGTGAATGCGGCTCCTCCTAAATTGAAGCGGTTGGCAACAAGAGAAGCAACGAGATTGGGAATTAATCCCATGGCGGTATCGGCTGCAAAACGTCCTTTACGCTGTTGGAAAGCATGTTTTACTTTTTCAATGTCTGCAGAAGAAACATGAGGCAGTAATTCCTGCAGTAACGAAGAAATCTGTTCTCCGGTTCTTACAATTTCAATAGCGCGGGTGGCTCCTGGACCGGTATAATTCCCTTTACCGATGATGATTCCCGTTTTTTCAAGAGAAATGTTCTTTTGAAATACGCCGGCATCTTCCAGGGCTTTCTGCACCAGATCAAGGGTAAGCAAATGGTCAGGTTCCGTTCCTTCAACGGCTAATGGCAAGATACCAAATGCTGTAGGATCGAAAGTATAATCAGGGATAAATCCTCCACGCTGACAGTAAAAACGGTCAACGGGACTTGTGGCATCACTGAAATGAACAGGATCTATCCGGTCTGCCGGAGCGAGCTCGGTAGAATCGACTTTATTGACAATATTCTGCCAAAAAGTGTTGGCATCCTGTGCCCCGGGAAAGACACAGGATAGACCAATTACAGCAACATCTGTTTTTTTCATATTGAGTTTATGCAGTGTTTTACCAATTATTTCCTGACATGATCAGCACCTGGCTTTCCGTTCCGTATTTGATTTCGTTAAGGAAGATTTCTTTCCCTTCATCCAATGGAATCATAGAAATACCTCTGCGTTCATATTCTGATTCAAGGGTGGAAGAAACCATTCCGGCACCTTTCCAAGGTCCCCAGTTGATAGAGATCACTTTTCCTTTTAATCTTTTATTTAAAGCATTGGCGTAATCATCCAGTACACTGTTGGCCGCAGCATAATCTGTCTGACCTTTGTTGCCGTATACGGAAGCAATACTTGAGAATAATACGACGAACTGGCAGTCTGTACGAAGCTGTTCAGCTAATACGCGAAGGGGTTTCACTTTGGTATCAAATACACGTCCGAAAGAGCTTGTCGTCTTTTGTTTGAATAGTTTATCTTCTAAAAGACCTGCTCCATGGATGACTCCGTCAAGGCGGTTATATTTTTCATAGATAATGCTGATCAGATTACTTAATCCTTCTTCGTCGCAAAGGTCTAATGATTGGTAAATAATGGTATTTCCAAGGTTTTCCATATCACGGATGGTACGCAGAATCTGATTGTTTTTGAAAATCTTCGTTGTTTCTTTTTCTATTTCTGCCGGAGATGTGAATTGACCTGACTTGATTAAGAAGCTTCTGATTTCTTCTTTGGTTTTCATTCCTTCAAAGTCTTTCGCAGAAAGTTCATTTCTTGGGTCAGCTGATCTTCCTACCAGAATGTAAGTACAAGGATAGGCCTGAGACATATGCTTCACCAATTCAGCCGTGATTCCCTGTGCTCCTCCCAATACCAGAACCACAGATTTTTTATCCAATTGAATATGCGCTTCATTCAGACTTGTTGATAATGGAGAAGGGATAATATCTACTTTGTGTCGCTGGTCATTTTTGTAAATGATTTCGGCAGGTTTATCGTTGGTTAAAATCTCTTTTAAAGTAATCTCAGCAATCTGATCTACTTCCTGAGGAGTACTTAGGCTGATCAGTCTGCAAGTTGTATTGTCAAATTCTCTTGCTAAACTTTTGAAAAGTCCCGGATATCCCTGGTGGTGGCGTAATACGCTTACATCAGAGATTTCCTGAAGATGTGCAGGAATATCAGAGATCAGATATACCCATTTTGCTTTATCAAAATCCAGTTTTTTGATCAGATCCACATGGTCGATAATGCTTGGTTTATCAGTTGTTGAGAATAGGTCCAGCATAATTAATCCCTCAATATTTGAAAGATCTTTTTCTGAGTCTACCAATTCTACGATGGCTCCATGTTTTTCCAGTGCTTCCCTGATCGCTGAGGTTTGCTTGCTGTCATCCTGAGTGATGGCAAAACGTTTTCCCTGCAATACTTCTGTATTTTGTACTAAAGAAGCATCGGTTGGAGTAATATCAAAGCGAAGTCGGGATAATACATTTTGAGTTGGCTCTGCAATGTCTGTTGCTTTCACTTCCTGAGCTGCTTCGTTGGTTTCTCCATTCATTTCGCTGATCCAGCTTGCCAGACCGCGAAGGGTTTTAATGGCAGCCAGTTTTTCCATAACATCATCTGCCTGTTCAAGGTTTTGGCCAAAACCAATTTTGGTTTTAAGATCACCGATGATTTCCATACGTTTAATGGAATCAATACTCAGGTCAGCTTCCAGATCAAGATCAAGACCTAACATTTCTTTTGGATAACCAGTTTTCTCACTTACAATATTCAAAATGGCATTTTGAAGATCTTCAAGAGAGAATGCCGGCTGAGCCTGTGATTTTGAAACTGATGATTCAGCTGCTGTTCCGTTTTTTTCTATGGCAGCTGTTGTATCTGCTCCTGAGAATTCTGTAAGCCATGAAACAAGTCCACTTAGCGTTTTTATTCCGGCTAATTGTTCCATAACGGTATCTTCACTGGTGTTTCCGTTGCCCAGAGTTCCCAATTCGTTACGAAGTGTTCCGATAATTTCTACTCTTTTAATAGAGTCAATACTTAAATCAGCTTCAAGATCCATTTCCATACCCAGCATTTCCTGTGGATATCCTGTTTTGTCACTTACCACCTGAAGTAATAAGGATTTGATATCTCTTGACGGAGCTTGTTTTACAGGAGCTACAGCTACAGGTTTTTCCTGATGAACAGGCTGGACCGGAATGGCTGATACAGGCTGATGTGCAGGAGTTGGTATTGGTGAATTGTATACAGGAGCAGGGAATGCCTGAGGATTCTGTCCCATAAAGGAAAGCATCACATCACGCTGTGCCTGTATCATTAATTTCATGCTGTTTAAATATTCCTGCAGCATACGTTCAGCAGTAGACTGAGCTTCAGTTGCAGGTGCCTGTGGATTATTAGTAAAATTGTTCATGGGAATAGGGTTTATTAGTGGTAAAGCACCATTAGATGGCAGATTACCAGTAGTTGGATGGGCAGTTTGCCCGTTAACACGCCAGATAGCAGGGCTTTTCTTGTAAAGCTCAGGTTGGTTGATATCAATAACCTTAACGCTTCTGCCATCAAAAAGTTTATTAATATTGAAGCTGCGGCCTGTTCCTAAATATTGAGCCAGCATACAAAGCAGATGACTGAATTTATTACGGCTGTTGTCTTCAACGTATAAGGTCAGCTGATCTTTTTCCAGGCAGGATTTGGTGAGTCCGGTAAGAACTTTTCCTGGTCCTACTTCGATGAATATTCTTGCACCATCATTGTACATGGCTTGAAGCTGTTCTACAAATCTCACCGGATATACAAGATGATCAGTAAGTCTTTCTTTTATTTCTGATGGATTTGAAGGGTATACTTCTGCTGTAGTATTAGACCACACAGGGATCTGCATTTCCTGGAAAGGAACATCTTTTAATACTTCAGCATATAAATCTTTGGATTTTGCCAATAATGGACTGTGGAAAGCACATGCTACTTCCAGTTTTTTAGCAGAAATACCTTCCTGTTTAAGAACTTCCAGTAATTTATTAATCGCTTCTGTACTTCCTGCAATGACACATTGGGTTGGAGCGTTGAAGTTCACAGGGTAGCATCCTTCTACTTTAGCAATAATAGGCTGTAAACGTTCTGCTGTAGCACTTGCAGCCAGCATTGAACCAGGATCTCCACCTTCCACTGAATTTAAAATAGACTGCGCTCTCTGAACACTTAAGTCAACCAGTTTATCTTCTCCAAATACTCCGGCAAAGCATAAAGCTGGTATTTCACCATAGCTGTGGCCTGCCAGCATATCCGGAATAATACCCAATGATTCTAAGAATTTAGCCAGTGCAAGGTCTACAATTCCTAAAAGGGGTTGTGCTAAACGGGTATCTTTAATGGTTTCTTTTTGTTGTTTTAAATCAGCCTCATTAAAGGTCTTAGATGGGAAAACGACTTTTTCAAGTTCAGGATACTCATCAATAATCTTACGCATAGCAGGGAAAACAACGAATAAGTCACGAGCCATATTGATTCTCTGGCTGCCTTGTCCAGGGAATGTGAACGCTACTTTACCTTCTTTTTTATTTACGGTAAAAGTATCTTTTGTCTCAATCCCTAGCAGTACTAGCTCGAGCTTCATCATCAAGTCTTCAACTGTATCGGCTACAATGCTGAACTGAATTGGTTTTTCCGAACTGATGCTTAAGCTATAAGCAATATCTTTTAATGGAATACCATCATTAATTTCTAATAAAGCCTTAATCTGGCCCGACTGTCCTTTGGCTTCTTCATACGTATCTCCACGGAAAACAAATAGTTCCGAAGGCCACGACTGCATTGCGATTGAATTATCCTGCTTAGGATGGTTGGCAATAACCGTATGGAAGTTCGTTCCTCCAAATCCGAAAGCACTGATTCCTGCATAACGGTTCTTCTCGCTCCATAGTCCGCTTTCTGCATGGAAAGCAAATGGGCTGGTTTCTGCATTATAATAAGCATTAGGCTGCTGAAGATGAAGGGTAGGTGGTTTTACCCCGTGATATACAGCCAGGGAAGCTTTGATTAATCCTGCTAATCCAGCGGCACACTTGGTATGTCCGATCTGTGTTTTTACAGAACCTAAATGAGTCTGCCCGGGTAAAGCTCCTGAACGGATGAATAAATTAGTTAAGGCACTTAATTCTGTTTTGTCCCCTACAACGGTTCCAGTACCGTGAGCTTCCACTAAACCTACAGAAGCAGCACTGATACCAGCCTGGGAATAAGCACGTTCTAATGCTCTTACCTGGCCTATTTGTCTAGGAGCAGTCAATCCCAAAGCTTTTCCGTCACTGGATCCACCAACTCCTTTGATTATTGAATAGATACGGTCACCATCGCGTACAGCGTCTTCATATCTTTTTAAAACAAGAATGGCAATACCTTCTCCAAGGGCAATACCGTCTGCCTCACCATCGAAGGTAGCACATCTTCCTTTTCTGGATAAAGCATGCGTACTGGAGAACATCAGGTAATCATTGATTCCGTTGTGTAAATCGGCTCCTCCGGCAAGAACCATATCCGATTTACCTAATACAAGTTCCTGGCAAGCCAGATCAATAGCGGCCAAAGAAGAAGCGCAAGCTGCATCTACGGTAAAGTTTCTGCCTCCAAGATCCAGTCGGTTGGTAATTCTACCCGCGATAACATTGGCAAGAATACCCGGGAATGAGTCTTCTGTGGTATGCGGGAAGGCTTCTTTTACTTCTTCATGAAGTTCTCCGAAAACCTGTTTATAGTATCCTCTGAAACTATAGCTGTTGGCAAGATCATTACCTCCTTCAGCTCCGATAATTACAGAGATATTTTCTCTATTGATGTGTTTTTCACCATATCCTGCATCTTCCATGGCGCGTTTTGCGACCAATAAGGTCAACAATTGTGTAGGTTCAATTGCTGCAAGGGACTGTGGCGGAATTCCGAATGCCAGTGGATCGAAATCAATTTTAGGAATAAATCCTCCCCATTTGGAGTGGGATACATCCGATTCGTTGGAATCCGGTTTGTAATACAATTCTTTATTCCATCTTTCATCCGGTACTTCGGTAACACTGTCTTTTCCTAAAATAATATTTCTCCAGTATTCATCGAGGTTTTTAGCACCAGGGAAAATACATTCCATTCCTACGATGGCGATGTCCAGAGGTTTTTCTACAGAAACGGGTTCTTCCGGCAATGCTGCTTCCTGAATGTGTTCGTAATTATCTACCACACTCTGATGAAGTGCAGCTAATGAGATCACGCGGTTATGCATCGTAGCTACCTGTCCGATCATGTACATTCCTAAGTCCAGCTGGTCATCTTTAGGAATGTTGACCAGTTTGTCGCCCTGACGTTCTATACCTTTAGCCGCAATACGTAAACGGCCTATATTTAATTTTTCAAGCTGTTCCCAGACTTGTTTCTTATCCATTCCGGCAGCAAGAAGTTTTGCTTTTTCTGTATTGAAATGGTGGGCAAATGCAGTGTTTAAACAACGTGTTTCATGTCCTGGAGCTGTTTCCAGTAAAACGGTATCTTTTGCCTGCATAGCCTGAGACTGGAATTCTTCCTGAATAGCTCCGGTTTGTACAGCCTCATGAGTATACAGATAAGCAGTACCCATCAATACTCCAATTTTTACTCCTCTTGCAGCCAATGGTGCAGCCATAATGGAAACAAATGCCGTTGAAAATGCATTATGAATTCCTCCTGCAAAAAAGACACTGATGTTTTCAGGATGGTCTTCTTTTAAAATACGTTCAATTTGCTTTTCCCAAAGTACTGTACTTGAAAGTGGTCCTACGTGTCCTCCGCATTCACGTCCTTCGAAAATGAAGTTTTTAGCGCCTTCTTTCAGGAAAATATCCAGAAGAGCAGGGGAAGGAACATGTAAGAATGATTTTATTCCGGCCTTTTCAAATACTTTGGCCTGGGCAGGTCTTCCTCCGGCAATTAAAACTACGGGAGGTTTTGCTTCTAATATATAGGATGTCTGTTCATCTCTTAATTCCTGTGGTGCGAATCCTAAAATTCCTACACCCCATGTTTTTTCACCAGCAAGTTTTTTGGTATCCATTACCAAAGACTTCGCGGATTCTCCTTTTAATAATGACAAAGCAACAAAAGGTAAAGCTCCGGCATCTGCAACTGCATTGGCAAATGAAGGGACATCACTTACACGGGTCATTGGTCCCTGAGCAATAGGGTATTGTAATCCCAATTCCTGAGCTAAAGAGTTACCTTTATCAATGACATTCAGTGCTTTTGCCTGCTTCAGGTGTCCATACATGGCTTCTTTAAATCCGAAAATCAGTTTTTTCAGTGTTTTGAAGTCTTCATACAGGTCAATTGCAAGGGATATGTCTTGTCCCATTGGGATATAACATGTGCTAAGGTCAAAACCTGTAAAATATTGTTTCAGCTCTTCAGCGGTTACGTTTTCAGGTAAAGCTGGTGAATTGGGTCTTACCAATACACGGTGGTTCGCGATCACCTTAGTTTCTGTACCATTCAGTTTTGAGCATACTTCTTTCAGGTCCTTGGGAACTGAACTTTCCGGGAACAATGCCAGCTGGCTGTCCAGTATAACTCCGGTTGCTCCCAAAGCTTTTGCTGCGGCTGCGGTATGAAGACCTATTCCTCCCTGTACCCACACCGGAATGCTCTGGATTTCTTTGATCACACGCTGGAATAATACAAACGTGGATTCATAGCCTACTAATCCGCCAGCTTCATTTCCTTTGATAATAATTCCTTGTGCTCCCGCCTGTTCAGCTTGTCTTGCTTCTTCTAAACTGGTTACCTGATAAATAACAGGTACATTGAGTGGCTTAGACATTCCGAATGGTAGGATCGCAAATCGTACTTTTTCCGGAATTTGAAGAGTCGTGAAATTGTCGTTAGAAAAATAAATACCATACGATGGTACGTCTATCTGGTCAAGTTGATGTAACGCTTCCTGGGCTTTCGCTAGCTCATTTCCTAAACTTAGAACGGGAAGTGCACCCGCCTGGTGCAGTTTAGATATAAGGTTAACGTCCGGCTTTTCAAAAGGCGTCAGTCCAATAATGGTTAATTTTTTCATGGCGTGTTAATTGAATTATTGAATGATAGCAAGAGTTCCATAACAGAATGCAAGGTCTTTCGATCGTAAGACCATTACTCTTTGCTACGATATAGTAAAAATTGTTTTTATTAAATCGTTAACAATAGGTATTGTTTTGTGGTAATTATTTAATAATCTATCGGTATGGGATAGATTTTGGGTTGTAGTAGTTATATCCGGCTTTTCAAAAGACATCAGCCTGATTTTGGTCAAGTTTTTCATAGCATTTACGGTATAGAAATGATTAATGATATCTCATAGCAAAACATCAATGTTATTCGTATAAATAACAATTTTCTGTTATGAGGAAATAAAAATAATAAAACTATAATATATCTTCAATAATACACGCTATTTGATAATGATTTTTTAATATGAAAATATCAATTGTTCAAATGCTATTAAAGTATATTTATTGTTTCCTTATTCTTAGAAACATGGCCGGTACAATCTTATAAATTTTAACTATAAATAGTTATAGTTAAAAAAATGTTAAGCAAATATAGGAATAAAAAATAAAATATTTCAAAAACAAGAGATTTGTTTTTAGGTATATTACAAAAAGATAATATACAATGAATAAGGTTCTAAAATGTAAGAATTACCTTTATCAATCTGATAAAATGGCAAGGCGAATTTAAATAAAATTAATCAATATATTGTGATTTAATTTGAATTATTTGTGAATTTTTTCTATCTTTTTGATAAATAAATAGATAGGTATTTTTAAGAATAAATTAATATTATTTCGAAATTCATAAAAACAGTAATGTTAATAAAATAATGAAATGAGATTTATGACTTTTTCCTCTTCTTCAAAATAAAGAAAAAGATAGGTTTTCGGTGAATCGTTAAGAAATATTTAAATTTCTGTTTAAAATTAACTGTCATTTGCCTGCATGGTAATAGAAGTAATTCTTAATAAAGGAAATAATCATGTAAGTGTTGGTTTAATTTTTATCATGTGTTTGTATTTTATCTTGGTGTGAGAATTATAAAGATGAATTTTCTTTCTGTAAAAGTATATTATTCAATCATGTTTTAAAAAAATATCCTGTAGATATAAGCCGTTGAGATAATATAATAATACTACTTAAGTGTAGGCGGCAAGATATAATTGTGTAGATGTTAAATTGTTGAAAAAGTGAAGTTTGGAAAATAAAAAAATCCGTTGAAATATTTTATTTCAACGGATTTGTATTGTTTAATTTTTGTTGTTAGTCTGTATTAAAAGAATTAATTGAGATTGATATTCTTTTATTGAATTCATTGTTCTTGAACCTTTAATAGGGTTAAAAAATACTTAATCCGTACTGCTTCGCCAGATCTAAAATCATATGATATCCGGCAAGAGAATTTCCGTGTTGATCTAAAGCAGGGCTGAATACCCCGATTCCTATTTTTCCCGGAACACTTACTGTAATTCCTCCTCCAACACCGGATTTGCTTGGTAAACCAACCGTTCTGGAATATTCCCCACTGAACTCATACATTCCGGCAGTAAGCATTTGTGATTCTACTAATTTTGCCATATCTGCGTTTTTATAGGTGGAATCTCCGTCAAATCTTACACACTGGTTGGCAAAGAAGTATCCTATTTTTGCGAGATCTTCAGCAGTAAGTTCAATAGAGCATTGTTTGAAATAGTTGTCCAGCTGGTCTTCATTTCCTGAAATCAGTCCGCTGTTTTTCATGATGTAAAACATTCCACGGTTGCGGTGTCCTGTTGATTTTTCCGATTCGTAAACCGATTTATTGTAATCTATGGATGGGTTTTTGGTAATATACCTTACCATATCCAGTATTTTAAGGAATGGCTTCTCACCATCTCCTGAGATCAGTGAAGTGGTAAGAATAGCTCCGGCATTCATCATTGGATTAAGCGGTTTCCCTGTAGTTTCAAGGTTTGAAAAATGGTTGAAGGGTTTGTCTGATCCAAAGTATCCCATTTTATCAAAAATATGAGTTTCTCCTTTTTCATTTACAGCTACCATTAAGGATATAATTTTGGAAATGCTTTGCATGGTAAATTTTTTGCTTACATCACCGGTATTGAATACTTTCCCATTTTTATCAACCACTGAAAAAGCAATTGCTTTAGCATCCATTTTCCCTAGTTCAGGAATGTAATCTGCTACTTTTCCCTGAGCATAATAAGCTCTGTTTTTTTCCAGAATGGTATTTAATGTTTTTTCTGAAAGGGTCGAGATATCTGCTGCCTTCTGTGCGTAAACGATTGTGTTTAAGGAAAGAAAAGCTGCAGTACAGATTCCTTTGGCAGAAAATAAAAAGTTTTTGTTTCTCATATAGGAGTTGTTGAATATAATGTTTATGATAAGCCTTGAAAAACAAAGATAAATTATTTTAATCTTGTCGGCAATTCTAATGATTATCCTTACCGATATTGATATAGGTATGGATGGGAAAAGCTTATAGATGAAGATTAAATTGTTGAAATACACATAGTTTTTTTAAGAATTAAGAAATAGGTAAAAAGCTTGTTATTTTATCTGTTTTGAATGTGATTAATTTTAATAAAAATTAATATTATTTAGTAAAAAATAAATTAAATTGAATTTTGTCTATTGATTTTGGGATTTGTTGATTTGAAATTTAGGATTTTATTTGATTGAAAATGCCTTGGTAACCCCGAAATTAAAAAAAAGATGATTTTTTTTATATAACTAATAGGTTGGTGAAATAACATATAAGTATGAATTTATATATATTGTTGAAATTCAAATGTGAAATAATGTTATTTTTTCACGATTAAATGATTTTTGTATTATTATTTTTATTAATTTGACAAAAAATTAATAACACTTTTTTAATAACTATGAAAAACAACACCTATTTTGGTAGGCAGCACATCTTCAGATGGCTCCTGCTATGTTGGCTTCTGGTACCCTGGGTACTGCAAGCTCAAGCTCGAATTACATGGACCGCTCAGGTCGGATGCCAGGAATTCCGTGGCGAAAAAGAAGGTCAGATCCCTGACAACGGAATCGCTTATTCCTACATCAACTCATCTCAATGTCTCCGTGTCTGTGAGCAATCAACTGTAAAATACGAGATTCAGGGACCGAATGTTTCCAATGTCCAATGGACGGTTTCAGGAGGTACTGCAGCTATTTCAGGACCTGCGAATACCATAGCGAATGTAAGCTGGGGAGCAGCGGGGAACGGATCTTTACAGGCGGTTATCACCTATAATGACGGAACTGTTGAAACCCAGACCATTTGTATCGAAAAGATTAACAGACCGATTGCTAAATTCGAAATGTTAAACCTGGCTGATACTGTATGTAGAAATACGACGATCTATTTCGATAATCTTTCTGAACAGAACGGTGGATCGGATATCATTAACTACTTCTGGGACTTTGGCGATGGTACAACTTCTACCGCTTTTGAGCCGTCTCATTTGTATGCTAATCCCGGAAACTATACGATCACTCTGACGGTAACCAACAAGTGTGGCTGCCAGGATAAAATTAAAAAACAGATCAAGGTATTAAAAGCTGATCCTGTACAGATTAACTGTGCTTCCGTAGTATGTGAAGGCAGTACTGAAAAATACAATGTACAGGATGGATGCAACAAAGGACAATGGAAAGTTATCGGAGGATCAATTGTCAACAATAACGGTAACGAAATTGAAGTGGTTTGGGATCAGGTAGATCCGTCTGACGGCTTTGGATATGTAATGTACATGTCAGAATGTGCTTGTCCTGAGTGGACGACAATTAAAATTCCTGTAGTTTTAAAAAATGCAAAAATTAAAGGACAGGAAGTGATATGTACTGGCAGACAGTATACCTATTCAATTCCTCAGTGGCCAACAACCAAAGTTAACTGGAATGTTTCTGGTCCTGCGGGAGGTCTGTTGACGAATACTCAACAGAGAAATGAAATTGTTTTCTCCGCAAATCAGCCAGGGACTTATCATCTTACGGCTAATTATTTCAATACTTTATTGACATGTGAAGGACAGGCTTCTATAGATATCATAGTAGAGGCTCCTGTATTGGTAAGTGGAGGTGTGGATGAAATCTGCGCCGGAACAAGCCAGGGATTTACGGCTTCTCCTAACGTACCGGTGATCTGGAAAGTAACAACCGGAGCATCTACCTATACTTCGCCACCAATGACGGGAATATTCAACTACAACTTTGCAACGGCAGGAACATATACTGTGACGGCTACCAAGCAAGGTGGAGGTTGTGAAAGCAATGGAAGAATTATTAAGGTATTACCAATTCCACAGGCACCTAACGGAACCATTTCCGGAGAAACAAAAGTGTGTCCAGGAAAACCTTATGTTTATACCATCAGTACAGTGGATCCAGGAATGGTACCAGTTTGGAGTGTTACCAACGGAACTATTCAGGGAAGTAACGCAGGACAATCTGTTACGGTGATATTTAATGCTGGTGCTTCATCATATACAGTGTCTGCACAGAATAAATCGATCAGCAGTGCAGCATGTCTTTCAGCTCCAAAATCATTCAATGTAACGAAGCTGGATCTTAGCACGATTGTTATTAATCCAAACTCAGGACCTTTCTGTCCCAGTAGTACTCAAACTTTCAGTGCAAACCTCAACGGTATTGTTCCGGATTTTATGGAATGGTCATTTGCCAGTTCAAACTTCGGAAGTGTAGTGGGAGGACAAGGTACAGCTAATATTACGGTAAACTTCAATGAAATTTCTTCAACAAATACTACCAATCTGATCTTGAAAGTAGTAAAATGTGGAGTGACGAAAATCATCACTATGCCGGTATCTTTAATAACGCTTCCGGTAGTAAGCTTTACCAATGTTGGTGGAATTTGTTTAGGATCAAATCTTACTTTTACAGTAAATCAGGGAACTATTACTTCAGCCACAAGTGTTACTTTCACTTTTGCTGGCGGAACGTTTACGACAGCCTTTAATCCGGCTGGAATTTATAGCTTCCCGAATAACGGATATATTCAGAATAATTCAGGAAACAATGTTTCTCACACAGTTACTGTAACTTATGCAGGTACTAACGGATGTAACTATAAACCTACAGCAAGTGCTAACTTTATTGTATATCCTGAAACCATTATTACTGTTTCTCCGGTATATAATATTGCAGTTTGTGATCCTACCACAATGACACCGTATACTATTACGGCTAACAGCTCTACAGGACTTACCAATATCATGTCCTGGCAGTGGTATAAAAATAATGGTATTATACCAGGTGCAACTACAAACTCGTTTACGATTTCAGGAGCAGGTGCTTTTGGAACATATAGAGTACAGGCTGTAGACATTAACGGTTGTGTGGTTTCTTCACAGAATATTAATGTGACTCAGTCTTGTCCGAGCAGTGGAAGTTGTACAGCAAATCCTCAGATTAACTTTGTTCCGGCATGGTCTGCTTGTAACAATATTACGGTTTCTGGTTTAACATACAATGGAACTCCGGATGAAATCCAATGGTTGTCAGATCCTATGCTTACTTTGGTTTCCGGTCAGGGAACTGCTTCACCGGTATATCAGACTAATCTTGCAGGAGCACATCTTGTTTTTGTACGTCTGAGATACGGATCATGCTGGTACAGCAAAGGGGTAGAAGTGAGAAAGAATTATGAACCTAAATTCAATATCAGTACAGTATGTAGTGGAAATGGTTATAGTGTAACACTTTTCAATACTTCTACAATATTTGAAATCAATCCGGCGTCTATTACTTACACATTCACTTCGCCGGGACAGCCTACTCAAACAGGGCAGTCAGCTACTTATAATCTTGCACCAGGGATTTATACCTTTACAATGACGGTGTCTGCACCAGGGAAGCCAATATGTACCACTACGCAGACTATTACATTAGCTCCGATCCCTGATACCTCTTTCTTGGTTCCTGCCTGGTTATGTGCACGTTCGCCTATAACGTTCAGTCCAATAAATTATGTTCCCGGAAATACCTACACATGGATTTTTGATGGTACATCTTATATTACGACAGGATCAGGTGCTACAATAACGTACAATACAGCAGGAACAAAAACAATTCAGTTGAAAATTAAAACTCCTATGGGATGTGAATATCTTTCTCCTGTAATTGGTGTTGATGTAAAAGAGGCCACTCTCGATGGAGATTTGGCGCCTCCTACACTTGTTGCTTGTATAGGAAGTGCTCCTAATATTATATTCAGCAGTACACTAGGGTCTCCTACTCAGTATATCTGGATGAATGGTTCTCAACCTGTTTCAGGAGCACCAAACTCTCCTGTATTCACACCAACACAATCAGGTAACTACTGGCCTGTGCTGGTATCATCAGACGGATGTACAACAAGTATTATGAGTACTAAAGCAATACCGGTAACGCTTAAAAATCCTCCATATGTTAACATATCAGGAACAGCGAATATCTGCGAAGGATCTTCAACAGTACTTACAGGTATTGTAACAGATAATACACTAGAATATCAGTGGAAAAAAGGAAATTCTGTGATTGTACCATGGGCTTCTTCTCCTTATCCTATTGCTATAAGTACAGGACCATTATCTGCTGGTACTTATGTGTATACGCTGGAAGTAAGAACTCCGGGTACCTCAGGATGTACAAGCAGCAAAAGCTTTACAGTTACTGTAAATAGTCCACCGGCACCGATTTCAGTAACTTATAATATGGTAAACTGCCAGCCTTATCAGGTGATGTTGACAGCATCTGGACCGTCTGCAGGAGTTTATAACTGGAGCAACGGGATGACAGGGCAATCTATTACAGTGAATGAAGGTGGTGCTTATCAGGTTATTTATACGGCACCAAGTGGATGTAAAGTTGTAGGTAATACACAGGTTCCATTAAGCCTTGAAAGCCTGATGTGGGTATTCCCAACGGGATGCTATGATGAATGTCTTAGAAAGAATTATGTTTTAGGACCAAAAGGAGTCTTCGATCATCATGATTGGCTGTTGTTTGGAAACAGCATCCAGAGCGGAAACAATAATTATATCTATCCGCTGTATATCAATGTTGCAGGGACCTATCAGCTGCAAATCGATCATCTGGGATGTCAGTTTACTTCCGGAACCATGAATTACTATCCAGGTAAAGAATGTGGATTCGAAACAGAATGTAAACTGGAAGCAGATATCAAAAATATGAAATGGGTTGGTGACCATTATAATGTGTATGGAGTAATCTTCAATACCGGAAGCCAGCCGATAAGTCTTACCGTTTCAAGTCTTAATGGATTTGGAATTTATCTTCCATCTATTATTACGATTCCGGCAGGCGGGGTGTATGATATGAACGCTAATCCATTGGCATTCTATCCAAACTCAGGCTTCCAGGGTACAGATGAGATTTTATTCTCTAATGAGACATGTAAGTTTACTACCAAAGCGGTGGATCCAAACTGGATGGGTATGAAAAGTGCAGAAAGAAGTGTAATAGCGACTTCAGTTTCTTCTCTGAAAATGATCCCAAATCCTGCTAAGGAAAAAGTGAAAATCTCGTATAATACGGGCAATGAAAAATTACAGGCAAAACAGGTTACAGTTTTTGATGCCATGGGCAATGTCAAATTCCGTAAGGAACTGAAAACGGCTTCCGGAGAGGTAGATGTGGATGTTACCAGCTGGTTGCAGGGTGTTTATATTGTTATCGTACAAACGGGAGACACCTCATTACAAGGAAAACTAATTAAAAATTAGTAGCTTATAAAGCAGTGTTCTCTTCGGAGAGCACTGTTTTTTATAGGATGTGATAATTAAATGAATTTTTATGATACAATTAAAAAACAAACTTTGGGGATTACTTCTGATAGTACCAGGATTATCTTTTAGTCAGGCTTATCAATGGCAATGGGGAAAACAGGCAGGAGGATTAACAGGTTCTGCTGATCCGGGGTTTCATTATGTATTTGATGAATCTATAAGGGATATTGTAGTGGATAATAACAATAATACCTATTATCTTGCCACAATGCGTGAACAGGATCAAAATCTGAATGGAGCTTCTGTAACCAATTACGGTCTGAGTGATCTTTTTCTGTTCTCTGCAGACTGTGCAGGAAATATAAGATGGACCAGGCCAATAGGAGGTTCAGGAGATGGAGAAAATGCATGGCATATTAAAGTAGATAATAACGGAGGATTATATGTGCTGGCAACCCTTTATAACAATTCATATGTAGGAGATCCTAATGTTGTTCCTATGCATTTTGATGATACCCATACACAGCCTTTGTATACTTATTATGACCAAACGATAGAACCAGCCCATAAAGCTGCTTTTCTCCTAAAATATAATACTTCAGACGGTACATTGGCATGGAGCAAGTCTTTACAGGGTGATGTTAGCTATTCCACGCGAATGTGTGATGTTCAGATGATGTATATGGATGCATCTAAAAATATTCATGCTATAATGGGGTTTAGAGCAGGTACGCATTTAAACGGATTAATTACAGTGCCTTCAACCTTTACATCAACGTATCAGTATTATGCCGTTAAATTCAATTATGATAATGGGAATATGACACCAGCGACTCCTTTGCTTCTTCCTGTTACAGGAGGAGCAATAAATATTGTAGGAAGAGAGGGAAAAGTGAATGTAGTATACGATGAAAGTTTGAATCGTTATTATATCGCTGGTAAAAGAATGGATCCGGGATTCAGTAATCTGGTTGATCTTTCCTATAACAATGTTCCATTTACGAAAGCAGCATATGTACTTGCTTTAGATGGTACTACCGGAGCTGAGGTATGGAGAAAAGAACTTAATAATGGTACAACAAGTACGGATGATGAAATTCATGCAATTATAAAAGACCCGGTTACTTCAGATATTTATATTTCAGGGCGTTATTTTAACGGAATAACCGTGCCTGCAACTTTCGGAAGCTATACTTTTCCTCTGAGAAATTATGTGGAAGCTGTTCCGTTTGTTATGAAGATGAACGCAGCAGGTACAGTACAATGGGCAAGAACTCCGGAAGCAATGTCTGGTCTTCAGTTTGGTTATCGTTTTACCAAAGGAACAATTGCTATAAATGGAAATGAAATAGCCTTTGCTAAAGGAAGTTGGTCTGATGTCTGGGGAAGCTATGCAATGGTACGTCCTGATGGAGACAGATCAGATCCTTTATTGGTGAGACTTAATAAAGATACCGGAGATGTTTTGGGAACAGGAGAAATCCGCAGTAACTATTATGTTATAGATGAATTTACGGCGGTTGCTGCAGATAATGATGGCAACTATGTGGTGGGAGGTTTTTTTCATGATCAGTTATTTACAGATGCCAATGACAATGTCAATACAATGGCGGTTAATGTAGCAGGAGGAAAATCTCAGTCTTTTTTTACAAAATTTGCTAAATCAGCGTGCAGTCAGATGTCAGTAGAAGAAACTGCTGCTCAGGCAGGAATGCAATTATATCCTAATCCGGTTCAGGATGTATTAACGATTAAGAGTAAAGAGCCTTTGGTTTCTTATGAGATTTTTGGGGCTACGGGACAACTGGTAAAACAGGGAACTTTGAATATGATGCAGGAACAGATTGTAGTATCTTCTCTTCAGACAGGAGTATATTACGTTAAACTTAAAACCAAATCTTCGACAGTAACGGAAAAAATATTGAAGAAGTAAAAAAAACAAAACTGAAAACTAATAACCTTATATATAAAGCAGTGTTCTCCAAAAGAAAGCACTGTTTTTTTATCGTTGCTGGTTGATGGAATTGAATAACCTATTCCGTATTTTTGCACAGAATTAAATGGCTAAACTGTTTATTCCAAAATATGAACAATATGTTTTCTGATAATCGTCAAATTGGAGTGGTTTCTTCCTTTTCTGAACTTGTAAATACCCATTTTCAGGGAGTGATGAATGCCATTTGCTGGCATCGAAATATGGCGGGTGATTTTAAAGAAATTGTGGCAAAGCTTCAGTTAAAAGATAATATCACCGAAGTCACCAGTGAAGATCTTTTAGCACTCCAACTATCAGAAGAAGGCAGTATAGCGAGAGAAATTATTTTAAATGATTTGCAGTTACTGACAGATTTTGGAGCATCTCCTGTTCTTAATTTACTGAAATGCTATGAACGTGACGAAGAACTTGGTTTTATTTCAACAGACGTATACTCGTATCATGTAGACCGTTCACCTGTAGGAACAGATACTTTTCTTTGTACTTATCACGGGGCAGCAAGCGACATCATAGCCAATGATGAGGTTGAACAGAAAATTTTAATTCCTGAAATCCGGGAACAGCTCAAAACATTACACGACGGTCCGGAAGAAGAATTTGAAGACTTCCTGAAAGAGTATTTCTTTGATCTTCATTATCAGCCTAAGCCTGATGCAAAGCCTGTCAATTTGGGTGTTGGCCATCTTTGGCGGATTGCTGTAGATCATCCTGACCAAGAAGCATTACCTTGTGTTCACAGAGCACCTGTTGAAAATGATGGAGCATACAGATTGCTGTTGATTTGTTAGATTATATTTTGAGTAAAATCAATTGATTGAATAAAAAAATCCAATATCGGAAAGATGTTGGATTTTTTATGGCTGCTTATAAAGCGCTTTTTTACTCCTGACTGATTGCCTTTAGTTCGTTTAAGTAATCTTTACTTTCAATATTCCCGACGGCAAATTCGTGTTCCAGCAGTTTGATTTTTTCTGTCTTAGTGTAAGATCGTTTATAGATTTTTTCCAGTATGCTGCCCTCATCAGGCAAAGGATTGAAGATGTTTTTCAGATCCCGATACGCATGATAATACCTGATTCCCAGTAATCTTTGTGAATGTGCATTGAAATGTACACCGTCAGGATTGGCAGTAAGGTCTTTTGCGGTGGCAAAATAACAGTTTTCATGAGTCTGTGCAAACTGTTCCAATTGCTGATTGACTAAAGGATAATGAATGAAATACGGTCCAAATATTCCATGGGATAGATAATCGCCTAAGCCACCAATGATAAGAGGAATTTTCGGACTGTTTAATTCTTTACGCAGCGTTTCAATAATTTCAGAAAATTTTTCCTGATACTTTTCTGCCTTTTCAGGAGAGCAGTCACTCTCACCCTGATGCCATAAGATTCCTTTGATTTCGCTTGTTCGTTGGGCAAGTCTGGCTTGTGATATAGCGTTTTCAAATAAAGCACCATCCACAGCCCAGTCATCAAGACTGGTGCCTCCGTCAGCACATGGAATTAATCCAATTTCATTCTGCGTATTATCAAGTCTCCATGCTGCTGCAAATGAAGCCGCAAGCCCGATACCCGAACTTGGACGATCATAATTTATCGGTTCTGACATGATTTGCCATAATCCGTTTCTCAGTATTTTAATATGTTCGTCAAAAATAGGAGGGACTTCCTTTGCGTAGCCGCGTCCAGCCATATTGGACTGGCCTATCATTAAAAAAGAATGTATCATTATTGTTTATTTAATTGCATGCCTATGCTTCTGCTAAAGGCATTCCAGGCTAGTTTTTTTATTTCATTGGGAGCAATATCTCCGGATCTGTAAGCGGTGATGGTTGCAGTGATCGTATTTGTGAAAAGAATTTTTATCCAGACTAATGGCAACTGGCTGTCTATCAATCCTTCTTTTTGTAGTTTTTCAATTGTACTGAACAGCTCATTTCTTACTTTTAAATACTCCTTACCTGTTTCGGTTTTATAGGTAGGCTCAATTTCATTCAGTTTTATCAAAAAAGCATACTTTGTTCCGCTCTCAATTCCTGCATATAATAAGTTTTCAAGTTGTACCAGCGGATCTGTGGAACTGTTACAAGCTTTAATAGCTGCATTTTCCCAGGCCTGCATCATATTTTTGTTGCAGGCTTCCAGTAATTCGTTCCGGTTTTTGAAATAGCGGTGCAATGTCCTTCTGTTAAGATTACAATGTTCTGCAATCTCTTCAAATGTTGCCGAAAAGTTTTCATTGAAAACCGTTATAGCGGTATCAATAATTTTTTGTTGAGTACTCATTATTTTTTATTGGCTCAAATTTACGACAAATGTCTCAATATTGAGACATTAATTTAAAAAATCATGATCAATAGAAATCGGTATTGAGAATAATATGCAGTAAATCAAGTGATTAAATTTATTTTTTTAAATCCCAAGCAAGGATATGGAATTTCTGTATTTATATAGATGAGTACTCAGTAAAATATTTTTTTAATCAAAATAATTAATTAAAATCAAAATGAAAAAATTCATTCATGTAAAATTGATATCTATGCTTGTGATCTTATTGGCTATTCCTTTTGCTCTGGCAAGCTGCAGTAATGATGATGAATCTCCTAAACCTAATCCTGTGACCATCAGTTTTGATGATCTTAATGGTGAATACACAGGAAAAGCAAGTGTATCCCAGGGAACTGTAAACGGAGAAACAGCGATTGCTTTTACGGCCAAGAAAAACTTGATTTCCTATTCAGAATTTCCAATGAAAGAAATTATTTACTCTGTAATTTCTGATCCCGTGAAAGCTAATCAAGCCTTAACAGCCATTGGGAAAATAAAATATGACCTGGATTATACAGCAGTTTTATATCAGTATAAAAAGGAAATAGAACTTAATCTTCTTCCTAAAGAATTAACGGTTCAGGTTCCTATGGATGGAGTAAACAAAAAGGTGGTCATAACATTTACAGCTTCCAAAAAAGGATTGTTTACCAAACAGAGCAAGCAAAATATGAATTTTGAACTGCTTGCGAGTAAAATAACCGTTGAAGGAACAGCTGTCAATCCTTTCAATCCTATAAAATATAATTTTCAAATGCTGAAGAAGTAATCGCAGGATTAAATATTGTACAGATGCACTTACACAAGTGCATCTGTTTTATTTCTTAATTACCATTTGATCCTTATTTTAGGAACTACTTTTTTTATTTCTTTGGCTACATTAGTTCCTGCTTTTCCCAGTTCATTACTTATGTTTCTGACCACTTTTACGGCTTCATGATTTTTTCCGGGACCGTATTGTAAATCATGAACGGTCGTATTCCATGTTTTAACGATATCATTCGTAGGTCCGAACTGATTTTTTAAGGCATCTCCAATTTGATTTAATCCTTTAACAATCGTATTATTCTTTCCAAAACATCCATGATCTCCACCTACACCGTTTGTTAAACATTTGCTTAATTCACGGTAGGTCAATTGGCCGCCTGCACAACCTGCAAATGCATAAGGCTGGCCTCCGGTACTTACAGCGCATTCCACTGCTATTTGTGCTTCCGTATTCAGATTAAGCTTTCCTGCGCCGTAGCACACAGCAGTTCCCATAAAGGTTACCTGACCACTGCTGGCCTGATCTTTAAAGCAGGAAACTAATTGTTTTAACTCCGGATTATTTACTTTATCAGCAAAACAAAGCGGATACATTTCGTAATTATTACCATATTCTTTATAGCATTTCATCATATCCTGAGTAATCTGTCTTTCTTTTGAACCTCCTAATATACTGAGCATACAAAGACTTTGTTCCTCAGGGGTTTCTGAGTTTTTGGCGCACTTATAAATTTCAAGTTCTTTTTTGCCAGCCATATTTGTTACCATACAATCCCCGAATTCCAGCTTATTGATTGTTCCGTCAGGATTCATGGTGTTTTTATAACAGTCTACAGCCGTTTGTTCGCTTGTCATCATGACGTCCCCGAAAGGTTTTTGTTCATCCACTATTTGTGTAGGTAAGGGTCTCAATCCGTCAGCGGTTTCAATTCCTATTTGATTATCGTAAGTTGGTTTTGGCAGGAACATCACAGGTCGGGGAGGGACAGGAATCGTGGAATAACCAATAATCCGGTATCCCAATCGGTAATCTAATTCAATAATATTTCTATCAAAGTCAAGAAAAAATGCCTTTTGATAAGGAACTGCCGAGGGCAAACACAGATAATTAATTCCGGTTTGGTCATATACTGCCTGGCCTGCATTTCCCGGATTTCCATTCTGAACAATTACTCCCGTGTTATACATGGTAAAAGACTGGCCGTAAGTGGTCAAAACCATTTGCCCGATTGGATAAACCTGCGCAAACAGGAAGGAACAGAAACTCATCAGTGAAATCAGTACACTTAAAATTGATAGTTTTTTAATAATTGCGTCCATGGTACTTATTTTTTGATAAAGTTACCTCTGTAAACAAATACTAAAACATTACCCTTTTTCGCTATTTTTCAAAGCAAACGATTAAATAAAGGGAATTAAATTACTTCCAGGTAAAAAATAAACTGCAGTGATCATTGTTGCTTAGAAAGTAAAGAAGAATTCCTGAACTGAGCGTTTCTGAAATTGAAATGTATCAGGAGTAGGACGGTAAAGAGTCAAGCTGTAAATTCCTATTCTGACGAAATAATTTTGTTTTGTTCATTCGTGGTTTCGGTAACCTTACTTTTTTCTGCAGGTGTATGAGTTGTCCCAAAAATATGTCTTCGATGATTCTCGCCCCAATCCTGTAATGAAGTTACCACCTGATCCAATGTACTGGTATAATCTGTAGGGAAATATTCAATAATGACAGGGTAGCTCTCTGTTACGATCCGTTCAATCAGTCCGTTCTGTTCCAGTTCCTTTAATTCCTTTGCCAGTACTTTTGGTGTCAGCTTTGGAATGCTTTTTCGTATTTCTGTAAAACGTCTGTTTCCTGCATTCACGGAAATGATAATCTGCAATTTCCACTTTCCGCTGATGATGTCCAGAGTGTCCCGAATGGGTCTAAGTGCTTGCAGGCATTCTTTATGATCATGATGTTCTTCCATGTTGCTTTCCTTTAGGTAACTGCTATACTTTGGAATGTGAATTTACAATAATTTTGTCCCTGTCAAAAACAAAAAATTTAGAAATGGCAAATATTTTAAATATCAAAACAAGCATCAGCGGTGAAGATTCGGTAAGCAGCAAACTGTCACAGGCAGTAATTGAACATTTATTGGCAAAAGATAATTTGAGCAAGGTTGTTGTTCGTGACCTGGCTAATGATATCATTCCGCACATGGAACTTGAGCACTTCAATGCCTTTAATGTAAGAGACGAAGAAAAAAATGAACAGGAAAGAGAAGTTTCAAGGTTCTCAGATCAGGCGATAAAGGAAATCCAGGAAGCAGATATTATTGTGATTGGTGTTCCGTTTTACAATTTTGGGATTCCTTCAACATTGAAATCATGGATTGATCATATTTCTATTGCAGGGAAAACATTTTCTTACGCCGACGGTACACTCAAAGGACTTCTTGAAAATAAAAAAGTATACCTGAATTTTGCGGTAGGAGGAGTCTATGATAATGGAATCGTAGAGAATATGGAAAAATACCTGAAGACATTTTTTGAATTTATAGGAATTACCGATGTGGAAGTTTTCAAAACAGAAGGTACAGTGATACCGGAACTAAGGGAAGCGAGTTTTCTGAAAGCTGTAGAAGACATTGAAACAGCCATCACTCAGGCCTGATAAATATGACAGCTACTTATCTTAAAATACAGATAGGTAGCTGTTTAGCTTATTGTAAAGATGTATGCCGGATTAGCAATTATTATTTTTCGTGATTAATACTGTTTTAGGATGGTCAATAGAGATTAAGGTTTTAGTTTCCGATGCAGTATCAAAGAAGTGTTTATAATGGTGGTTAAGACAATACAAGGTGTACAAAACTGGTACACGGTTAAGATGCTGCAACATCTTTTTTTTACATTTTTGCGAGAATATATTTATCTTAAATATTTGTTAGTCATTGTTTTATATTTTTTATAGATAAATTTAAAGACACATTTGCATTACTTTTGTAAACCTTTAATTTTATAGGCAATTACAAATCAAATACTTAATAATTCTCGATGTAACTATGATAATTGATACATTTTGCTTGTATCCTCAATTTTTTTATCAAATTATGGATGAAAATAAGGTTTGAATTTAATAACAGATTGTCCAGATTTCTAAATTAAATTTTTTCAATAAATCTTTCTAACAAAGCTAAAATTTTGTTTGACTCAAATTTAAATCAACATTATTCAGTGAATTTTAAATAAATTTCCCTATTATTTTAAATCATCGCTATTATAATCCATAGAATAATTAAGAGTTAGAATTACTAGCTTTTCTTCATTTTTTCTATTTGCTGAAATCTGTTCTAAAATATCTTTAATACCAGATACTCTAAGTTGAGGTCAAGTTACAATGATGGAAATCATCATTTGTTTTCAACTTATCCATTAAGAAGTCCGAATAAAATATTCTTTAAGCTTATTCATCAGCATCATCTCATGAGTATAGTTGTTACTATTCATTATCTCATTAAATAAATCAAATAACTCTGACCGAGCAAGTGCTATTGATCCCATTCCATATTTATGAAGCTTTCTATTTAATTCACAAATATGCATTGTATAAGATCCCTTTGGTGAAAGATCTATGTAAATATCTCCAATTTTACGAATGTGTTCTTCATAATTGTCAAAATGTGGATGCACAACTAAGAATCTATCTGAAGATCTCGGATATAAAATTAATGTCCTTTTTCCCTTTACAACTTCCTCCAACGTTCCAGCCACTTCTTTGTTATTCTTAATCTCATTGCAGTCAGAACATATAACACATAAATTTTTAGGTTCAAACATAAAATTTAAATATTTGCTTTTAGGAATAATATGCTCGACATGACAATTTTTCACAGACCTTAATGAAATCTCGTTTCTACAATAAAAACATTTCTTTGTTAAGTTTCTGTAATAATTTCGAATAATTTTTCGAATATCTTGGATTTCATCTTCACCCCAATCTGAACTCTTAAGATCAGGCCTAGCTAGAAAATCCAAAACTCTCATTTTTATCTCATGAGTATAAACAATTGGATTATTAATATCAGCCATTTTTTTTAAGTTCTTTAATTAATTGAAATAGGTTTTTTATAGGATCATTATTCTGTAAATTTTTTATTTGAGATTTCAAAAGCTCAAAATTCCTTAAATCTTCATCGTCAAAATGGTTCGTTTTACCTACTTTTGAAATAATAGAAAATGATATCCTAGCTAAGTATTCGTTTTTAAACCCGGGTGCATTAAAAACATTTGCTAATTGAAAATCTACAGAATTATTGGCCATCTCATAACCATTTTTTAATTCCATCTCATCCATTTGTAATATAAAACAGTTCTGTTGTGACAGTCTTGCGATTATTTGTGGGGAATGGGTAGCTATAATAAAATGGCAATTCTTATAGTTTTGGAATGTTTCCATTAAAAGAGTAATATACCTTTCTTGCCACTCTGGATGTAATGAAATTTCTGGTTCGTCAATTACAATTAAGCTGTTATCTTCAATATGGCAGGCAATACCTAGAAATGTCGTAAATATACATTGCTGACCTGAGCTCGCTTCATTAATTTTATGAATGCGCTCAGTTTCGAGTTTCATAATTTCCACATCCTTTAATCTTGCAATACCGCACTCAATTAAAAACAATAGATCGTGAATATGCATTTCTGAATGGATATATTCCACATTCATAGTTACGATAGGTAAACGTTTTTCCTTTCTAAAGTCGTATTCAAAAAAAATATTTTTTAACTTTTCAATTTTTTCTGTTTTAAATTGATCTTCGAAAAAATACCTATGAAGTTTACTAGGACCTTTAGATAGATTGCTCAAATCTTGATCTTCCAAAAATTTTTTGACCTGAGTAGAGGTAGTTCCTATTTCAAATGTGATGATGAGCTCTTCCGAATATCCTAAGTACTTTAATACATTTATTACTTCTAAATAATTCCCTTCTTTGCCTAATCGTATATAGAGTAATTCTTTAATAATTTTAGACATAAAACCCAGTGAAATATCAAATGATTTCACATCTCTAATTCCTATATAAGAATAAAAAGTATTAATAATTGGCTCGTAATATTGAGGTTGTATAAGTGGGAATTTATCATAAGGACTTGTTGAAACTGCAATTATTTTTTTTGGTGGTTCAGTACATATAACTTCTCCAGGCTTACTATTTCCGTGTTTTCTGATTAAATTATGAGGAATAAAATTTTCGATAACTCCGTTCAGTAGGCGACTCTTACCACTTCCGTTCTTTCCAACAATTATCGTATAAATATTTTCTGAATTTTTGTAAGTACGGTTATAAAATTTATAGGATTTATGTCCTTTATTATAGCTAATTATCATATTATAGTTTTCCTTTGCATGGTTTATGCTGTTAATATACAAGTATGTATTATCAGTTAAAAATATTCACTAGTTATGATTTCGAACTTGGTATATATTAAAATGTTGCCTTTAAAATTTTTCCAGTTTTAAACTAGAATTCTAAATTTTAGAATTAAATGGCCATTTTTTACTTTGATCGTTCCATGAATTAATATTATTAAGCATGCTGAGATAAGTTGGCGGTTGAGAAGCTTCCATCATTGTCTTCCAAGATGGTGAAAAGAGTTGAGTAGTATTTGGCCTTTGAACTATGCCCAAAGATTCCCAAGTTTTAAAAAGATTGCTCTGAGATCCGTATATTCCACCACCTAATCTTTCGTTTGTTTGCCACGAAGACTCCCTATCTCTAACACTTTGATGCTGCCATTCGTCGTTATTTGAAATAATTTTTTGTTCTTCTTCGACCATCTCTTTCGTTACTTCAATATTAACTATTTCAAAAGCTTTTGTCAATTTATTAGTTAAAAATATGGAATTTTCTGAGTTAACTCTATCTCTGAACTCTTGTGCTAACCAGTCATTTAAATGTGGTTCTTGTTTAAAAATATATCCATAATCAGAATCTCTTGTTACAATAATAACAGATTTTCCAGAGGTTTTAGCACACTGTATTATCCACTCCCAATTAATAGCATCACCGATTGAGTTATCGCTATCTTTTCTTGGAGGATATCCTAAATCAAATCTTTTTCTAGCCACTTCAGCTATAACAGTGTTTGCTATATTATCGCGGTTAAGATTAAATTCTGATTTATGAGCAAATATCTCTTCAAGTTTTTTGTAAACTTGATCATGCTCCAATGGGTTGGTCAAAATTGATGCAAATTTGTCTTCAAGCTTTGACTGGTATTCGTTTAACTTTTTCTTTGTCTCATTAAAATCCTTAACTTCTTCTTCAACTGTTAAGATATGTGGCAAGCTCAATGAAAAGTTTCTAGTTTTAGTTAATTCAGTATAAGTTTGTCCAAAAACAATTTGTCTGTTTTTTTTAAACTCCATTTCGATTTGAGTTGTAATAATTACAGAGTCTTTGCGTTTCAGTATTTCATCTAATAATTTTATTGACACATCAGAATTTCTAATCCTATAAAAATCTAGAAAAACATTTGTATCTATAAATATAAGAGAGTTAGTAAAATCAGAAACTTTTTCCATTGCACTTTCATTCTGAGTTAAATTATCATCTATTTTTTTGGGTACACTCTCATTCCCAATATTATTATTATCCATTTAAATTATGATTTTTTTAAATCTTGATGAATTTTAGCCAAATTAGCTTTCATATCCGCTAATCTTTTCTCTTCTTCTTTTAGTTTGAATTCTTCTTCCAACATCATTACAATAGCATCTAATAAAACTTGAAAGTATGCTAAACACTCATTCTCTGAAAGCTCATGAATGCCTTTGCTTACAATACCGTAAATACTTCTGTGAGAAACTAAAATAGTTGGTAAATGATCTTTTAATATTAAAATTTTATCATCCATTCTGGCTACTTGATATGCTGCTTCATCCCAACCTTGCAAAATTTTGCTCTTCTGATGTTTACTTTCTATTAAATTTTCAAAAACTCTTCGTAGATAGACATAAGATCCAATACCTACCCCATTAGCCGCTAAGCCGACCGCCTTTTTTATTTCGTGAAGAGAAGGTTTGTCAATAACTTTAGAAAATTTATTAAGTTTCGAAAATTCCAAATCAGCTAATGATGGATATTGTCCTATCTTTACTAGAAATGATTCGTAAATATCTTCTTCAATTTCAATTGATTGTAAAATGAAAAAATATTTGAAAAGTTCTTGTGTTCTCACACAAACTAATTCTATATTATGGAAACCGTTATATTTTTCATAATTTGAAGTGACAGTTCCAAAATGTCTATTTCTTCTAATAATAAAAGATGTATTTTCACCAATTGATGGATTGTAACCCTCTATCTGATATGTATAATGAAAAAAATCGCTTATTAATTCAGAATGTGTTTTGTCAAGCTTGATTTTTTGATATAGTGGTAACGAGAAGAATAAATCTTGAACAGTCATATGGTGTATAGTTATTTTACCAAATATAGCAATAATATTGTTCACCTATCCCAGAAACTCTGATCCTAAAAATCTTTTCGCTTGTTTCTGTAAAGTTTCAGCTAAGGTTGAGGCAAATTAAATATTTAAAAGCATATGACATATTAGTTGAATATATTGGAAGCTTTTATTACTTTATATAAATTAGTTTCTGTGGATGCACATTTAAACCTTTGGCTAACTCTTGAATAGTAGAAATTCTAAGATCCACTTCCTATTTTTCTAATATTGCTATGATCTACATCGCATTTTTGAGCTAACTCTCTATAACTCAAATCAAGCTTTTTCCTTAGCATCTCAACTCTCGTACCAAATGCTATTCTAAATTCTCTGTTTCGCAAAGTCTCCAGACTTTGAGTCAGTAATAAAGCTCCAAAGTTTGAAATTTTCGAACAGGGACTTTAATAAACAAAAAAACAGTCTTAAAAAGACTGTTTTATATTTTGAATTCAAGATTTTTAAAAGATGATTGTATCTATTTTCCGATACAAAACTTAGAAAAAATATTCCCCAGTACTTCATCATTCGTCACTTCTCCGGAAATTTCTCCAAGATGTTCCAGGGCGTTTCTAAGCTCATACGCCAGTAATTCTGTAGAGATTTGGAAAGAAATAGCTTCTTTTACCTTATGAACGGCATCCAGAGACTTTCTTAAGGCTTCAAAGTGGCGCTGGTTGGTAATGACAACATTGTTTTCTTCAGACTTTAACTGCTCAACATACGATGAAAGTTCATTCTTCAGATCCTGAATATTTTGATTTTCAACAGCTGAGATTTTAATGAAATCAAATTCGTGGGAAATGGCATTTCTGAAAATATCTTCTACCGTTTCGTATTTGGTAGGAGTCACTTCATCAATTTTTGTTGCACAGATAATCAGCTTCAGATCTTCTCTTAACAATGATTGAATCATTTCAATATCTTCCGAAAAATCTTCCGTAGCAGCATCGGCCAGGTACACCAAAATATTGGCGTTTTCTACCTTTTCTTTTGCTTTTTTTACTCCGATAGCTTCAATTTCATCCACCGTTTCACGAAGTCCTGCGGTATCAATCAATCGGAAAGCATGTCCTTTAATATGAAGAATTTCTTCAATGGTATCTCTTGTTGTTCCTGCAATATTACTCACGATTGCTCTTTCTTCCTTTAAAAGAGAGTTCAGCAGCGTAGATTTTCCGGCATTGGGTTTTCCGATAATAGCCACGGCGGTTCCGTTCTTAATGGCATTTCCGTATTGGAAACTCTCAATCAGAGAATTTAATTTTAATTCAATTTTATCCAATAATCCACTCAATGCACTTCTGTCTGCAAACTCTACATCTTCTTCAGCAAAATCCAGCTCCAGTTCAATTAAGGAAACAAAATTCAGAAGATCGGTTCTTAATACAGATATTTCGTTGGTAATTCCTCCTTTCAGTTGATTGATCGCTACTTTTCTGGAAGCTTCATTTTCAGAGGCGATGACATCAGCAATAGCTTCCGCCTGGGAAAGGTCAATTCTTCCATTGATAAAGGCACGAAGGGTAAATTCTCCCGCCTTCGCCATTCTTGCTCCGTTTTTGATCAGTGTTTCAAGAATACGTTTTCCGATATGCGGAGACCCGTGAAAAGCAATCTCCACAGAATTTTCCGTGGTGAAACTTTTTGGAGCCAGGAAGATTGAAAGCATTACCTCATCAATAGCTTCCTCCTCATCCATAAAATAACCGTAATGGATGGTGTGGGATTTCTGTTTTTCCAGATTTTTAGCCGGAAAACTTTTCTGAACTACAGATAAAGCCTCATTTCCAGAAACTCGGATGATGCCCAAAGCACCTATTCCATTGGCAGTAGCCAGTGCACATATCGTATCGTTATTCATGCTGCAAATTTACGGTTTTTAATGTGAATTTTCATGGAGGTCTGCTATTCAGATTATCTATTGTTGTATTCAGTTAAAAACAGCGGAATTATTTCTATTAAACATAGGATGAAAACACGATTTGAAATATAAAATTTTGAAAACTAATTCTGTTGAATATAAACAGAATTGGAAAGGTGTAGTTTGCTGTGGTGTAACATTTATAAGTGTTTTTTAATAACATTGGCAGTGATGGATGATGGTTAAATGTCATATATGGAGTGAAAAATTAAACAGTTGTTTGGTATGTTAATTGTTGTTAGTGGGGTCGATGATGTTGAAAATTTAAATTTTTATTATTAAAACAGTAATAATTTGTTAAAGTATTATAAATGTATATGAATAACCTATTTTTTTTAAAGATTAATAAAAAATTATCTTTTTTATTAATGCTTGCTTTGAGCGCTGTGGCTTATGCTCAGTGTATTCCTTATACAGGGCAGGCGATGACAAGTGGAAATACGTATTGTCTTAACGGAAATCTTAATGTAAGTACCAATATCAGTATCCCGAACGGAGCAACTCTTATGATACAATCCGGACAGTTGCAATCCAACAGTATCCAGGTGGATGGAGTGCTGGAAATTGGTGATGGAGCAAGTGTTAAGTCGACAGGAACGGTGAAAGTAGGAACTTTCGGATCTCAGAAAAATTCAAAAATTAAACTGGGAACCAAATCCTTTCTATCGCTTGTAGGATCGGTCGTTCAGGAAGATCCAACCTTTGGTGGCTTTTATCCCGGAACAACTTCTGTTATTGAAATGGGAACAAGCAGTGTGGTAGAAATTTGTGGAACATTTACCCAGCAGTCCACTACGTATCCTTCCGTTGAATATGTAGGTATTCCTACTGGCAGAGCTTATTGTATTGCAAAAGCAGATGTAAGTGGTGGAGGTGGAGCTTCCATTATCAGTGATGACAGTCAGATCGTAGCTATTGTAATGGGATCTGTGACAGGATTAGGAATGGGAAATTCCAGTTTTTGTGGTCCCAATGCCACCAAAGCAATGTGTCCTTCTCTTTGGCCTGAAGGATTGTCTGAAGATAAATCAAGTTGTGGAAATGCGCCTGTGATTATTGATGAGATCGATGGATTTTGTACAAAACCCGGAATTTCCGGTACACCAGATGGATTTACTAAATTCGGAATTACCATACAACAGAAAAATAAGGCATGGCCGGAAAATGTACCGAATGGATTTTTGGCTATGGAATCAAAAAACAAAGGTTTTGTCATTACCAGAGTTCAGCACGTAAGTCAGACACCACAGTCTGGAGATGCCATCGCAGAACCGAAAGAAGGAATGCTTCTGTATGATATTCAGGATAAATGTGTAAAGCTTTATAACGGCACCGAATGGAAATGTGTACAAAGAAGCTGTAATGATTAAACCGATAAATAGATCGTATGAAAAATATAAAAAATATAGGGATAGCAATAGCTTTGGTTATTTTTAACTCGTTTTTTGCTCAGGTAGCTATTGGTAAACAGGTGATAGACGGAAGCAGTACGGTGTTAGACTTTGATAACGTATCAGGAAATACAAAAGGCTTAATTCTTCCCGCTACCTCAGGATTTCCTACAGGATCTTTGGCAAATGGAACATTCATCTTCGATGTCACAGATAGCAAAGTAAAAGTCTATGAAAATGAGGTCTGGAAATCCTTATCAGATGCCGGAAATTCAAGTGCGGTTATTGTCAACAATTCTGCAGAGTCAGGGAAAGGAGTCATTATGGGAGAGGCAATAAGTTCTGCTGATGGAGTTTTGGTGCTGGAATCTCAAAATAAAGCAATGATTCTTCCTAAAATAACATCACCCCATCTTAATGTGAAAAATCCTTATCCGGGAATGATCTGTTATGATACAGCCAGCAAGACTCTGGCAGTATTTGACGGCTCAGTCTGGAACTACTGGAAATAAGTACAGGCAGAGTAATCTGTCTTAAAATAATAGAAAGCAGCTGTATTTTTATGCAGTTGCTTTTTTATTTCCCATATTAAACAATCTGAGCACTTTCCTTGATACTGTTCATGACAAAAATACTTTTGGTCTGACCAATTCCTTCAATTTCAGATAATTTGTTCACAAAAAACTCATGGAACTCATCCATATTGGGAGCAAGAATCTTCAGCATAAAATCAAAATCTCCGCTGATATTGTAAAACTCTACCACTTCCTTCAGTTTGCCCACTTCCTCAATGAATTTTCCCGCTGTTTTTTTATTATGGACATTTAAGGCAATCATACAGATCACCATCATTCCTTTATTGACCTTTTTACGGTCTACTACAGCAGTATATTCTTTAATGATTCCCTGTTTTTCCATACGTTTGATACGCTCATGCGTAGGCGTAGGACTCAAATTGATTCTTGCCGAAATGTCTCGGACACTCATCTTTGCATCTTTCTGAAGCAAACGGAGGATAGATAAGTCTTTTTCATCTGGAATATAATTTTCAGTTGCCATTTTGTTCTGTTTTTATAGGTTTTTTCTGGTAGATCAGATGTTTTGTTCTTTTAAATGTTTTAAATATTAAATATTGTTCCAAATTTAAGGTTAAATTTTTAAATACGTTCTGTTAATTTTAATTTTGCAGGAAATTTGAAACATGGATACAAGAAAGAATGTAATATTAATTTTAGCATCGGTAGGAACATTTGTAGAGGCGTTGGATATTGCCATTATTAATTTAACCATTCCTTCCATTCAGCAGCAGTTTCAGATTGGAGCCGAGACTGTTCAGTGGTTGCAGACGCTCTATGTATTGTTCTTTGGAGGATTTCTGATCATTGGAGGGAAACTTTCAGACCAGATCGGGAGAAAAAAAATGTTTCTCCTTGGAGCGTTGATCTTTATGCTCACTTCATTAGGCGCAGGATTATCTCAAAATTTTGAGGTACTGGCCATCTTCCGTGCTTTACAGGGATTGGGAGCTGCGTTAGTAATGCCATCAGCGCTGTCTATTGTAACCAATACGTTCAGGGGAGAACAGGAAAGAAACCGGGCCATCGGAATTTTCAGTTCATTTGCTGCTATTGGTTCAGGAAGTGGTCTTTCAGTAGGAGGAATTATCAGTACATACCTAAGTTGGCATTGGGTTTTCCTGATCAATGTTCCTATTCTTTTAATCACATTGGTGTTATCGTACTATTATCTGCCGGCAGATGAGAAAAATGAAACTGCTCAAAAAACAGATATGGTTTCAGGAATATTGATGGTACTTGGGCTTTTAAGTCTGACTTACGGAACTCATGAATTGATTCATATTAAAGAACAGCCTTTCCTGGTAATAGGTTCTTTGGTACTAGCATTAGTACTGCTTGTTATGGTGTATTACCGTTTAAAATCTGTTGCTGAGCCTTTGGTAGATTTAAAACTATTTAAACATAGATCTTTAGTGGTTTCCAATGCGGTATTCTTTACCCTGGGAGCATTTTTTATCGGGTTTTTATTTCTAATTTCACTGATGCTTCAGAAAGATATGGGATATAGTGCTGCTTCTGCAGGATTAATGCTTGTTCCGTTCAGTATTCTTTCTGCTTTGACGGCTAAATTTATTCTGCCACACGTATCAAAACGTCTGAGCTCTTCCCAGATGGGAATTTTAGGGTGGTCTTTCATGCTGACTGGAGGTTTGTTACTCTTGATTTCTGTTTATACCGGACATCCGCTAACAGTAGTTTTATTGGGAGCGGCATGCATCTCCGGAGTTGGAATGACATTTTGTTTTACCGCACTTTCAGTGATGGGAATTCAGGATGTGGAACCTGCACATTACGGGTTGGCATCAAGTTTGAGCTCTACAAGTTACTTTCTGGGAGCAGGAATCGGATTGTCATTCATGACATTGATGAGTCAGATTTTTCCATCAGAACTTGCAGTCGGAAGCCTGAATCTGATTATTTTGATCAGTTATGCTTTACTGGCTCTCGGAATGTTATTCTATTTTATATTGAAAAGCGTAAAAATGAAGCAGACAGAAGTAGCCGTTTCATAACAAGCGGCCTTAAAAATACACAAACTATATGAGGAAAGAATCGGTGCTTAGGTGCCGGTTCTTTTTTGGTTTTTTATATTCTGTTTCCCTTTACTACCTTTGCTATTTACTATATATCATGAAAATACAGGTTATCAGCGATCTTCATCGGGAATTTGGAAGTACGGAATTATGTTTTAATCACGCAGATGTGTTGGTACTGGCAGGGGATATCAATCTGGGAACCAAAGGAGTTGAATGGATTAAAGAAACAATACCCAATAAACCTGTCATCTATGTTTTGGGCAATCATGAATACTATAAAGGCTCATACCCGAAGACACTCAATAAAATTAAGGAAGCAGCATTGGATTCCAATGTTCATGTGCTGGAAAATTCATTTGTAGACATTGACGGTATTCGTTTTCATGGGGCAACGCTGTGGACAGATTTTTCAATCTTTGGAAATCCTGTTCAGTACGGAATGCTTTGTCAGTCCAAAATGAACGATTATAAAATGATCAGGAGAGATCCTTCCTATTCGAAAATGAGAACATTAGATACCTTTAAAATTCATCAGCTTTCAAAACAATGGTTAAAAGAAAGTCTTGAAGATTCAAAAGGACTTAAAAATATTGTCGTTACCCATCATGCTCCCAGTCTCCAATCAGTGCCGGAGCATTATAAAGAAGATCCCGTTACCTCTGCCTATGCATCTGATCTGGAAGATGTAATCAAAGAATATCAACCTTTGTACTGGATTCATGGGCATATCCATACGCCATGCAGATATAAAATTGAAAAAACAGAAGTGATCTGTAATCCTCATGGGTATATCGATGAAAAATATAACGGCTATGATAAAGAACTGATTGTTATCGTTTAGCAAAAAAGTAGTTTTGCCTACAGCCTACAGCCTACAGCCTACAGCTTACTGCCTATTCTTTCTCCTTAATCACTATCTTCGTATTCTAATACCTTTCCAATGCCTAAAAAATCCCAGCCAAAACCTGATTTTGTTTCGCAGCTTGCTTTTGATGAAGTTCTTCAGCAGGTGGAATTTGATCTTAGAATCAAGGAATTTGTGGTGATGGAAATTGACAAGGCAAACTACATCATACAACCTAATATGCCTTATCGTTCCGACTATTTCTGCATTTTTATGGTGCAAAAAGGAGGCGTTACATTCAGGTTGGATGATAAGAGTTACAGCGTGACCAAAGGAGATATTATTTTTTGCCCCATGCTGGAAACATTTTGGCTGGATGAAATTACAGAAGACTACAATGCTAAATATATTTTCTTTTCATTGAACTTTATATCCGATGCAGGCTTTAATTATAAATCAAATAATGTTCTCAAGAGCCTGTCTTCTGATCCGGCCAATATCATCAGGAATGAATCGGATGTATACCGGAAAGTGAATTTCCATCTCGACGAGTTGAAAGTTTTGAATGACAAGGAAAAAGATAATTATTATTTCAATGAAATGATCTGGCATCATTTTTCACTGGTGATTTACGAAATTGACAATTATTTCAAGAAAACGGAGAGACCTCATCCGGTTACCCACAGAGAAGATGAGCTGACGACCAGTTTCTTTAAGCTCGTTCAGCATCATTTCAAAGAAGAACACAATGTTCAGTTCTATGCCGATAAACTTTTTATCAGCCGTAAATACCTTACGAAAGTGATCAATAAAACGGTATTTAAATCCCCGAGAGATATTATCCATCAGGTATTGGCTGTTGAAGCCAGGCTGCTGCTGAAAAATCCTAACCTGAATATCAGTGAAGTGGCATCCAAGTTGAGTTTTTCAGATCAGGCATCTTTCAGTAAATTTTTTAAAAAACACACGGGAAGATCTCCTTTGGAATACAAAAAAGATGATTTGTATTGATAATCAATGATTTGTATTTTTAAGACGTCTTTTTACCAAATTTCAACTATTATTTTGATTAAAAATAGCAAATAGTATCATTTATATTGTCTATGAATGATATTTCTCATGTTTTTTTAAATAAGGAGTCTTTTTGACAAAATAAGGAGTTTTTCGAATAATCCTATTGAATTTTTTTCGTTCGATTTTTGTGCGGAAAATTTAAAAGGACTATTGTTATGCAAAGATTTTTTATTCAAAAATCGACTCTACTTTTTCTCTCGCTGATTGTATTGGCGGGTTGTAAGAAGAATAATCAAAACCAGAGCTATCAGCAGCAGGCGCCGGAATTACCCGTGGCAAAAGTAACACAGGGAGACGCTTCTGTTTCCAGAGAATATGCAGCATCTATTGAAGGGGTTTCCAATGTGGAAATAAGACCTCAGGTAACAGGATATTTAAGCAAAATTTTTGTAGATGAAGGTGATTTTGTAAGGACAGGGCAGCCGTTGTTCAAAATTGAAGATCAGGTTTTCCGTGAGCAGCTGAAAAGTGCTCAGGCAGCTTTGATTACCGCTCAGGCGAATCTTTCCACTTCTAAAATTGATCTGGACAGAAAAAAAGAACTGTTCAAGAACAAAATGGTTTCAGAAATTCAGGTGAAAGAAGCTGAGGCAGCTTATAATGCGGCACGTGGAGCAGTAAGCCAATCCACTTCTACCATTGAATCGGCTAAAATCAATTTGAACTTCTCCACCATTAAAGCTCCGGTAAGCGGATTTATCGGAAGGTTCAACTATCGTCTGGGAAGTTTAATGACTCCGGGAAATCAGGAGCCAATTACCTTATTATCAGATATTCACCAGGTATACACTTACTTCAGCCTGAGTGAAAATGATTTTAATAATTTCCAGAAACAATACACAGGAAGCAGTATTGATGAAGTCATTAAAAATACTCCGGCAGTATCATTATTGCTTTCGGGAGGTGAAAAATATGCGGAAACAGGAAAGATTGATGCTGTAGAAGGACAGTTCAATAAAACAACAGGATCCATTACTTTAAGAGCGAAATTCAACAATCCCAACAACCTTTTGAGAAGCGGGAATACAGGCAAGATTATACTTGATCAGTTCTACAGCAATGTTGTTTTACTTCCTATTGCCTCTACCAGAACCATTCAGGATAAAGTTTTCGTATTTACTATTCAGGGAGGAAAAGCCGCAATGCTTCCGATTGAAGTAAACGGAAAAGCAGGCGATAATTTTATTGTAGCGAAAGGACTTAAGGCAGGCGATGAATATATCACCAGCGGTTTTGACCGGTTGCAGCCGGGAACTCCTGTAGTGGCACAAAAGAAAAATGCTCAACAGAAAAAATCCTAAGAAGAAGTCATGTTAAAGAAAATTATAAAAAGACCCGTACTGGCAACGGTTATCTCCGTATTGCTTGTTATTCTGGGGATCGTCGGGATGGTAAGCCTTCCGATTACAAAATTTCCGGACATTGCACCTCCTACCGTTATGGTAACAGCTGCTTATCCGGGAGCTAATGCTGAAACAATTGCCAGGTCAGTAGCACCGCCATTGGAAAATGCCATCAATGGAGTGGAAAATATGGACTATATTACTTCTACAGCGAGTAATGACGGTACATTGAGTATTACTGTTATTTTTAAATTAGGAACAGATCCGGATCAGGCCGCGATTAACGTTCAGAACAGAGTGGCACAGGTGACCAACCAGCTTCCTGCAGAGGTAATCCAGGCAGGAATCACCACCGTGAAAAGACAGAACAGTATGATTGCGATGGTCTCTCTGACCAGTAAAGATGGTACGATGAGTGATCTTTTTCTTGAAAACTATGCGAAAATCAACATTGTTCCGGAACTGAAAAGAGTAAAAGGAGTAGGAGATGCCATGGTGTATGGAAATAAAGATTACTCCATGCGTATCTGGCTGGACCCGAATAAACTGACTTCCTACAATCTTACGCCCTCCGATGTTTCCCGTGCTATTCAGACGCAAAACCTTGAAGCAGCACCCGGAAGATTAGGGGAAAGAAGTAAAGAAGTGATGGAATATGTTCTTCGCTACAAAGGAAAATTTACAGAACCTGAGCAATATGAAAATATCACGATTAAAGCGTTGAATGATGGTTCTGTTTTAAAATTAAAAGACATTGCCAAAGTAGAATTCGGAGCGTACAGTTATACGGTTTCTTCCAATTATAATAAAAAAGCTTCGGTAACGATGGCGATCTTCCAGATGGCTGGATCCAATGCCAATGAAGTACAGATCGCCCTTCAGGAAAGAATGAAAGAACTGGAAAAGTCCTTCCCCGCAGGAATGGATTATGAAATTCCCTATGCTACAAAAGATGCACTGGATCAATCCATAGAGCAGGTTATTCATACATTGATAGAAGCATTTATTCTGGTATTCATAGTGGTGTATATCTTCCTTCAGGATTTCCGTTCCACATTGATTCCGGCTATTGCAGTTCCGGTATCGATTGTAGGAACATTCTTCTTTATGAAAGTTTTCGGGTTCTCTATTAATATTCTTACGTTGTTTGCTTTGGTGCTCGCCATTGGTATTGTAGTGGATGATGCTATTGTAGTGGTGGAAGCGGTTCATGCTAAAATGGAACATAAAAAGCTCAATCCTAGGGCAGCAACAATGTCAGCAATGAGTGAAATTACAGGAGCCATTGTTTCCATTACATTGATCATGTCTGCCGTATTCGTTCCGGTAGCCTTTATGAGTGGTTCCACGGGATTGTTTTACCAGCAGTTTGCCTTGACATTGGCTATCGCGATTGTGATTTCAGCGATCAATGCCTTGACATTGAGCCCGGCGTTATGTGCTTTATTTTTAAAACAACACCATCCGGGAACGCATGAAAAGATGAATTTCAAAGATCGTTTCTTCGCAGGTTTCAATGCCAGCTTTAATAAACTGACATTCCGTTATGGGAAAGCTGTGCTGTTCCTTTTGAAAAGAAAATGGGTGGCACTTGTTATGATTGTGGCTTTCGGAGGTTTGTTTGCATGGATGTCTATGACAACGCCTAAAGGATTTATTCCGGACGAAGACCAGAGTTTTATCATTGTAACCGCGAACCTTGCTCCGGGAGCTTCAAAAGACAGAACCTCAAAAGTAGTTTCCGATACTGAAGATTTATTGATGAAAAATCCGGCCGTGGATAAAGTAATTTCTGTAGACGGATTGAACTTATTCAGTGGTTCAATGTCATCATCGGCAGCTTCTATTTTCGTTAAATTAAAAAAAGGAGGCGAGAGAGGTGCTGTTAATAATATCAATGACATAATCGGACAAACCCAGGGAATGCTTTCCCAGGATAAAAGAGCTAATTTCCTTGTGATCAATACGCCAACGGTAGATGGTTTCGGAAATACCAGTGGAATGGAACTTGTGCTTCAGGACCGTACCAACGGAGAACTTCAGAATTTAGGAAATATTTCTTACGGAATGATGGGAGCTTTGATGCAGAGACCTGAAGTAGCGGTAGCATTTACCACTTTCGATGTTACGTATCCGCAGTTTGAAGTGCTTGTAGATGAAGTGAAATCTGCCCAGCTGGGAGTCAATGTTTCTGACGTATTAGGAGTAATGCAGGGATATTACGGAAGTATTCAGGCATCTGATTTCAATAGATTTGGAAAGTATTACAGAGTTCTGGTACAATCTACACCAGAGACAAGACAAGATAAAGAATCCCTGAACGGAATTTTTGTTAAAAATAATTTAGGTCAGATGGTTCCTATCAATACATTGGTAAGCCTGAAACAGGTAACAGGAGCTGAGGTAGTAGACCGCTTCAACCTGTTTAATTCATCCAATTTAACAGTAATGGCAGCTCCGGGATATAGTACAGGACAGGCTATGGCGGCCATTGAAGAAGTGAGCAAGCAGGTACTTCCTCCGGGATACACTTATGATTATAAAGGAATGAGCCGTGAAGAAGCGGGTTCAAGCTCACAATCTGTTATGATCTTCGGATTATGTATCGTGTTTGTATTCTTCCTTTTATCTGCTCAATATGAAAGTTATATTCTTCCATTGGCTGTATTGATTGCTATTCCGGTGGGACTTTCCGGAGTATTTGTAGGAATTACATTTGCGGAATTATCCAATAATATTTATGTACAGATTGCTCTGGTAATGTTGATTGGGTTATTAGCAAAAAATGGTATCCTGATTGTGGAATTTGCCATTCAGAGACGTAGAGCAGGGAAAAGTCTTATCGCCTCTGCAGTAGAAGGAGCAAAAGCCCGTTTACGTCCTATTTTGATGACCTCTCTGGCATTTATTACCGGATTGATCCCATTGATCTTTGTGGTTGGACCTTCTGCAATGGGTAACCATTCTATTGGATATGCCGCCATTTCAGGGATGCTTTTCGGAACGATCCTAGGAATTTTCGTAGTTCCTGTTCTTTTCGTAGTGTTTCAGGCCTTGCATGAAAGAATCAACGGAAAAGTAGTAACCGATGCGGATTGGGAATATTAATTCAAATGATTTTAACAATGAAAATTAAAAATATAGCATATATCGCATTCATTTCGGGAACCGCAATCTCCTGTAAAGTTCAGAAATATGAACAGCCTGAAGTAAAAATGCCTGAAGCTTTCCGAAGTGACAGCATTGTAGCAGGTTCTCATGAAAATATTGCGAAGATCAGCTACAAAGACTTTTTTAAAGATCCTGTTCTTGTAGGATTGATAGATAAAGCGATGGTGCAAAATAACGATCTTCAGGTCGCTTTAAAACAAATAGAATTTGCTTCATTGGCTTACAATCAGAGCAAATGGGCAAATATTCCGACTGTTAGTGCTTCTGCCAATGCCAATATCAACCGTCCTTCAGACAACAGTATGAACGGAATGATGGCCGGACAGTTTATGGGAAAAAGGTATATGGAAGATTATACAACTTCTTTGAGTTTCTCATGGGAAGCCGATATCTGGGGAAAGATTAAAGGAAGAAAGGAACAGGCTTTAGCAGAATATCTTAAAACGCAGGAAGCGGCAAAAGCAGTGAAAACACAAGTTGTATCTGCTGTAGTACAAGGATATTATAACCTTTTGATGCTGGATACTCAGTTGGAAATTACAAAATCCAATCTGGCTTATGCGGATAATACGCTGAAATTTCTGACCAAACAGCAGGAGCTTGGGCTTACTACAGCATTGGCTGTACAACAGCAGGAAATTGTGAAAGATCAGATTCTGAAATCAATTCCGGCTATTGAAAGTTCTGTAACAACCCAGGAAAATGCTTTGAGCCTGTTAACGGGATCTATGCCCGGAAAAATTGAAAGAAATGCAAGCCTGAACAATGTACAGTCTCCGGATCATCTTGCTGCAGGAATTCCTTCTGAATTATTAAGCTACAGACCGGATATCAAAACAGCTGAACTTGAAGTAAGAAAAAGTGCAGCAGCCATTCATGTGGCAAAAATGAGTATGTATCCTTCATTGAATATTACTGCGCAGGGTGGTGTGAATGCCTTCCAGATCAGCAAATGGTTCAGTGTTCCGGGATCGCTTTTCGGAATGGTAGCGGGAGCTGTAGCACAGCCTATTTTGAACGGGAAACAGTTGAAAACCCAATATGAGCAGTCTAAAGTATTGGCTGATCAGGCGGAAATTAACTTTAAGCAATCTGTTTTAAAAGCGGTAGGTGAAGTTTCTGATGCATTGGTTCAGATTAAAAAGCTGGAAGAACAGCAGAAAATTGCAGAAGGACTGGCAGTGAAATCTGGAGAAGCAGTAAAGAAGGCTGATCTGTTATTTAAATATAATTCAGCAACTTATGTAGAAGTGATTATCGCACAAACGAATAAACTTCAGGCAGAACTGGAGCTGGCTTCTCTGAAAACCCAGAGACTGAATGCCATTACAGCGCTGTACCGCTCTGTAGGAGGCGGATGGCAATAAAGTAAAATTGAATCTGTTTCGTCTTTAATGACGAAGCAGGTTTTTAATCCATTATCATTATGAAGACAAATATACAAGAGGGGATCATTCTCATTCCGGATTTCAGCGGATTTACCGAATTTGTGTTCAATACAAAATTGTACACAGGTGAGTATATTGTGCGACAATTATTGTCTACACTGATTGATGTGAACGATGAGTATTTTGAAATTTCCGAGATTGAGGGCGATGCCATTTTATTTTACCGTTATGATGAAAATCCATCCTATCAGAGTATTTCAACAATATTGTGGAAGATGAGAAGTGCCTTCAACAGGAAAATAGAGGAGTTAAGTAAAAGTTTAAGCACAAAAATTGATCTGGCTCTTAAGTTTATTGTTCATTACGGATCCTTCTCACAGTACAATATTGGAAACTTCAGAAAATTATATGGAAAAACGATTGTGGAAGCCCATCAGCTTTTGAAAAACGGAGTGGCAGAACAACCTTCTTATGCGCTTTTCAGTAATTCTTTTCTGGAAAGCAGTAAAAATAAGGAGTCTGATTTTAATAAAGATCCGCTTCGTTTGCCGGAAGTAGGTGTTATCCACTATTTTGAAAATTTAAACTAGCATATATTTTTTAATATCATTCCTTGTAAATTTGCTATTGCTAGCGGCCCGGGTGAGATCCGGGCTTTTTTTATGGGACTACCTCTGAATAAAAATTGATTTATATAGACTGGAAGTAAAATATTCATATAATTATCAAGGATTTTAAAACTTTTTTACGCTAAATTTAAATTATGTGTAAAAAGCTTTTTTAAGAATATTTATTATGAAAGTGATTTATATTGTCTCTTTTTATTGAATAATGTGTAGTGTTTTTGAATTTATGTTTAAATTTAGTGCTGATATCTTGTTGGTAATTAAGTATTTATTTTAATTTTTTTCTTTTTTGATGTAACGAAATTATCAAGATAGTGGTCTTATAGATAAAACTATAATTTCACATGAAAATACTATTATTTCCAATAGCACTATTAACAGGCTCATTAGCAATGGCTCAGCAAGCTCCAGCTCCGGCAGCCAGCGATACTGTAAAAGGAAATGCAAAAGAAATAGAAGCTGTTACACTGGTAGCCAGAAAACCAACAGTAGAATCGAAAATAGACAGAACTGTATTCAATGTAGCCAATAGTGCAATTCTGGCAGGAAATACAACATGGGATGTTCTTAGGATGACGCCTTTGGTAAGTATTGATAACAATGATGAGGTAAAAGCCGAGGGACAATTGGTTACCGTATACATCAATGACAGGAAATCTGTTTTTACAGGAAAAGAATTGAAGGAATATCTTAAAACAATTCCAGCAGATAACCTGATGAAAATTGAAGTGATTACCAGCCCGTCTTCCCGTTATGAAACTTCAGGATCCGTGATCAATATTGTCCTTAAAAAAAGAGATGATGAAGGAATAAAAGGAAGCATCTCCCTCAACAACAGGCAAAGTACAAAGAACTCACAATACACGAACTTCAACCTGAACTATCATAAGAAAAAGTTTACCCAAACCTTTATAGGAGGCTACAATAGCGGAAATTATGTACAAAAGACCCAAACATGGGACAATCGGTATGCAACGAATAAACTGACCCAGTTCAATTTGGAGAATGTGATGAGAAACGAAAGTCCGTCTATTTCTTCCACTTCAGAATTTGCACTGAATGATAAAAACAATATCGGATTTGTAGCAGAATATTCACAGAGCAGAAATTTGTCTCTGTCAGAGTCTAATGGGATGATCTTCAATAATGGTGAGCCTGGAGACTCTTTTCTTCAGACTCAGAATACATGGGGATTCAACCGTAATCTGGGAACGAATGCTTTCTATAAATATTATGATAAAGAAAAGAACAGAATTTTAGATATTAATTTAGGAACCAATTACTCCAGCAATGACAATGACAATTTAATTGATAAACAAATTAATAATCAGACTGGCAGCTCAAATCAGCAGCTGGGAGTTATCAGCTCCAATCAGATGCGTAATTATTATCTGAAAGTAGATTATACACAGCCTTTAGGGAAATCTGGGGGTACTGTAGAAGTAGGAGGAAAAACGGAAATTAATAACCATGTTATTCCCAATAGTCTGTATGGATTCAGTATGAATGATAGTCATTCAGAATATTACAATCTTGCGAGAAATGATACTTTTCATTATGAGGACAATCTGAGCTCTTTATATGCCAACTATAGTAAGACGTTCTTCAAAAAACTGGAAACAAGAATCGGAGTACGTTATGAATATATTGATTATAAAGTAAGACAGGATGTTGCGGGGGCAGAGAGAAAAGATTCATACGGAACTTTTCTTCCCAATTTATTGCTGAAATATAATTTTTCAGAGAAATTTGATTTAAGTCTTACCTATAACCGAAGCATCTGGAGACCGTGGTATTCTGAATTTAATCCTTTCCTCGTTCCTGAAATTAACGGAACCTATTCCAGAGGAAACCTTTATCTGAATCCCAATCCGAATGACCGGCTTTATATGAAATTGGGAATCCTGAAAAAATACTTTATCTCTGCAAGATATATGCACACGAATCAGGATTACTGGACAACGTATGTTACGGAAAACGGAAGAACGGTTTCATTGCCAGGAAACTTCGATGGAAAGGTTGAAAAATATTACCTGTTTGCCAATACCAACCAGAACTTCCTGAAAAATAAACTGAATGTGAACGCCGGATTCGGATGGTATTACATTAATAATAAAGACTTCAACCAAAAGAATGATCTAAGGGGTAAAGACTATATCAGTTATTGGGGAGCTTCTGCCAACGTATCTTACACGAATCTTTTCAATAAAAATATTAATCTAAGTGCGTGGGTAGAATTGGCCAACCAGAATAATGGAAATTCTTATGCGAATAATACCAACGTATTCCATAATATTTCAGTGACCAAAATATTCCCGAAAACTCAGATGGAGCTAAGTATGCAGCTGATGAATATCTTTAAAAGACCTTACGGTGATAACACGACTTATAGCCCGGACGGAACATTCAGAGAGTACTCAAAATGGGACTGGTATGGTGTTTCCCTTACTTTCGTAAAACGTTTCGGAAATCAGAAGGTAAAAGAAAATACAAAAACCGACGTAGAGAAAAACGGAGGCGGAGGAAAGTAATTCAGGATTTGTTAGATAAAAATGAAAGCAGGTTTTCAATTGGGAATCTGCTTCTTTATTAACCATATAAACAATAAACACCGGTTTGTCAGAAAACGTACATAAAGTATAGCAGATTGTTTGCTGTATAAACGCAATGCTCGCAAAGTTGTATTACATGGTATACTTTTTTCGATCGCAATGGCACCTCGTTTAGCAATGGAATATTTGTCTCAGCTGAGTTTAACGCCTTTGCGAACTTTTTTCCATAAAATTATTTCTAAAAGAATTGCGCTCTTTTGCGTTTAAACAATAGTATCTTATAGATTTCGTAATCTGAGCAGAGTTAAAATTGTGTGACCTGTTGGAGAATAAAAAAACAGATCCCAATCTGGAATCTGTTTGCATTCTATCAAATAATTATTAAATAGAGTTTAGTACTCTTAACTCTCAGTTTTATTTAAGGGTAAATTTCACTTTCGTTTTAATAGCATCTGAGGAATTTCCAATCAATGCTTCAAAATCTCCAGGTTCAGCTACCCAATCGTGTTTTTGAGCATCAAAATAACTTAGAGCTGTTTTATCAATCGTGAAAGTAACTTCTTTTTGCTCTCCCGGGTTCAGATATACTTTTTCAAAACCTTTCAACTCTTTTGCAGGGCGTGGAACAGATGATTTTAAATCACTGATATAAAGCTGGGCAACTTCTGCTCCTGCTTTTTTACCTGTATTTTTAACGGTTACTGAAAATGTGATTTTACCGTCCTGTGAAATAGTAGTCTGGTCTGCTTTTGCTTTTCCGAATTCGAAAGTGGTATAACTCAATCCATGTCCGAAACTGAAAAGAGGTTTTATATTCTTAGTGTCATGCCAACGATAGCCTACAAAAATGCTTTCATTGTAAGTAATATTGATAGGATTTTTCTGATCTTTACCTTTTCCTGCTGCAAACTCATCCTTTTGCCCTGGATATTCTCCAAGCTGATGGGCTGAATTGTCTTCAAGTTTTACAGGGAAGGTAAACGGAAGCTTTCCTGATGGGTTGGCATCTCCGGCTAAAACAGCGGCAATAGAGTTTCCTGCTTCAGAGCCCAGATACCAAGCCTGTAAAACTGTGGGAACTTCTTTAATCCATGGCATTGCTACGGCATTTCCGGAAACTAAAATTACTGCAAGGTTTTTATTTGCTTTGGCAATAGCAGAAATCACGTGATCCTGATTGTAGGGTAATCCATAGCTTTTTCTGTCGTTTCCTTCACTGTCCTGGAAGTCTGCTTTGTTCAAACCTCCTACGAAAATTACGTAATCCGATTTTTTAGCTAATTCTATAGCTTCATTCAGTAATTCTGCTTCAGAGCGGGAATCTTTTAAATCCTGTCCGGATTTTACGCCATTGTATTCTCCTCCGATGTCACCTACATAACCTCTTGCATATTGTACATCTGCCTGTTTTCCAAATCTGGATTTGATTCCGTCTAAAGGAAGGGTTTCATATTTCACTTTTAAAGATGAAGAACCTCCGCCTACCGTCATTATTTTGATGGCATTTTCTCCGATAACCGCTATTTTTTTAGCCTTATTAATATCAATTGGAAGAATATTCCCCTGATTTTTTAATAAAACAATTCCTTCTTCTCCGATTTCTTTAGCAACCGCTTTATGCTCTTCAGAAGCAATATTTCCGAAAGGCTTGTTGCGGTTCATTGTCGTTTTATAGGCAAGACGAAGAAGTCTTGTTACCTTATCATCCAATTCTTTAGTTCCTACTTTTCCTGCTTTAATCAAATCAAGATAAGGCTTTGCCAGATAATAATTATCATAGGCATTTTTCGTCCCTGCGGAAAGTCCGTTCGTCCATGATCCGAATTCAAGATCAAGACCGTTATGGATGGCCTGTTCTGTATTGTTTACAGCACCCCAGTCGGATACCACTACGCCTTTATAGTTCCATTCTTTCTTTAAAATATCATTTAAAAGATACTGATTCTGGCTGGCATACTGACCTTTGTACATGTCATAAGCACCCATGATGGTCCAGGAATCACCTTCTGTTACGGCTGCTTTGAAAGGTGGCAGATAGATTTCATAAAGAGCTCTGTCGTCTACATTCACATTGCTTGTATGGCGGAACATTTCCTGATTGTTCAGGGCAAAATGTTTCACAGAGGTTGCCACTCCGTTAGACTGTACTCCTTTAATGTAAGGTACTACCATCTTTGAAGTCAGATAAGGATCTTCACCCATGTATTCAAAATTTCTTCCATTCAGCGGAGTTCTGTAAATATTAACTCCAGGTCCCAGAAGAATATCTTTTTTTCTGTAGCGGGCTTCTTCACCCAACGCTTTACCATAATTCCATGACATTTTTTTATTCCATGTGGCGGATAAAGCGGTCAGGGCAGGGTAGGCGATAATAGAATCGTTTGTCCATCCGGCCTGATCCCATTCGTCCCACATTACCTCAGGACGTACTCCATGAGGGCCATCTGTTGTCCAGAATTCAGGAATTCCCAATCTGGGAACACCCGGTGAGCTGAATTTCGACTGTGCATGAAGCATGGCCACTTTTTCTTCCAGTGTCATTCTTGATAATGCATCCTGAATACGCTGTTCTACAGGTTTGGATTCATCTAAATAAACGGGGATGGTAGTATTGGTCTGAGCCATATAAGAAGCAGAAATAAAGGTGAGTAAACTTATAATGACGGTTTTCTTTAACATAATGCCTTTCTATTTGATTTACAGCAAAAATAAAGAAAATTTTTTATTATCTCAAATTGAGAAAATAAAATTTTAGCGAATAAAAAACTGCCTGCTTAATGGCGGACAGCTTTTTATTAAATATTGTATTGGTAAATGCGGAAAAACTGAAGAGAAGCATAAGAGTGAAAAGCAATACTCTGAATCGCGAAAACCCGTACCCCGAATCCACCCTCACAACTCTACTACTCTCAAACCCTCAAACTCTCTCACTCATCAATCCCATCCTTTCACAGCGCCACCTTTGAAAATTTCTTTGGCTTTCTTTTCCACTTCGGGAGACTGATAGGCTTTTACAAAGTTTTTTACTTTCTGGCTGTTTTTATTATCTGGTCTGGCAACGACTACATTCACATACGGTGAGTCTTTATCTTCTACAAGAATACCTTGTTTTTCCTGATCCAACCCTGCCTGAGCAGCAAAATTATTATTAATCACCCCCACAACAACATCTCTGTCTTCCAGAACTCTTGGGATCTGAGCTCCTTCAATTTCCATGATTTTCAGTTGTTTCGGGTTTTCTGTAATATCCGTTACTTTGGGAAGAAGTCCGACACCATCTTTCAATTTCAGCAGACCACTTTTTTGCAGAAGCAGTAAAGAACGTCCTCCGTTGGTAGGATCATTGGGTATAACAATCGTGTTGCCTTCCTGTAGCTGACTGATATTATTAATCTTTTTTGAGTACGCTACTATAGGATAAACAAATGTATTGCCTACAGGCACAAGATTATAACCTCTTTGTTTTGACTGTTCTGTTAAATAAGGAATATGCTGAAAAGCATTGGCATCAATATCTCCGTTGGTCAAAGCTTCATTGGGAACTACATAATCGTTGAAAGGGATAAGCTCCACTTCCAGGTTATACTTATCTTTAGCAACTTTTTTGGCAACTTCGGCAATTTCCTGTTCCGGGCCGTAAGTAATTCCTACGCGGATAAAGTTCGGGTCATCTTTTCTTCCCGAACATGCGCTGAACAGTAATATTCCGGCAGTTAATAAACCAAAAATCTTTATTTTTTTCATTCTAATTAAATTTTATATATACTGATCACGCATCACGCATCTCGTACGCCGGATCTCAAATCTCAAACCCTCCGACACTCTCACCCAATTACCTGTGATCAAACTTTTTTGACAACCTGTCGCCCATAAACTGGATGAAGAAAACCAAAAGTACAAGCAGAATCAATACCGTATTCATAATGACAATATCATATCCGATATATCCATACTGGTAGCCCACCTGTCCAAGTCCACCTGCACCTACGGCACCACCCATTGCTGAGTAACCTACTAAAGTAATCAAAGTGATGGTTGCATTATTGATTAATGAAGGAAGTGCTTCAGGAAGCAAAACTTTTCTGATGATTTGTAATGGAGAAGCTCCTAAAGCTCTGGCTGTTTCTATAAGACCATGAGGAACTTCAATCAGACTATTCTCTACAAGTCTTGCAATAAAAGGGGCAGCTCCCACACTTAGAGGAACCAACGCGGCATTTACTCCAATAGAAGTACCTGCCAGAATTCTGGTAAAAGGAATCATCCATACAATTAGAATAATGAAAGGAATTGCGCGGAAAATATTAACCAAAATAGAAAGCCCTCTATGATAGACTGCATTTTCCAGCAGCTGGCCTTTTCTTGTTAAAAATAACAGAATTCCTACCGGAAGACCCAGTGCAAATCCAAAAAATCCGGATAAAAATGTCATATAAACCGTTTCCCAGGTTCCTTTTGCCAAAAGGGCAATTACCGTATCACTAAGCATATCCTTTTACTGTATTTTGAATTTTATTTTGGTTGAAATAATAGATCGCCTGTTGGTTTTCTTCAGTTTCACCCTGAAGCTGCAGCAGAAGTTTACCGAAATTGGAATTTCCAAAATACTCTACATCTGCCTTTAATAATTTATAAGGGATTTTATATTGGTTGTATAGTGTTGAAAGAATTTGTTCAACACTGATATTTTCGTTAAGTTCTATTTCGACCAGCGGAAATAAACCTTCTTTAGGCTCTTTCTGTAGTCTGTTGATGAGTTCCTGTGGCAGGGTCATAATGTCTGAATTGATGAACTGGCGGATGATCGGGTTTTCTTTATCCGAAATAATCTCGCTTAAAGTTCCTTTTGTTAATAATTTTCCTTTATCGATCACAGCAACGTGGTTGCAGACCGCTTTGATGACTTCCATTTCGTGGGTAATTAAAAGGATGGTAATTCCCAGTCTCTGATTAATATCTCTTAAAAGCTGCAGAATAGACTGCGTGGTAGCAGGATCCAGTGCGCTGGTTGCTTCATCACAAAGCAGAAGGTGAGGATCATTGGCCAAAGCCCTTGCAATGGCAACTCTTTGTTTCTGCCCTCCGGAAAGGCTTTTAGGATAATCGTTGGCTTTATCTTCAAGTCCTACAATTTTCAGTAATTCATTAACTTTTCTGTTGATTTCGTCCTTGCTGGTATGGTCCAGTTCAAGAGGAAGCGCTACATTATCAAAAACAGTTCTCGAAGAAAGAAGATTGAAATGCTGGAAGATCATTCCGATTTTTTTACGCTCCTCAGCCAGTTGTTTGGAACTCAGTCGGGTAAAATCTTTTCCGTTAATGATAATCTGTCCTTCATCCGGTCTTTCCAATAGATTTACCGTACGGATCAGGGTACTTTTTCCTGCACCCGAAAATCCTATAATTCCTACGATATCTCCTTTATCTATGGTAAGACTTACCTTATCCAGTGCTTTAAAAGACTGTTTTTTCTGATGAAATGTTTTTGATATGTTTCTGATTTCTATCATTCTGATTTTATATACTTTTTTAAATAGGCTGATATCTTCTGCCTGTTCTGTTTAAAAATCTCCTTACTCTTCTGATTTTGACCTTTGACCGTTTTGAAAGTCTGAAATATTTGGTGACATTCGTTAGAAGTACTCCCAGCAATATAACGAATAAACCGTACAGCTGACCTCCATTGATGCTTTGGTTGGCAATAATCCAGCCTGCAATCACTGTTACAATAGGATTGATGTAGGTATGGGTGCTTACCAAAGCAGCGGGTTTTACGGACAGAAGCCAAATGTACGACAAATAAGCGACTATCGATCCAAAGAAGATCAAAAATAGAACTCCAAACCATGCCGATAACGGAACAGCAGAAACTGAAAAATCAGTCCATTCTTTTCTGAAAAAAGCAATGAGAAAGGAGGCTAATCCTGCTACAATAAGCTGTTGGGCAATATTCATAAATGTAGATTGAGAAGCCGGATTTTTCTTTGAATATAAAGAACCTAATACCCAGGCAATAGAACTTAATCCCAACACTACAAACGCAGTAATACGTAAGTTTCCATCTGCCAATGCATGAGCATTAGAATTTACACTACCTTTTAAAAACATAATCAATCCTGCAAAACCAATTACCAATCCTATCGGAATAAATTTATCTGAAAAATAATATTTCCAGTTCTTTTTGTCGATAGCAATAAACCAGAATGGCCCTGTTGCAATCGAAATAGCAGCCTCAGAAGCCGTTACATATTGTTCTCCCCAGGCTACTAGCCCGGTTCCTCCGGTAAGAATAAGAATACCGGTAATTGCATTTTTCTTCCAGTTGATCAGAGAATTTGCTTTTTCTCCTTTAGAAAGAAGATATCCTATCATCAGAATTCCGGCAACCAGAAATCTTAATCCTGAAAGAATGAATGGCGGAAAACCTTTTAAGCCAAATGAAATAGCTAAAAACGTAATTCCCCATATCACATAGATGTTTGTAAAAGCCAATGGAATCAACCATTTGTTTTTAGAATTGCTCATTTTTATTTTTTTGATGTTGTTGTGTTCAATAAAAAAAGGCTCTACCACGTGATAAAGCCTTTGAAAATATATCTATATAAAAGTAAGGTCAACCACAGTATTCTTGATGTATAGGCATACAGATATCCTTCATCATATTTTTGATGGTATGTTTCTTAATTGTATTATTGTTTGATTTTGCCTTCATTTTGTTTTCTTTCCTGAATACGTTTGCAAATATATAATTTAATTTTTATTAGTCCATTAAAAAAGTAGACATTTTAAATATTAATTTATTGTTAATGATTTAAATTGCTGTTTGATAGTATTTTACAATGTAAATATTCACTCATTTATTTTAATTTTAAAAATATTTTTAATGCCTTTTATTTCAAAAAATAGAGAAAATATCATTTATTTTTAATTATTAAAAATGTAATATAAATTGAAATTTATGAGAATTAAATAATTTTTGTATTGTCATGGATAAAATAGGTAGAAATTTATTCTGGTGCATTTTTATTTTGTAGATTTTTTATAAACCTTAATGTATGTATTGCTTGAATTCCCATAAAATATGTGAATTTTAAATTAAATTATTATCAGATCAAAGAGACAAGATCATTGGACCTTTTTGATTTATTAAACTAGTTAAATGCACAGGATTTCCGTTCACTGTAATTTAGCATCAAAATTAAAAGACATGGACAATAGAATTTTAGGTCTGCATCATATTACTGCTATTGCAGACAACGCCAAAAGAAATTTAGATTTTTATACTAAAGTTTTAGGTGTAAGACTGGTAAAGAAAACTGTAAATTTTGATGATCCTGGAACGTATCACTTCTATTTCGGAAACGAAAACGGAACACCGGGAACCATTCTTACTTTCTTTCCATGGGAAGGAATAGGAAAAGGAAATAATGGAAGTGGTATGGCTACTCATATTGGATATTCAGTACCCAAAGGAAGTCTTGAATTCTGGAAAAACCGCCTGCAGGGATTTAATATAAATGCAGAAGAAGGTGAAATATTTGGAGAAAAAATGATTTCTTTTAAAGATCCGGACGGACTTCAGTTACAGCTGATAGAGCCATTAGTTGAAGACAACAGAAAAGTATGGACAACAGATGATATCAAAGATGAAAATGCCTTGAAAGGGTTCCATAATGTTACATTAACCTTAAAAAAGGCAGATCCTACCATCAAAGTTCTGACGGATATTTTAGGATATGATTTGCAGAAACAGGACGGAGAAAGATACAGATTGGCAACGAACGCAATTGATACAGCCAATCTTGTAGATATTATTGAAAATGATACCATTCCTGCCGGAAGAAATGCTGCCGGAACCAATCACCACATTGCATTCAGAGTGAAAGATGATACTGTTCTGATGGAGTATCGTGAGAAAGCGTTATCTGCGGGATTAAGCATCACTCCGAAGATCAACAGAGATTATTTTTACTCACTGTACTTCCGTGAGCCGGGAGGCGTTTTGTTTGAAATTGCAACCGACAACCCGGGATTCACCGTAGACGAACCTTTGAATGAATTGGGCAAAAATCTGAAACTTCCCGTTCAATATGAAGGAATGCGTGACAAAATAGAAGGAGTACTGCCGAACTTATCATAGATCATCGGTCATATTTTAGAAAGATGCTAATTTTGAATTAAGAATTAAAAACAAGAAAAATGGAAAGAACAGAAATAGTTTTAGAAGGAAGAAAAGGAGAGATTCAGCTTTTCTCAGACGATCATAAAGCAGGTAAAATGGATATTTCAGTCATTGGAAAAAAACTGACTGTTTACCATACCGAAGTGAATCCGGAATATGAAGGAAAAGGTTTTGCAAAAATTTTACTGGAAAGACTGGTTTCCTATGCAAGAGAAAATGATTTGAAAATTTTACCGTTGTGTCCGTATGTACACGCACAGTTCAAACGTCATCCGGAAGAATATAATGATGTATGGTTGAAGGAAGAGCTATAGTGAGTTTGAGAGGCGGGTTTCGGGATGCGGGTTTTCGAGATTCGAGTTTGAGAATCGGAAGGTAATAGGGTTTGGGAGTCTTGAGCTAAAAAATAGAAGTGAAAGACAAACGATGCATAAAGCTACTCTCACGCTTATCAACCCGAATCCCGAAATCTCGCCTTCCATCATAATAACCAATTAACAATTTCAACACAATGAAACTTATCACAGGATTGCATCACGTAACGGCAATTACCGGCAATGCACAGGAAAATATAGACTTTTATACCGGAGTTTTAGGACTTCGATTAGTAAAAAAAACGGTCAATTTTGATTACTCAGATGTTTATCATTTTTATTTCGGTGACGAATACGGAACACCGGGAACCATTATGACCACTTTTCCCTATGGCAAAGATTTGATCAATGGAAGACATGGTAAAGGAATGCTCAATACCACTGCTTTTTCAGTTTCTTTAGAAGCCCTGGATTATTGGATGAATCGTCTGGAACAATTCAATATTCCTTTCAAGCAGCCGCAGCAAAGATTTTCTGATGAAGTTTTCATTTATCTAGAAGATTTTGACGGGCTAGGGCTGGAATTGGTTTTTAATGATAAAGACGAAAGAAAAGGATATTACAACGGCTATATTCCAAAAGATTATGCAATCAAAGGGATTCATCACGTGGAAATCTGGCAGGATGCTTATGAAAGAACAGCTGCACTTCTGACGACTCAGATGGATCATAAAGTGATCAAAGAAAGTCCTGACCGATTGAGATTAGGAACAGAAAATATGCCGGGGAAATATGTAGATTTGCTTTCTACTCCCAACGCTTTGAAAGGATTAGCCGGAAGAGGTACTGTTCATCATGTAGCTTTTGCCACTCCAGATGCAGAATCTCAGCTGGAAATGGTAAAAAGATTAAATGCATACGGACTGGAACATACTGAAGTGAAAGACAGAAAATATTTTACTTCTGTATATTTTAAAGAACCGGGAGGTGTTTTATTTGAAATTGCAACTTCCAGCCCCGGATTCGATGTAGATGAAGAGGCCGCATTTTTAGGAGAAGATCTCCAATTGCCGCTACAGTTTGAAAAAAGAAGAGAACGTTTGAATGAAGTTCTTCCCAAAATCGATTATCCAACAGAAAAATTCAGATAGAAATAATGAGTCATATTTTAAATATAAAAACAGCAGGCATACCATTGAATCAGGCAGAAAAAGCTTTGATCATGGTTCACGGACGTGGAGGAAGTGCTCAGGATATTCTGAGTTTATCACAGCATTTAAATGTAAAAGATTATGCTCTGTTAGCGCCACAAGCACTGAATCACACCTGGTATCCCTTCTCATTTATAGCACCCGTGGAACAGAACGAACCATGGTTGTCATCAGCCCTTGAAATGGTTGATGAAACAGTAAAAGCCACAGTAAAATCCGGAATTCAACCTGAAAATATCTACTTTTTCGGATTTTCTCAGGGAGCCTGTCTTACCCTTGAATTTTTAGCACGAAATGCTCAGAAGTTTGGTGGAGCAGCAGCCATTATCGGTGGAGTGATAGGAGATAAAATCAACCGTGAAAATTATAAAGGCGATTTTGCAGGAACTCCAATTTTTCTGGGAACCAGCAATCCGGATTTTCATGTGCCCGTAGAAAGAGTATATGCTACAGCCAATATTTTAAGAGAAATGAATGCGGAGGTAACAGAAAAAGTATATGCCAATTTCGGACATTTTATTAACGAGGAAGAAATTGAAATAGCTAATTCAGTGATATTTAAATAATTTAACCACAAAAGTCACAAAAGATTTGATAAGCTAATATTGAATTTCTGACAAGGACACTTAAGTTTTATAAAAATCTTTGATTTTTCTCTTATGTGATCTTTATATTGTATGTTATTAAACTGTATAAACATTTTAAAATAAAAACTTTGTGACTTTTGTGGTTATTACATTTTAAGTAATCAAGTAAAGTGGAGATTCCTACGGAATGACAAATATTACGTTTTATCTATCCGTACACTTTGTCATTCCGTAGGAATCTATCCAATGCATAAATTAACATTTAATAAAGATGAGCTTTAGCCCGCCTTACAATAAATAATCAATCCACTAGCTTTAGCCAAAACCTAAATAACCAGAATCTAAAAACTAACCTCTAATTTCTAACTTCTAAAAAACATGCACGAACAACTACTTTTAATATTAGGTCTTTTATTACTGGTTATGCTGCTGGTCATGCTGGCACAGCGGATCAAAATTGCCTATCCTATCTTTCTGGTTCTTGCCGGTTTGGGAATCAGCCTTATTCCCGGAGTCCCTGTTTTAAAGCTGGATCCGGAGATTATATTTCTGATTTTTTTACCACCTCTTTTATACGAAGCGGCCTGGTACACTTCATGGAACGATTTCTGGAAATGGAAACGTCCCATTAGTTTGTTGGCATTTGGATTGGTATTTCTGACCTCTCTGGTAGTGGCTTATACTTCACAAATGTTGATTCCTGGGTTTACATTGGCATTAGGGTTTTTATTGGGAGGAATTGTTTCGCCACCGGATGCTGTAGCAGCCACAACCGTCTTAAAAGGATTAAAAGTTCCCAAGCGTACGATTGCCATTCTGGAAGGAGAAAGTCTGATTAATGATGCCTCTTCACTGATTGTTTTCAGATTTGCTCTGGCAGCTGTAATGACAGGGGCTTTCTCAATGCATGAAGCGACTGGACAGTTTTTTCTGGTAGCAGGAATGGGTGTTGTCATAGGAATCGCAGGAGCGCATATTTTTTATGCTATTCACAGGTTTTTACCCACTACACCCGCTATTGATGCGGCACTTACTGTAATGACTCCTTATATTTTGTTTCTTTCAGCAGAGCATTTTCATTTTTCGGGAGTGATGGCTGTGGTGAGCGGAGGATTGTTTATGTCTTTCCGTGCTCATGAAATTTTTAAAACAGGAACCACTAGAATTAACATGACAGGAGTCTGGAACACCCTTATTTTTGTGATGAATGCTTTGGTTTTTGTATTAATAGGGCTCGAACTTCCGGATATCATCAATGGATTAGGGGGAATTTCTTTGATGGAAGGAATCAAATATGGTTTAATTATCAGTTTGATTGTCATTGTTGTACGTCTGTTGTGGATTTATCCTGTGGCTCATCTTCCAAGATGGTTCAGTGAAAAAGCTCGTCGTGATCCTAGTCCGGGATGGAAAAATCCGTTGATTATAGGCTGGGCAGGAATGAGAGGAGTGGTTTCCCTTGCAACAGCCTTGTCAATACCGGTTATGATGAATTCACAAACTGAATTTCCGATGAGAAATCTGATCATTTTTATCACATTCGTAGTCATTTTTGTGACATTGGTGTTTCAGGGACTTACCTTGCCTTTAGTTATTAAATTAACTAAAATAGGAGAGATTGATCATATCCTTCCTTCTCATGAACAGCAGGCCGGAATTCAGATGAGACTGGATAAACTTGCCGTTCATAAACTTGATAACGAATACAATGAAGCGGTGAACAGCAATGGTCTGCTGGAGAATCTTAAAAAGGCACTGGAAAGTGATATCAAACTTCACCAGAATCATTTAAGTTCTATTGAAATGTGTGCCAACAGGCAAAATGATATGGCAGAATATCACAAAGTAATGCTGGACATATTTGCCCTGCAAAGAAAGGAACTGTTTAAAATGAAACGAGAAAAACTCTTCAGTGATGATGAAATCAGAAAAGCAGAATCCCAACTGGATCTTAATGAACTGAAAATTACAGGGAATAAACATTTGTAGGAGCGGTTCGGAAGGTGGGTTTTGAGTTTGACAGTCGGAGGGTTTGAGAATATTAGAGTTGTTAGTGTGGAAGCGGGTTTCGAGATTCAGATTATTGAGTGGGAGCATTTGGAAGTAAAAGTGTTTAGATTCCTACGGAATGGACAAACTAAGCACTTTATTTATCCGCACACTATGTCATTCTGCAGGAATCTAAATATTGTATTTAATTATTGGAAAAGAACTCTCGATTAAGAGGATTTAAGAAATCTATTATTTTGCAATTTCGCCTATTCGCTATTCCGTCCTTTACTTAGGGAATATAAACATTAAACATTGAATTGTAAACTTTAAACCTTCAACAACATGAAAACATTACATTTTTTAGTCATTGGAAAAAACCAGGAAATTCTGGATACTTTAAAAAGAATTATAGAAAACAATGAAGGCTGGACAGCAGAAATCCAAAGCGATCAAGGTTTCTGCTATGAATACATAAAAAATAATAAAGTAGATATTGTCCTTTTAAGCTCTGGCTTAGAAGATGATTTTGAGAAAGATATAAAAATATTCTGTGCCGGTTTAGATAAGGACGTTAAAGTAATTGATCATTACGGAGGCGGAAGTGGACTTTTAAAGAATGAAGTTTACAGTCTTTTTCCTAATTTGCAGGGATAAACCTGACATTATGTTCGAAAATATCATCAAAAATATTACACGATTTATCTCCATCACTCCGGAAGAAGAAAAAACTTTTACAGATCTGCTTGTTTGCCAGTCGTTTCCAAAGAAAACGGTTTTACTCAGAGAAGGAGAAATCTGCCAGTTTGAAGGGTATATTCACAAAGGATGTGTAAGAATGTATTGTTTGGATGATAATGGTTCTGAAGTAACGTTACTGTTTGCCATCGAAGACTGGTGGATCAGTGATATTGCCTCATTTCAGGAGCAGAAACCTTCTAAAGTGTATATTGAAACGCTGGAAGATTCGGAAATCTATATGCTGAACCCTTCAACGAAAGAAAAATTATTGCAGGAAGTTCCTAAATTTGAAAGAGTTTTCAGAATGCTGGTTCAGAGAAATCTGGCAACCCTGCAGAGCCGACTGGTTAATACCATTTCCAAAACCGCATCAGACAGATACCTTGAATTTATCAAAGTATATCCTTCAATTCCACAAAGAGTAGCACAATATTACATCGCTTCTTATCTCGGTGTTTCAAAAGAATTTGTCAGTACCATCAGAAAGCGTCTTGCTTCAAAGGAGAAATAAATCTTAGTTTTTATACTTGCAGATTGCAGAGATTTGCATGGGTTTTACAGGTGTGAATATTCCTGTGAAATTATAGCCACCCATTTTATCGGAAATAAAATCCTGACGCCTTAAAAATATTTAGCTTAAAAAACAACTCGCGTCTTTGCGGTTTCCAACTATTCAGCTATTTTTTGACTTATCATTCATACAGAGATTCCTACGGAATGACACAATTGCAATTGCGGCCTTACCCATGCAGTTTGTCATTCCGTAGGAATCTAGTGAAGTTATCCTTTAAATTATTATACTGAATTGAATAGTTCCTAAGAGTAAAAAGATTCTTGCAATTTCCAAAAAACTGCAATCCACTTTAGTTATACTGCCGAATACAAAAGTATCCGGCATTTTTTTTTGCTGCAAAGTCATTTATTAAACTAGTTAAATGTGCAGGGTTTTTCAGCGCTCTACATTTGTCATATCAAAAACGAACAAATAACAACTGAGATATGGACAGAAAAGATTTTTTAAAAAAAGGATTACTGGGAACAGGAATGTTTGTAGCATCAGCTTCTTTGGCCAACGCTATGAAAAATGATATCGATGAAATTGAACCATTAGAACCGATCGGATATAATCACCTTCCTAATACAGAATCAAAAATAAAGGAAAATTCTGTAATCCACAGAGCAGACTCAAGAGGGAAAGCTGACCACGGATGGCTGTTGAGCCAGCACACTTTCAGTTTTGCCAATTATCACAATCCTGAAAGAATGCATTTCGGAGTATTGAGAGTCCTGAACGACGACAAAGTGGAAGCAGGCAGAGGTTTCGGAACACACCCCCACGACAATATGGAAATCATCAGTATTCCTTTAGAAGGTGATCTTGAACATAAAGACAGCATGGGAAATACGGCAGTGATCAGAAGTGGAGACATCCAGGTGATGAGTGCAGGAACAGGAATTATGCACAGCGAATTCAACAAAAACAGTGATCAACTGGTGAAATTCCTTCAAATCTGGATTTACCCGAAAAAGAGAAATGTTACCCCAAGGTATGACCAGATTACATTAGATAAAACAAAAGGTCACAATCAATTTCAGCAGATTCTTTCTCCTGATGCAGATGACGAGGGTGTATGGATTCATCAGGATGCCTGGTTCCACCTGGGAACTTTTGAAGAGAATAGAGAAACCCATTACCAGATCAGAAAAAAAGGAAATGGAATCTATGTTTTTATCCTTAAAGGAAGCGCAGAAATAGGTGGTGAGATCATAGAAGAACGTGATGGATTCGGAGTCTGGGATATTCAGGAAATTACGATCAAAACCCTTCAAGAAGGTACAGAAATCCTTTTGATGGAAGTACCGATGACATTATAAATAAAAAATTCAACAGAAATAACAACCCTTAAATTTTAAATAATTATGAAAAAATTAATCCTATCATTTGCAGCTGGTTTATTATCATTAACTGCATCAGCTCAAAACCCTGGAAAATCATTATTAAACCCTACTAATCACGCAGTAGTGCTTATAGACCACGAAGGACAAATGGCTTTCGCTACAAAAAGCATCAGCATGGAAGAATTAAGAAATAATGTGGCATTGGTAGCAGGAGGATCAAAAATATTCAATGTTCCTACAGTGGTAACGACAGTGGCAGAAAAATCATTCAGCGGACCTGTTTTCCCTGAAATTTCAGAAGTATATCCTGAAGCAACAAGCGGTTATATAGACAGAACTACTATGAATACATGGGAAGATGTTAACGCTCACAAAGCCATTACAGGAAAAAATAAAAAGAAACTGGTTTTTGCAGGATTGTGGACAAGTGTATGTATCGTAGGACCTGTATTATCAGCGATTGACGAAGGTTATGATGTATATGTGGTAACGGATGCTTCAGGTGATATCTCCAAAGAAGCGCATGATCAGTCAATCACCCGTATGGTTCAGGCAGGAGCACACCCAATTACTTCTGTTCAGTATGTGTTGGAACTGCAGAGAGACTGGGCAAGAAAAGAAACCTACAAACCGGTTAATGACTTAATGAAAAAACACGGAGGAGCTTACGGTATTGGAATTCAGTATGCTCAGGAAATGTTAAAACATTAATGATGTCTGTTTCGGCAGGCTGAAAGCCTGCCGAAACCTTCAACCTTAAATATTGAAATAATGAAACTACTGAATATACTTACTCTTTCCACAGTTTTGGCGGCAGGACTCCTGAATGCTCAGAAAGCAGACATGATTATCACCAACGGGAAGATTACCACAATGGATGATAAAAATCCTGAAGTACAGGCTGTCGCCATCAAAGACCATAAAATCTTACAGGCAGGAACCAATGCCCAGATTTTAAAATTAAAAAACAGTAATACAAAAGTCATTGATGCCAAAGGAAACAGAGTGATTCCCGGTTTGTTTGACAGCCATTTGCATGTGATCCGTGGAGGAAGATTTTACAATACAGAACTTCGTTGGGATGGCGTGAAATCTTTAAAAAGAGCTTTGGAAATGTTGAAAGAACAAGCTCAGAGAACACCGAAAGGACAATGGGTAAGGGTCATCGGAGGCTGGAATGAATATCAGTTTGAAGAAAAAAGACTTCCCACACTGGCTGAAATTAATGAGGCCACAGGAAATGTTCCCACATTCATCATGTATCTTTATGGGAAAGCATGGCTAAACAAAGCAGGATTACAAGAACTGAATATCAACGGAGATACTCTAAATCCGGCACAGGGACTTATTGAAAAAGACAATAATGGAGTTCCCACAGGATTATTGGTTGCAGAGCCTAACGCATTCATCCTTTATTCAACATTGGCCAAATTACCGGAGTTGAAAGAAGAAGAAAAAATAAACTCAACCCTCCAGTATATGACGGAACTGAACAGATTAGGGATAACGGCTGTAATGGATGCAGGAGGAGGATTCCAAAATTTCCCTGACGATTATGGAACAACAGATCAGCTGAACAAAGAAGGAAAAATTACCGTTCGCTTACCTTACTATTTATTTGCTCAAAAGAAAGGTTCTGAGCTTGCAGATTATACCAAATGGATAGGAATGGTAGAGATTGATGATCATGGCCACAATGATTTTAATGAAATAGATTACCATGTGAACGGAGGTGGTGAAAACCTGGTTTCTGATGGTGCCGATTTTGAAAACTTTCTTTTTCCAAGACCAGAACTTCCCGCTACCATGGAGAAAAATATGAAAGAGGTTGTAAGTCTTCTGGTAAAAAATAAATGGCCTTTCAGAATTCATGCTACCTATAATGAAAGTATCACAAGATTTTTAAATGTCATTGAGGAAGTCAACAAAGAAAATCCTTTGAACGGATTAGTCTGGTTTATTGATCACGCAGAAACCGTTACTGAAGACAATATGAAAAGAATAAAAACTTTGGGTGGAGGAATTGCAGTACAGCACAGAATGGCATATCAGGGAGAAAGTTTCATCCACAGATATGGTAAAAAGCCGGCTTTAGCTTCTCCTCCCGTGAAAAAAATGCTTGAAATGGGAATTCCTGTAGGATTGGGAACTGATGGAACAAGAGTAGCAAGTTACAATCCATGGGTTGCTTTATACTGGATCACCACAGGAAAAACCATCGGAGGAACTCAGGTGATGGGAAAAGAAAATACGCTGGACAGAAAAACAGCCCTATCCCTTTCTACTTATGGAGGTTATGAATTAATAAAAGACTATCAGAAAGGAAAAATACAAAAGGGATATTTTGCAGACCTTACCATTTTGGATAAAGACTATTTTGAGGTTAAGGATGAAGAAATCAAAAACATAACTTCAAAACTGACAATCGTAGATGGGAAAGTAGTTTACGGAGATGAAACCTACAAAACAGCAGCTCCAGCACCGCTTCCTGTCATTCCGGAATGGTCACCCGTAAAATATTACGGAGGCTATCAAACCCAATAACCAATAGTTGATCAAAAGTACAAAAATTCCCCTCCCTTGGAGGGGTGGCGAAAATTCAAAGAATTTTTGACGGGGTGGTCTTACCCATAAAAGCCTTCAATAGTAAAACAGTTACAACAATCATGAAAAAGTTAATTCATATTATCACAAACACCAATCCGGGAGAGAAACTAATCAATATTGCACTTTTAGTGTTCAGAGTTTTACTTTCAGTAGAATTAATCGTAGCCCACGGCTTAAAAAAAATAGGAGTAGGCGTTTCAGAAGCCGAGCAGGTTCCGAACCCGTTGCACCTTCCTGAAGCATTCAACAGTCTTTTTGCAGATGCTGCCAATCTCGTATTTCCGGTATTTGTAATCTTCGGGTTTTTCACAAGAATTGCCGTATTGCCGATCTTGGCTGTGACTCTTACAGGATATTTTATTCTTCATTGGAATGATGCATTACTGGTAAAAGATACTCCGTTTATGTACAGTTTGTGTTACCTGTTTTTATTATGGATGGGGGCAGGAAAATATTCAATGGATCATTATTTAACAAAAAAATCATCATGAAAAAACTGATTGCCATTGTACTGTTATTGCAGATTTTTATTCCAATTCAGCTCTTAGCTCAGTTTAAGCTGATGAGGTTTGATGAAGAGTATGCGGCATACAAAGACTCCGCAAAAACTTTTTATAACTCCATAAAATACATCCCGATTGCAGAAAACAATAACAAATATCTGTCATTGGGAGGAGAAGCAAGACTGGAATTTGTGGATTTTAATAATGAAGACTGGGGCAGAATGGGAATTGGAAGCAATCCTTTTCTGATTCAAAGATACACGATACATGCAGATCTGCATCTGGGCTCACGGGTAAGAATTTTCGGGCAGGTGAGAAGTGCATGGGAAAATGGAAGGAAAAATGGACCAAGACCGATTGATGAAGACCATCTGAATATTCAGAACCTCTTCATTGATGTCGATATCCTAAAAAATGATAAAGAAAAACTGACCGTACGTGCAGGAAGACAGGAATTGGATTATGGAAGCGGAAGACTGATCTCCGTAAGAGAAGGTCCGAATTTAAGACTCTATTTTGATGGATTAAAATTCATGTACAAAAGAGGAAATTTCAGATCGGATGCCTTTATGATGGCTGCCAGTGAAATAAGTCCGGGAGCGTTGGATAACAAATCTTCGAAATCAGTCAACCTTTGGGGAAGTTACAACACATGGATTATCCCCAAAAGCGGAAATCTGGAGCTCTATTATCTGGGAATTCACAGAAAAGATGTACGCTTTGAAGACGGACTTTCAGACGAAAACAGACATACTTTTGGCGGGAGATTCTGGAAATATGGCGGTGGCTTTATCTACAACTTTGAAGCAGCCTATCAGTTTGGCAATTTTAATAGAGGAAATATCAGCGCATGGACAGCTTCTGCAGATATCGGATATATGTTTGAAAATGTAAAAGGAAAACCCACCATCAATCTTAGGAACGATTATATTTCAGGCGACAGCAATAAAGGAGACGGAACATTAGGGACATTCAATCCTCTGTATCCGAAAGGTGGATATTTTGGATTTAATCCTCAGATAGGTCCGGTGAATTTAATTGATATTCATCCCTATGCAACGATTGATTTAGGTAAAAAAATAACGGTGCAGGCAGACGTAGTTTTCAACTGGAGATATTCTACCCAGGATGGAATTTACAGGCCCAGCGGGACATTAAACCTACCATCTTCAAACTCAAAAAAGAGATACATCGGAACGGCTTTCCTGGGAAGCTTTAATTATAAAATCAATTCATTTTTAACCTTTAATACAGGAATACAGTATTTCAATACCGGAGCTTTCATCAACGATGTCATCGATAACCACAAAGACGGACTCTTTATCAACTCCAGAATTGTATTTAAGTTTTAAAAAAATATAGGGAATTTGAAAGTTAATTGAACAATTATCCCACATCAATGTACCTTTCCATCTCAAAAACTACCTTTGAAAAAGCAAAAAATAGCCGGAGCAAAGCGACTTGCACCTTAAAAAAATAAAACAACAGCAAAAACTTAGTGCCTTTGCGTTATCCCAACAAACAAACATTAAAACCCGCATCTCTCAAAAAACTATCCCACATCAATGCACCTCTACATCACAGAAACTACCTTTGAAAAAACAAAAATAGCCGGAGCGAAGCGACTTGCGCCTTAAAAAATAAAACATCAGCAAAAACTTAGCGCCTTTGCGTTATCCAACAAAACACTCGCAACCCGCACCTCTCAACAAATTATTCCAGATCAATGTACTTTTCCATCACAGAAACTACCTTTGAAAAAGCAAAAATAGCCGGAGCAAAGCGACTTGCGCCTTAAAAAATAAAACATCAGCAAAAACTTAGTGCCTTTGCATTATCCAACAAAAACACACACAACCAGCAACAAAAATAACCAGCAACTAACAACAAAAAAATCTCATGAAAAATACAGTAAAACAATCACTGGTAATTGCAACGTTAGCATTCTCAACATTAAATTTTGCACAAACAACCACTGCAACACCTGCAAAAACAACAGCCATCGGAACATCCAAAACATGGGGAACTGTAGACGGTATCTCCATGGTAGGATTGGTACAGGGACCTTCTTCAGCAGATGCCCAGCTTCAGGTAGCCTGTGTTTTCGAATATACAGAAGGAGACATCTTCAATGCTCAGGCCTTACCTGCTAAATTGAACGGACTGGTTCATCTGGATGAAGCTTTAAAAGGAGAATTAACCAATATCAGAAAGGCAGGACAGTTTCAGGGACATTCTTTGGAAACCCTTTTAATTACACCTCCTGCAGGATCGATGTCTGCAAAGAAATTATTATTGATTGGCTTAGGCGACCGCAACAAGTTCACGCCAGATTTAATGACTTCCGTAGGAGAAGTAGCTGCCCGTGAAGCGATGAGATTAGGTGTTACCAACTTTGCCTTTGCCAGCGATCTGAAAGATGCCGGAATAGACTCTCCAACCGCTTTGGTAGCCGGAAATGTAGTGAGAGGAATTGTACATGCCAACCGTTCAGAAAATTACCTGAAAGAGCACAAATTATCTACCACCAAAAAATTAGAAAAAGTATACCTTCTGGCTGGCCCTGCCTTCTTTGAAACCGCAGGCGGAGGAATTGCTGATGCCATTACAGAAGCTCAAAAGAAATAATGAACCTAGTTTCATTACATTGTTGATTTAGCCTCCTTTTTTAAGGGGGCTTTTTTGTATAAATGATTGATTATCTACCCTAGTAAACAATTCATTTAAAAACAAAGTTTTAGCTTAAATGCTTTTAATTTTAAGGCAGCATGAATGTAGGATTTTCAAAATATCATTCTAAACTAAATGAAATGTAGCGTCATTTAATATCAGTAATATTCTTCCTTCGTCAGAATGACAAAGCGGATTGATGGAATATATTGTAAAACTTTACATCTTTATAATACAGAACCTAATTTCCTCTCTTTCAACTCTAAGACCTCAACCCTCAACTAAATTGGCAATGTCAAAAAAAATCCCGATTTTTGCACTCCTTCAATAAACCCGAGTTCATGAAATTATGTATTGCCGAGAAACCCAGTGTTGCCAGAGATATCGCCAAAGTATTGGGCGCTACCACGCCTAAACAAGGCTATATGGAAGGAAACGGCTATTGCGTGACATGGACGTTTGGACACCTTTGTACCCTGAAAGAACCTCATGACTACGGTCCACAGTTCAAATCCTGGAACCTTTTTTCACTGCCGATTATTCCCAACAGTTTTGGAATCAAGCTGATTCCGAATAAAGGCGTTGAAAATCAGTTTAAAGTCATTGAAAAATTGGTCGAAGAATGTGATGAGGTCATCAACTGCGGGGATGCCGGGCAGGAGGGAGAACTCATCCAGCGTTGGGTATTGCAGAAAGCAAAATGCAACAAACCTATCCAGCGTTTATGGATATCTTCATTGACGGAAGATGCGATTAAAGAAGGTTTTGCAAGCTTAAAACCTGCAGAAGATTATAAAAACCTGTATCTGGCAGGAAATGCCAGAGCTATCGGAGACTGGCTATTGGGAATCAATGCGACCAGACTTTTTACGAAAAAATTTGGGGGAAATAAAGCCGTTCTTTCCATTGGAAGGGTGCAAACTCCCACATTGGCCATGCTGGTGCAGCGTCAGAAAGAAATTGATGCCTTTACCACAGAAGAGTATTGGGAACTGAAAACCAAATATCGTGACGTTCTTTTCAATGCAGCGATTGACCGTTTAAAAACACTGGAACGAGCTGAAAAAGGATTGGAATATCTTAAAGTCAATCCATTTGAGATCGTTTCTTTCGAAATTAAAGAAGGGAAAGAAAAAAATCCACGACTTTTCGACCTGACCGGACTTCAGGTAGAAGCCAATAAAAAATACGGTTATTCAGCAGAAAATACACTGAATTATATCCAAAGTCTTTATGAAAAGAAGCATGTAACCTATCCGCGTGTTGATACCACCTATCTATCCGAGAGTTTATATCCGAAAATAACAGGGATTCTTCAGAAAATGTATCCTTATCAGGAGCTGATTGCTCCGTTACTGGAAGCTCCGATTCCAAAATCAAAGGCTGTTTTCGACGATACAAAAGTAACCGATCACCATGCGATCATTCCTACGGAAATTCCACCTTCTCAAAATCTGAGCAGGGAAGAAAAATTGATTTATGATCTGATTGCCAAACGTTTTATTGCCGTTTTCTATCCGGAATGTAAAATTTCAAATACATTGGTGGAAGGAAAAGTAGGAACGATTCCTTTCAAAACTAGTGGAAGACAGGTGCTTGAAGCAGGATGGAGAGCCGTTTATGCCAAAGAGCCTAAAGAAGAAGCTGCAGATAAAGACAAAGAAAAAGAGGAAGAACAAACCATCCCTGAATTTACTGTAGGAGAAACCGGACCACATGATCCTATGATTCACCAGGGAAAAACAACACCTCCAAAGCCTTATACCGAAGCAACCTTGCTGAGAGCCATGGAAACTGCCGGAAAACAGGTAGAAGATGAAGAGTTGCGTGAAATGCTGAAGAACAACGGAATCGGAAGACCATCTACCCGTGCCAACATCATTGAAACCCTTTTCAAAAGAAAATACATCGAGAAGAAAAGGAAAAACCTCATCGCTACCCAAACCGGAATTCAGTTGATTGATACCATCGAAGACGAACTGTTAAAAAGTCCGGAACTAACTGGTGAATGGGAATCCAAACTTCGTAAAATTGAAAAAGGAGAGTATGAAGCCAACCTTTTCAAAGAAGAACTGATTCAGATGGTTACCGAACTTACTGAGAAAGTAGTGTACGGAAAAGGAAAAGTAATTACCCTTCAGGAAGAAGAGAAAGAAGAAGTAAAGGAAAAGAAAAAAAGAGAACCTGCACAGAAAAAAGAACTTCAGTCCTGGGAAGAAACGAAATGCCCGAAATGCAAAGGACACAACCTGATCAAAGGAAAAACAGCAGTAGGATGTTCTGATTTTAAAAACTGCGGATTCAAAATTACCTTTGAAATTTTCGGTAAAAAATTATCCGATAAACAGCTTTTAGACCTTGTATTAAAAGGAAAAACCTCAAAATTGAAAGGCTTTACCACACATCCGGAAAACCTTGCAGAAGGTGTTTTAACTTTGAGTGATGATTTTCAGGTGCAACTTGGTTAATCAATAGTAAGTCTCACCTAAACATTATCCAACCATCTTAATTCACGATTCAGAAAAATCAGGTTAAATAGCATTCATTGTTGAGTGGAGAATACGGGATTCGAAACCGCAACCTTTTGACTGCCAGTCAAACACAATAGCTTTTGATATACGCTATTTATATGAGCTTCCTCTTCAAGGATAATGAAATGATGGCTAGAACTCTCTACACCGATAGATGATACAATTTTAGACATGATCACATTTTATCGGAGATAAAATCTTTGCGCCTTAAAAACATACAATTTGGAAAATAACTTGCGCGCTTGCGTTTTCCAACAATCTTCCGGCTTTTCATTTATACAGAGATTCTTACGGAATGACAAACTGTACGGATAAACTAAACGTTGTATTTGTCATTCCATAGGAATCCAGCCTTATGTTTTCACAGTTTTTTATATAAATATTCCAAGAGAAGAAGTGAGAATTCATAGGTTACCGGAACAACCTCTCGTACCAGCCTCCAACATCACTTTTAATTTCTTCATGATGCTTACATAAAATAACTGCCAGTTCCAGTTCTGATCTATCCGATTTATAAGGATTCAAAGTAAGAAATCCAAAGAAGTTTCCGTCCTGATCCAGAATTGCCGGAGGATAAGAAGCATAGGAATTCCATGGAGAATAGGCGCTGTACGTACTCCCATAATTTCCATATGTATTCCAGATGGATTTTGAACTGAAGACATTTCCGTAATCGCTGAACTTATTCCAGATCGAATTTTTATCAAAATTATCACAGTTTAGGCATCCCAGATACTGATCCTGATCTGCACCGCCATACAAATGTAATGTCTGTGCCTGAAAACAGAATCCTGCCAGTAAACCTAAAAGTTGTAAAAACCTTTTTAAACCCATCGTAAAGCTTTCCTGCAAATCTAACCTTTTGAACTGAAAAATTTTGATTATTGCTGAATAAAACGACACACAACAAAACGTTACAGGTTTTCAATACCTATAAGGTTTAAATATTCATATAGAGATCAAAGAGCAGCATAAGTTTATATCAGTTCCCTCAAAGCTTCCTGACACTGGAAATTTTTAATCTTTATATTCTTTAATCTTTAAATCAATTTCTACCTTTACATTCAAATTCAAAAGTAATGACACCAGAGAAAAGAAAACTCATCACAGACAGCTTCAACCGTTCGGAAACCTTGAAATTCTATAAAGCAGAACTGCTGGGAGTAGAAACCGATTTTATATCCATGAAAATCCCTAAAATGGAAATGATGACCAGAAAAGCAGGAATGTTTAACGGAGCGATGATAGCCTCTTTGGTTGATGTTTCTTCAGGATATGCTGCTGTGAGCCATTATCCGGAAGACTGTTATGTAGTAACCGTTGAATTGAAAGTGAATTATCTTCGTCCGGCAATGGGGGATGCTTTGGTTTCAAAATCCTATGTTATCAAAGGTGGAGGTAAAATTGTTGTCGTGAGAACGGAAATTTATGTTCAGACTGAAGGTTCGGACTCGGAAAGTCATGTAGCGACCTCATTAGTCACCATGATGAAAATAAAATAAGACGTTACGGGAAATAAAAGACAAAATATTCCTTCAATAAAGGGTTTCAAAGCATTATTTTTTCCGGAATGGAATGGCTTTTGCTCGACAAACCCCATAACATTAAAAAATATCACAATGAACTTAATTATCCGACTATTTATTACGGCAATTGTAGCTTATCTTTTAACTAAAATCTTGCCGGGAGTACATTTTGAAGGGTTTTCTTCAGCCATTATCTTTGCTATTGTGCTTGGGGTTCTTAATATATTTGTAAAGCCTATTTTAAGTCTGTTCGGACTTCCGTTAACGATCCTTACCTTAGGATTTTTTGCCTTGGTAATCAATGCCGGAATTATCCTGATTGCAGACTATTTCATAGACAGCATGGTTGTAGATGGTTTCTGGTGGGCATTTATTTTCAGTATATTATTGTCAATCGTAACCTCTCTTGCGAACTCAATGTTCTCAGATGGAGATTAATTAAAATCATAAAAGATCAAAATAAAAAAATCCGCTCGTTGAGCGGATTTTTTTATTTTTTAATGAACTTCAATAACACGAGGTCTTCTTTCGAATCTTTAAGTCTTAGAAAATAAGATCCCGAACTAAGCTGATTAACGGTAATTTCTTTTACAAACGGATCCTTTACAACAGTCTTTCCGGTCACATCTATAATCTCATATTCTTTGAAGTTCCGGTCAGTATTTAGTTTTAAAATATCTGAAACAGGATTCGGATAAACTTTGATTAAAACGTTGTTATTTTTAGATATCGATTCATTAGTCGTTAGAAATAAGCATGAAGGCGGAGTTGTTATTACACCATCCGTAAAATCATAATACAAAGTACTTCCCATCGGAATCAGATTAGTGCTGATGGTGGCAGGAATATTCTCAAATAGAGTGCAATTATTAAAACGGACATTGGCACTTTCAAAATCTTTTGTAGTTTTATACCATGATTCACATCCTGTAGGTTGCATGACAACTCCGGGCCAGAATGTATCCATTGCAAATCCGTCTATAGAATTGGGACTAACCATGTCAATCATTACGCAGCTTCCTGAAGTCCATGTAGAAGGGATTTTAAAATAAATAGCAGCTGTAGGAATATTTCCAGTGTAATACTTTTTACTGATTACAGGAGAAGAACTTCCTTGTCCGTTAACAAGAAATGCCTTGATCTCTTTATTCTGATCAATAGAAATCTGCACATTATTTACGGCAGAGGAAGAACTAATCGTCGGAGTGCTTCCGTCAGTCGTATAATAAATAGTCCCGTTTCCATTAATAGTGACCTGATAAGGATTATAATAATGATTGGGAAAAGGACTCATCGTAAGCTGTGAAAAAAAGAATGAAGACACACAAAGTGAAGAAAAAAGTATAAATTTTTTCATATTAAATGGGTATTAGTTTAGTTTTTATAAAATTAGTGAAATTCACTAGTAAATAAATTATTTATTTTTCAATTTTAGGAAACTTAAATGTTAATTCTTTAGTCCGTTTTTATTTTAAATATTAACTTTGGCAATCTTTGAATTTAATAAAAGGATGTAGGAAATCAGCTGATTTTGTACATCCGTTAAAAATGAATATCAACATATGAAACTTAAGTACAGCCTGCTGGCTTTGGCAGCTCCGCTTTTAATGAATGCACAACAAGTAATGACGCCTGAAATTCTTTGGACTTTGAAAAAAGTTGGGGTACAGGCAGTTTCACCAGATCAGGGTTCCCTTATCTACAAAGTAGGACAGGTAGACCTGAAAACAGAGAAAACGAAAAATGAGAACTATTTTCTGAATGTTCTTAATCATCAGTCTTCTAAAATTGATTTCGGTAAAAAAGCCCTTATTCAATGGGATAAAAACGGAATTTATGCGCAGGAAGGTGATAAAATCTATCTTTCTAAAGATGCCGGAAAAACCTGGACAGAATTTTATACGATTGGTGAAGCTGATAACGTTGTAATTTCTCCGGACGGGAAGAAAATTGCTTTCAGCAAGCAGGTATTGGTAGAAAAAGTGATGGGGAAAGATAAATTCAGTGATACTCCTAAAACGACAGCACAGGTTTACACAGATCTGAACCACAGACACTGGGATTATTTCAATGAAGGAAAATATAACCATGTATTTGTTGTGAATACAGCCGATAAAGTAGAAGGAGCGAAAGACCTTTTGGAAGGGAAAACATGGGATTCTCCTCAGAGACCTTTTGGTGGTGCTGAAGACTTTATCTGGAGCCCGGATTCTGCACAGCTTTTATATGTTACAAAACCTAAAAGTGGTAAAGAATATTCTACAAGCACCAATACAGATATCTTTGCTTACGATCTGGCATCTGGTACAACCAAAAACCTTACAGAATCCAACAAAGGATATGATGTAAACCCTAAGTTCAGCCCGGACGGAAAATCTTTAATCTGGCAGAGTATGGCCAGAGACGGATATGAAGCAGATAAAAATGATGTGAAAATCTTAGACTGGAAGTCAGGGAAGACCACTAATCTTACTTCAGGATGGTATGAAAGCGTTTCAGGAGATGTACTTTGGGGAGCCGATTCAAAAACAATCTACTTCACAGCAGCATTCAGAGGAACAAAACAGCTTTTTGCTTTGGATTCAAAATCAGCAAAAATACAGCAGATCACCAAAGGAGATTTTGACGTCAACGAAATCTTTACAGACAATAAAACTTCACTTTTAGTAGGAAGAACAGATGTAAACCATGCTACAGAATTATTCTCTGTAAACGTTAAAAACGGAGAGATGAAGCAGGTAACTGAAGCAAACAAAGAAACATACGCTAAGTTAGCTCAGGGGAAATCTGAACTTAAGATGGTGAAAACTTCAGACGGTAAAGAAATGGGGGTGTGGTTCCACTATCCACCGAACTTTGACCCAAATAAAAAATATCCTACTTTGGTATACTGCCAGGGTGGACCGCAGTCTGCTCTTACTCAGTTTTTCAGCGTAAGATGGAACTTTGCTCTTATGACTGCTAACGATTATATCGTAGTGGCTCCAAACAGAAGAGGGATGCCAGGCTGGGGAACAAAATGGAACGAAGAGATTTCAAAAGACTGGGGCGGACAGCCAATGAGAGATTATCTTGCAGCAACAGACTTTGCGAAAACTTTACCTTACGTAGATGGTGACAGAGTAGCAGCTGTAGGAGCTAGTTACGGAGGATACAGCGTATTTATGTTAGCCGGAATCCATGAGAACAGATTCAAAACATTCATCGCTCATGATGGTTTATTTGATATGAAATCCTGGTATCTGACTACAGAAGAACTTTGGTTTGCGAATTGGGATCTTGGTTCTCCATGGGAAAAACCACTTCCAAAAGCCTATACAGAATTCAACCCAAGTAACTTTGTAGAAAAATGGAACAAACCAATCATGATTGTTCAGGGAGGAATTGATTTCCGTGTTCCTTACGAGCAAGGGCAGGAAGCTTTCCAGGCTGCAAAATTAAGAGGATTAAAATCTAAACTGGTTTACTTCCCGAACGAAAACCACTGGGTACTTCATCCACAAAACGGATTGGTATGGCAGAGAGAATTCTTTGATTGGCTGAAGGAAACTTTATAAGATCAATAAAAATAAATATCAATAGGAGCGGGCTTTAGCCCGCTTTTTTTATGAAAAATATCCAATGGCTTTAGCCAAAATCTAAATAACCTGAGTTGTTTAAGGGAATTAATTCAGATTATTGGAAGCTGGAAGTAGCTGCTAATCTTAACATTGGAGGTTACCATAAATTAATGATATCACTGTTTAGAAAGATGAAAATGGCGACAACCCGTTTTTTAAGACCTCAATAACTTCCTTCTTCAAGCTCCCGGCTTCCAGCCAGATTAAAATAATTTAAATCTCTATATTTGAATATGCAAAACCGTATTTCTTCATTTCCACCCATCATTGACTCTCAGTCTGATATTCTAATTTTAGGATCAATTCCCGGGGTGAAATCATTGGAAAAGCAGCAATATTATGCCCATCCTCAAAATAAATTCTGGAAAATCATTTTTGAATTGCTGCACGAAGAATTTACTTATGATTATACTCAAAGAATTGAAACGATAAAGAAACATCATATCGCCCTTTGGGATGTCATTGATTCCTGTGAGAGAAAAGGAAGTCTGGATTCCGAAATCAAAAACGAAGAAGCCAATCAGATTGCTGAACTGCTGGAAAAACATCCGAATATAAAAGCTGTTTTCTGCAACGGTGGAAAGTCATACAAGAACTTACAGAAACTGCTCGGGAAAGATTATAAGCTGCCCATTTTTTTATTGCCTTCTACAAGTCCGCTTCATACCGTTTCCTTTGAAAAGAAACTGGAAGAGTGGAAAAGAATTCTTGAGTTTTTGAGGTAATTAGGAGTTTTGGAATTTGGGGTGCGAGATTCAGGTTATTGAGTGTGACTGTTGATGATGGGAGAGTTTGAACGAGGTGCCAGATTTTGTGATTCGGGATTTGGGTTTGAGAGTCGGAGAGTGAGAAGATAAAGCTGGATTCTTACGGAATGGCAAACAGAGCACTTTATTTATCCGCACACTTTGTCATTCCGTAGGAATCTAAATATCGTATGTAATCTTAGTACAAATGATAAGAGCTTAAAAATCATTTACTTCTCAAGTATTCCCTCAATCCCTTCAACAGTTCTAACTGGTTTTTTGTTCTTTCCAGATTGTGTTCAGGATGCATGATAGAATAGTAGGTACTTCCGTTAAGGTAATCTGTTAAAAAGCGAAGTTCCTGGATATAAATAGCGACTTGTGCCGCATAATCAAGACTATCAGATTCTTCAGACGTCAGTTTTTCTTTTAGATAAAATAAAAATCCCTCTTTTACAACTTTATACATTTCAGGATTGAAATTGTTTTGGGCTGTTCCGTCATCTTCCTGTGTTGTATTGGTGTAAGACTGAATCATGGTTCCGAAATCATACAAAATAGTAGAAATCATCATAGTATCCAGATCTATCACAGCTAAAGGGTTATGGTTCTGATCAAAGAGAATATTACTGATTTTTACATCGGCATGAATAATCCTTTTGGGAATCTGATTGTTTTTCTCCATTTCAATCCATCGGTCAGGCAACGACAAAAGCTGGTTGGTGATTTCTATTTCAACCTTAGCATTTTCTCTTAAATGAGGTGCTGCATTTTTTAGTGAGTCTTTATAATCTGCAACCCTCTTCTCAAAATTGAGGAAATTGGGAAGAGAATCTTGAATGGCAGGTAGTTGTTCAGTATTTACTGTATTTAGAAAATAACTGAAGGTTTTAGCAGCATCAAAAGCGGTCTGTAAGGAGGGAGCAGTAAGGAATGTAATGCTGTTTTCTACAAAACTTAACATACGCCATAGCTGACCATTTTTATCTTTTACCAGAATTTGGCCAGTAAGAGAAGGAATGGGTTCTATAATTTCAAATTGATAATTATTTGACCTGAGAACTTCATTAATCATTAAATGGTTATTAACGACCACTTCCGGCTGTTTAAAAACATGATTGTTGATTTTCTGCAGAATAAACTTTTTCCCTTGATCTTTATTCTCCAAAAGATAGGTTGTATTGATCAATCCATCAGTAATAGGAGTGAGGTTGTAATTATCAGTATTAATAAACTTTGCAACAATATCATTTAGCTCCATAAATCTTCCGGGTATCTGTTATTTTTAATCTCTGAAGTCAGAAAATCTATAATTTCCTTTTTATCATCAGCATAGGTAACTCCCATCCATCGGGATGGAGATGCTTTCACTTTTACTTTTACTCTGTTTTCGTTCATCATTTTTTGTACTGCGGAAGGAATGTAAAATTCCTGATTGGGTAGTGGATCAGATTCGATGAAATCATAGAAATAGGCTTCCAGATAACAAAAAATATGAGGATGGAAAATAAAAAAATTCATGGATACCAATGTTTCGGGATCTAATTTTATATTTTCTCCGTTTTCAACATAAATGATTGAATGATTGATCTTTTGAATAGAAGTTTGTTCCTCTACTTTGATCAGATAATTTTCAGCATCCAACGTACATATTCCTCTTGCTACGGCACCGTTGCCACTCAATGTTGTACCCACAGGGTAAGCAACCATCCCTAATTGTGTATCTGAAATATGATGATGGTTAATTTCATGGGCAGCCAGCTGATAGGCTTCTTTTCCATAAAAATCATCCGCATTAATCATCACAAAAGGTTCCTGTATTGAATATTTGGCACAAAGTACGGCATGAGCAGTTCCCCATGGTTTCTGACGATCCGGATAATCAAAGCCTTCCAGTGAAATAGGAATGGTGTCTTTCTCCTGATATACCCAAAGCAATTCAAAGTTTTTAGCTTTTGAAATGCCGTTGAGCCTTTCAATATAACTTTCAGGAATCAGTTTATTGACAATAATAACTATTTTTTGGAAACCGGCTTCCAGCGCATCAAAGATAGAATACTCAAGAATAGGCGAACCGTTATCAAGTATTCCATCTATCTGCTTAAGTCCTTTATATCTGCTGCCCAATCCGCCTGCCAGTATGAGTAATGTTTTTTTAGAACTCATCGGTCATTCCAAATACAGGTTTACGGGTTTTCCATTTTCCATTAGTAAAATCAGGGATATCAACTACCTGACCGCCTTTGGCAATAGACTCTTCACTCAATGGGGTTATAGAATACCATAGGGCAAGATCATATACATCCATCGGGAATTCTATATTTCGTTTGATACATTCAATGAAAGTATTCATCACAAAGAAGTCCATTCCCCCATGTCCGGCTCCTGCAGCAGTAGTTTCAAACTTCTTCCACATCGGATGATCATATTCTTTCATCCATTTTTCAGTATTGTCCCAACGGTGGGTATGGTTCATTGTTTTTTCAAAATAGATATGCCCCTGGGTAAAATCTCCCGATCCGAAATCCTGCCATAATCCTTCAGTTCCCTGAACACGGAAACCTAAATCATAAGGTCTCTGTAAACTTGTATCATGAGTAAGAAGAATGGTTTCTCCATTGGCACAGGCAATCTGTGTGGTTATAATATCTCCCTGGTTGAATTTTACTTTAGCGCTGGGATGGTTTTCTCCTCCTTTTGGATGCTCAACAATATATTTATGAAGGCCTACAGATTTTGATGAGAATGAAGAAAGTCTTGTTAAGCGATTTCCTCGGTTGATATCCATCATCATCGCAACCGGACCTAATCCATGGGTGGGATAAAGCTCTCCATTACGTTTTACATAATGTTCGGTTCTCCATTTTGCTTCACTGAATCCTTTTTCTCCAAATTCAGCCCCGGAATTGTACGGATTAACTCCATCATTGAAAAGAACACCTCTCAGGTCATGCTGATAACCGCCTCTTCCATGTACCAGCTCCCCGAACATTCCTTTACGTACCATATTCAGGATGGCCATAATGTCTCTGCGGTAACAAACGTTTTCCATCATAAAGATAGGAACTTTCGTTTCCTCATATACTTTTACAAATTCCCAACAGTCCTGAAGCTTTATTGCTCCGGAAACTTCCATGCCCACAATTTTTTTAGCGCGCATAGCTTCCACACCTTGGGTAAGATGCCATTCCCATGGAGTAGCAATCACAACAGCGTCTATTGTTTTTAATTTTAAAAGATTTCGATAGTCATATTCCCCATTGGAAAATTCCTGAGCAGCTGGTTTATTGTTGTCTTTTAATATTTTTTGAGATGCGGCAAGCATTCTTTTCTCCGGATCTGCAAATGCAACAATCTCTACATCACTACGTTTAGCCAGTAATTTTACATGTTCCTGACCACGAAGACCTACGCCGATAAAACCGACGCGGACTTTTTTATCTGTTTTAAAATCATTTGAATAAGCAAATAAAGAATTGGGTAAAACCAATGCTCCAAAGCTTGCTAAAGCAGCTGTCTTAAGAAAGTTTCTGCGGGAATTACTATTGTTCATCTATTATTTTTTCTTAAATATATTAAAACTTTTGTAAATCCCGATAAAGTGATAGATTATAGGATAATGAAGTAATAGAGGTAGTTGGTAAGAATTTGTGAGTTGTTGGATTTTAAAGTTGAATGATTTTGGAATTGTTGATGTATAGATTATTAATTTTCGCTTTTTTCTTTATTTTGATCATTTATATTTTTTTTACATATTTTGTTATATGCGTGAAAATTTATTGATTGATCCAGGCTTTTCTTAATGCAATTTGTTTTGAATCGGGATTGGAAACAGGAGTTACTTTTCCATTAGTTTCATCATAGTTGAATCCTGCTTTTTCCAGGTATTCTTTTAAAGGAATGGGTTGAGTACCTTCTACATAATCTCTGAAAAATGTACAGATTTCCGGAAAGGTCATTTTTGTAATCTCATCAAAAAGCTCATCATCATTAAAATATTTACCTGCTCCATATTTTTTCATAAGCATCTGCATCAGATCCTGAGTTCCTGTTTTACCGTTAGAAAGTTCTCTTAATCTTATATCCAGACACAACCCGAGTAATGCTCCTTTCAGATAAAAATTCATATATTGATCTTGTCTTTCCATAGATTTTTTACTCATTTCTGTTAAAGATAGAGTGTTGTCAAATGCTTTCATACCATTGATCTTTTCTTCCAGACTTTTTTCAAAATCTTCCAGACTGATCATTTTTTGTTTGATAGGCATATGAATGGTTGCATACTCCGTCATTCCTTCATATAACCAAAGGTGTTGAGACATCACAGGATTCAGGAAATCATAATGCTGAATTTCTCCTGAATGAATGTTGAGTGGGGTAACCACATGGAAAAATTCGTGAGAAGCCACTCTGTTCAGAGCATTTGGAAGAAACTTCATACTTCCGGAACGGTACAGACAGACCGTAGAGTGGGAATGTTCAAGCCCGTCTCCTAAAAATCCATTCTCATGGGAAGATTCATAATAAATCAGAAAAGCATATTTTTTGACAGGTAATGTTCCGCCAAGATAAGCCTGCTGATTTTTCAGGATGTTTTCTATTTCGTGGGCAATTGTTTTGGAGTAATGTCTTTCCTTTTTGTTGTAGAATGATACAAGTACTTTGGTATGACCTATTTTCAGCCAGGTGGTATCAGGAACAGAATATAAAACAGGAGAATCTATCAGTTCGCGGTAATCCTTTGCCCAAACCATATCCGTATTTTTATTTTTCTGTTGATAATCTAAAGCAGAAGAAGCGTAAAAATCCTTGTTCTTTGTAATGGTAATCTGATAAGGAATCTCTTTCATTTCCTCAAAATATCCTATTAAAGAATTATAATTGATGACAAAAACGCTGTCTTTTATAAACATACTGCCGGCAGATCTGGCTTCATTAGATTCTTTTTCCAAAGAGTCCCACCCGTCAGCTACCTGATAGGATATTTTCTTTACCCGGTTGAGATCGTGTACCATCCAGCTGTTTTTATCCAGACGTTCGGTTACTACTTTTTTACCGTTTTTATCGGTGGCTGAGAAATCAGAAACATATTGTCCGAAATTCATAGCCTGATAAAACCCGGGTACCAGTTTGGGAATGATAAATTTGCCTTGTTTAAGATTATTCTTTGGGGGCGAAAAAGATACCCGGACTTCATCATTGTTCATATGAAGAAGATCAATAGAATATTCGTAATTTTTTTTTGAAGTCTGAGCAATCATTACATTAGGAAGTAGAATGATCACGAAAAATAGTTTTATAAGGGTATTCACTGGATGCAATTTTAATGATTACGAATATTTTAAATCACCTCTAAGGTTGGTCTGGTTTATTTTTCCATATAGTATACCTCTTCATAAGGCTGAATCAGTACCCATCCATGTCCTGAAAACTTCATCTGGAATTCTTCACCGCTTCCTCTGCCGATAAGGCTTTTGAAAGAAACATTCGTTTTCAGTTCCGGGCTTAGGTTTCCAGACCATGCAACTGTGGCATTAGGATCTGTAAATACAGGAGTGTCAGGAGTTACAAGTAGGGTTAAAGGATCTCCGTGAGTGGTAATAGCAATATGTCCCGTTCCTGAAAGTTTTGCCTGAAAAAGCCCTCCGGACATCATTCCTGCAATACTTTTCAGCATGGTGATATCACTTTTTACGCTTTGTTCATGGGCAAGAATATCATTTCCGTTTACACATACAGATTCATTATTGAGATAAAGAATACGGACTTTTTTACCGGAATCTGCTACATATAGTTTTCCGGTTCCTTCTGCTTTCATCAGCCTGGCTCCTTCACCGCTTATGGCTTTCTTCAAAAGATTTCCAAGTCCTCCGGACAGCATTCCCTGTCTTTCAAAATTGATATTTCCCACATAGCTTACCATACTTCCTCTTTTAGTCCATACTGCCTGATTATTAAGGTTGATTTCCAGAAGATGTTTCGTCTCCAGCTCAAAATAATCTCTTTGCTGCGGATTCTCTTTCGTTTCGTTGATAAATGCTTCAATTGAATATTTACTCATAATGATAATTTTTTAATTTGTTGTTTTTATAGTGTTATTACTTTAGTTTGTCGAGTTTATACTCCCTTTTGTTACTTTTAGGATTCAGATCTACAAATTCATACTTTTCAAAATTGGCAAGTCTGGTTTTGAACATTTCAGTTGCTTTTTCCAGTGACCAGGTTTTAGGATAATGAAAACCTTCAAATTCAGCATTGAAAATTTGCGCTTTGAAATCATGCGAAAATTCGTCATTACCAGCATAGGTCAATGCTATTTTACCCGTCCATGTAATATCATATTTGTTATTGTCTGTTTTTGAAAACTGGATCTGATGTCCTGCACTGCTGTCATGCCCCAACAGATAAATATTGAAGGCAAGGCCATCATCATCAAAACGCTGTTCAGAAGGGAGATCATTACTGAAAAGATCGTTTTTAACAACTGTATCGAAGTCAAGTTTTTCATCAAGGTTGTTAATTCTGATTCCTCTTTGTTCGCCCCAATAGTTGGATGACAGTGTACAGGCATGGTAGTTTTCACATACTATTTTGGAGTTCCACTCGGACAGATCTTCGTTTTCTTCTTCACTGTTTTCATCATCATTGGTGTAATAATTTTCAGTTTTTAAATGAAAATCAAACCAGATAAATCCATACTCGTCAATTCTTCCGCTCCAGCTGAAAGTTTCAATTTTGTGGCCATTAGGATACGGATTATCAATGAAGTATATTGTACTTACAGATTCCATAATAAATTGTAATTTTTCCAAAAATACTCTTTTTATGCCTTGGAAATCCCCGTAAAATCACGGTTTTATATTTGATTGTAAATAATACTTGACAAAGGGGTGTTCAATGTTGTATATTTGCACTCCGAAAATTACACCTTGTAATTTCAATAATTTTTAAACCGTAATTTAAAAAATGAAAACATCAGATTTTAATTTTGATCTTCCTGCGGAATTATTAGCAGAACACCCATCAGAGCACAGAGACGAAGCGAGATTAATGGTACTTGATAGAAAAACACAAACTATCGAGCACAAATTATTCAAGGATGTTGTGGATTATTTTGATGAAGAAGATTTGTTCATCTTCAACAATACAAAAGTTTTCCCTGCACGTCTTTACGGAAATAAAGAAAAAACAGGTGCTAAAATTGAAGTTTTCTTATTAAGAGAGCTTGATAAAGAAACAAGAGTTTGGGACGTTTTGGTAGATCCTGCAAGAAAAATCAGAATTGGTAACAAATTATTCTTCACAGAAGATGAGTCTTTGGTAGCTGAGGTAATTGATAACACGACTTCAAGAGGAAGAACATTAAGATTCTTATTCGACGGTTCTTACGACGAATTCAGAACGAAATTGAAAGAATTGGGAGAAACTCCGCTTCCAAAATATATCAAAAGAGCGGTAGAGCCGGAAGATGCTGAAAGATATCAGACGATCTATGCAAAAGTAGAAGGAGCAGTAGCTGCACCTACAGCTGGACTTCACTTCTCTAAGCATTTGATGAAGAGATTAGAGATCAAAGGAATTAATTTTGCTGAAGTAACGCTTCACGTAGGATTGGGAACATTCAACCCGATTGAGGTAGAAGATCTTTCTAAGCACAAAATGGAGTCTGAAGAGATCATCATTGATGAGAAAAATGCTGCGATTATCAACAAAGCAGTAGAAACTCACAGAAGAGTTTGTGCAGTAGGTACTACTACGATGAGAGCATTGGAAACTTCTGTTTCTTCAAACAAAAAAATCTCTGCTTTCAACGGATGGACTAATAAATTCATTTATCCACCTCACGATTTCGGAGTTGCTAACTCAATGATCACCAACTTCCACACACCGAAGTCTACTTTAATTATGATGATTGCTGCATTTGCAGGAAGAGATTTCATCATGCATGCTTATGAAGAAGCCGTAAAAGAAAAGTATAAATTCTATTCTTACGGTGACGCAATGTTAATTCTATAAAAAAGATAATAGGTAAAAGGTTGCAGGTAATAGTATCTGCAACCTGCCACCTAAAATCTACAACCTTACAATGAAAGATATCCGTACATTATCATTAGACCAGCTTAAAGACTACTTTGTATCTTTAGGAGAAAAACCGTTTCGTGCGAAACAGGTCTATGACTGGCTATGGAGTAAAAACCTCCATTCGATTGACGAAATGACGAATCTTTCCAAATCACTTCGTGAGAGAATTTCGGAAGAATATACCATTAATCCTGTTTCCGTAGACCTTCTTCAAAAAAGCTCTGACGGAACCATCAAAAACGGAGTGAAACTTCACGACGGGCTGATGGTGGAATCTGTTCTTATTCCTACAGAAACGAGAACTACAGCCTGTGTGTCTTCACAGGTAGGATGCTCATTAAACTGCGAATTCTGTGCTACAGCAAGACTGAAAAGGATGAGAAATCTTGAAGTTGCTGAAATTGTAGATCAGGTAGCTCTGATTGACAGCCAGAGCAGAATGTATTTTGACAGACCGCTTTCCAATATCGTATTTATGGGAATGGGAGAGCCGATGATGAATTACAAAAACGTAGTGGAAGCCATCAAAAAAATTACCCAGCCGGAAGGTTTGGGAATGTCTCCAAGAAGAATTACCGTTTCTACATCCGGTATTCCTAAGATGATCAAAATGCTTGCAGATGACGAACTGCGTGTGAAGCTGGCTTTATCCCTTCACTCTGCTATCGAATCCAAGCGTAATGAGATCATGCCTTTCTCTGATAAATTCCCGTTGACGGATATTATGGAGGCCCTTCAGTACTGGTATCAGAAGACAGGTTCTGTGATTACTTTTGAATACTGCGTATGGAAAGGAATCAATGACGGTGACGAAGACATTAAAGCTTTAATCAAATATTGCAAACAGGTTCCTTCAAAAGTAAATCTTATCCAGTACAATCCGATCGGAGATGGAAAATATGATCAGTGCAACAAACAGGCTGAAGAAAATTACATCAGACAGCTTGAAAACGCAGGGGTAACTGTAATGGTCAGAAGAAGCCGTGGAGGTGATATTGATGCCGCTTGCGGACAGTTGGCCAACAAAACAACAGATTAAAATTTCCTTAAAAAAAGCCTAAAACTTTCATAAAAAATAGGTTAAAACCCTACCTTTGCACAAATTATTTTGTGATGATGGATTTTCTTATGAGCGAGGATGGGCTGGAAAATGTTTATGCATGGGCTATTCCATTGCATGCTACTGTTATTTTAGCTGAAATGATTTACAGCCACGTTTCAGAAGCTAAGCTATATAGTGGAAAAGATCTTGCTACCAATGTTTATCTTGCATTGATGAACTTTGGCCTAGACCTTATCATGAAGGCATTTGCCATGGGAGTGATGTTTTTCTTTTACCATCACAGACTTTTTTCATGGGATCTCAGCATCTGGTATTTGCTGGCATGTTTTATCATCACAGACTTTGCTTATTATGTGCTGCATTATGTGGACCACCGTTCCAGAGCATTCTGGGCAGTTCATATTACGCATCACAGTTCAGAGTATTTTAACCTGACAACAGGATTCAGAAGCCCCGTATTACAGCCACTTTACAGATATTTGTATTTTTCACCGCTTGCATTTTTAGGATTCAATCCATGGCATATTATGGTGGCTTACGCCATCGGGCAGGTTTATGGAACATGGGTACACACACAAACTGTGAAGAGTATGGGATTCCTGGAATATATTCTGGTAACACCTTCTCATCACCGTGTGCACCACGCATGTAACGTGAAATACCTGGATAAAAACATGGGAATGTGTCTCATTATCTGGGATAAAATATTTGGAACCTTCCAAAAAGAAGATCCAAATGTACCCGTGAAATATGGAATCTATCCAAAAATGCCGGATAACAGACCAGATACTGTTCTTTTTTATGAATGGAGAAAAATTTGGAAAGATCTGAAGCAGCCAGGATTAAAATTCACAGACAGAGTTAATTATATTTTCAATTCACCCGGATGGAGACATGATGGAACCGGAAAGACTGTAAGGCAATATCAGAAAGAATATTTTGCAAGACAGGCTAGAAAGAAAGAACAACAACAAAATCAGAAAGAGCAGAAAACGGCTTAACTTCTGATTTAAAATCAATAGAAATCTAAGTGAAAAGCGGGCTATTTTAACCCGCTTTTCTTTTTTAAGAAGTTAGAAAAAGTAAAACGGATAATAAGCAAAACAATAAATCTCTTCAAAAATCCAGAATTTTTCCATTCACTACATACAATATTTAGATTTCTGCGGAATGACAAACAGAACGCTTAATTTATCCATACACTATGTCATTCCATAGGAATCTACACGCTCCCCTCAAACCCGAATCCCGAAACCTGAATCTCATCTCTCACTCAAGCTCTCCAACCCTCCAACTCAATACCCGCGCCCCGCATCTCACCCAGAATAAAAACCCTATTTTTGTCCTATGAAAAAACTTCTTCTGATTGTTGCTCTTTTTGTCTTCCAGTCTGCATTTTCTCAGCAGACCGATTTTCTGAAAATTAAAAAATACAGAGTAGGTTATCTTGATGATAAAATTGAGGAAACCTCAGGACTGAATATTTTAAATGGAAAACTTTACACATTCAATGACAGTGGAAATGCTGCTGAACTTTTTGAAATTGATAAAAAGAGCGGCGAAATTATCAGAACGCTGAAAACTAATGTAATCAATACGGACTGGGAGGCTTTGGCCAATGATGGGAAAAATTTTTATATCGGAGATTTCGGAAATAATGCAGGAACAAGGAAAGATCTGATGATCTATAAAGTTCCTTACGGACGTATTGATACAGCTAATATCATTAAAATTCCCGGTTCAGAAAGAGCTTTGGATGGAACAAGAATTCTTTTTTATTATCCGGAACAGACTGATTTTACCTCTAAAAACACAAAAAATGACTTCGATGCAGAAGCCATGATCTACTTGAATGGAAAGCTGCATGTATTTACCAAAGAATGGGCTTCAAAAGCAACCTCACACTATATCGTAGATCCTGATATTTCAGAACTGCAAATGGCAGAAAAAATAGAAGCTTATACAACAGGTTTTGTGGTTACAGATGCTTCTTATTTTGATAAAAAGCTTTATTTAATAGGATATACCAAGAAAACAGAAGTCTTTTTAGATATTTTTACAGAAACCGAACCAGGAATATTTTTTAAAGAAAAACCAAAGCATTATTACCTCGGGACTGCGCTTTCATTAGCACAGATTGAGGGAATAAGTGTAGATGAAACGGGAATTTATATTTCAGGAGAAAAGTTCAGATCTCCGTTGGGAACCACAAAACCTTCCTTTTATTTTATTCCGAAAGATCAACTCAAAGATTAATTTACCTTAAAATTGAGCGAAAAAAATTATCTTTGTGAGAATTAATAATTATTCACCCAGCATTCGCAGATTGTGGCAAATACAGTAGAAGAGATTAAACGACCGATCAATGATGAAATGAAACTTTTTGAACAGAAGTTTTATGAGTCAATGCAGAGTAAAGTAGCTTTATTGGATAAAGTAACCCGTTTTATTGTTACCACCAAAGGAAAGCAGATGCGTCCTATGTTTGTGTTTCTTTGTGCCAAACTGGTGGGTGAGGTAACGGAAAAAACCTATCGAGGTGCTTCTATGATCGAGCTGATCCACACGGCTACTCTGGTACATGATGACGTGGTGGATGAAAGTTTTAAACGTCGTAATTTCTTTTCAATCAATGCACTTTGGAAGAATAAAATTGCGGTTTTGGTAGGGGATTATCTTTTGTCAAAATCAGTTTTACTCTCCACAGATCACAAAGATTATGACCTGCTTGGGGTAATTTCCAGAACGATCCGTGAAATGTCTGAAGGAGAACTTCTTCAGCTGGAAAAAGCCAGAAAACTGGATATCACTGAAGAGGTGTATTATGAAATTATCCGTCAGAAAACAGCTACTCTGATAGCAGCCTGTTGCGAAATAGGTGTTCTTTCCAATAATGCAGATGAAGCTCTTGCCAAGAAGATGATGGATTTTGGTACTTTTACCGGAATGGCATTTCAGATTAAGGATGACCTTTTCGACTATTTAAGTTCAAACGTGATCGGTAAACCGGTAGGGATTGATATTAAAGAACAGAAAATGACACTGCCTTTGATTCATACCTTAAAGATCGCCAGTGAAAAAGACAGGAAATACTATTTCGATACCATAAAACGATATAATAACAATCCTAAGCGTGTAAAAGAGCTTATAGAATTTGTTAAAAATTCTGGTGGATTGGAATATGCTATTACCATCATGAAAGATTTCCAGCAAAAAGCCAAAGATATTCTGAATGAGTTTCCGGATTCTGAAGCAAGAAAGTCGTTACATATTATGCTTGATTATGTGATTGAGCGAAAATTCTGATGTTGATATTTTTTAGTTGTTCTGAGTTTTTTATTCACTTATTTCCCTTTCTTCCCACGTGGTATGTAAATTTTTCATTGTTGGAGAAAAAATAGAGCTATCTTTCAATAATTCAATCAGTTGTGATTAGTTGCGTTTTTTATGATATTAAATTACTGTAAACTAATATTTTGCATCATTTAAATAAAGTGCTTGTTAATAATTCATTGGGTTTCAGTATATTTTTTGTTAATTTGTCGCAAGAAAAAACAACAAATAATGAAAAAAATTCAGACAATGATGATAGCGTGTGCTATCACTTCAAGCGTTATTTCGTACGCACAAGTGGGAATAGGTACTCAAAATCCCCAGACAACTTTTCATATTGACGGTTCTAAAGACAATCCTGCCACAGGAGTTCCTTCTGTAGCCCAACAGGATAATGATTTTAGTGTAACCTCAACTGCTAAAGTAGGGATAGGTACAGCTTCTCCAAGTGAAAAATTAGATGTGGCGTCCGGAAATGCCCGTATCCGTAATATTAATTCAAATATAGGCGTCGGAGGAACTGACAGGGTTGTTGTAGCTGATGCTAGCGGAGTACTGAAGACTATAGACTTTACTGCTTATTCGCTTTTTCATGCACGTTTAGCAGCTAACCAGAACATCAGTTCTTCAACAATTACTACTTTATTATTCGCTGCACCAATAGCAACTTCTCCTTTCTATTCCTATAATACCGGAACTGGAGTAATGACTTTTAATCAGGCTGGCAATTATCTGGTAACATTACAGGCAAGTTTTACCAATATGCCTGCAGATACTCAGTTGCTTATTGGTATCAGACCTGTACCAGATGCTAATTACCTGGGAAGAGGAAGCCATTATAATGCAGTTGCTTCTTCAGGAACTGTAGGTGAGCTGATGAATTATACAACTGTAGTTGTTGCTCCTACAGCGGGATACCAGATTCGTTTTACAGCAGCTCCGAATCAAAATGCTACGATTATTTCAACAGAAACAGGATCTACAGGAAGCGGAAATGTTACCAATGTAACTGTTCAGAAGATATAATTCTACCTTTTATTATAATTAAAACTAAAGTGTTTTGTAATATGTTTTCAGGAATCTGGAAATATGTGCAAAACACTTTCTCTTTTATATTTAGAATCTGATATTGATTCAGTTAAAAAAATTGGAAATAGCTTCTTATTGAATTCTCAAATTTTTATACGATTGCCCTTATGTATTACCGTAAATTACGCAATTGTGCGAAAATTTTAAATTAAATAATTTTCAGGGTTACAATAATAACAGCTAGAACTATACAAAATAAAGCGATTAAAAATAAATAATCCGCAATGTTCTCAAACGTAGATTCCCGCTTTCTATTCCTAGTTCTGATCGCCAGAAATGAAAAGAAACAGCTACAGGCAAAAAGAATACAGGCAAATCCTGCAAATTCGTCCAAATACGTATTCTGACTGATCTTAGAGATTTTCAGTGACGTAATAATGATTAATGAAAATCCTAAAAGATTGCTGGACGCATTCAAGATGTGAGGTGACTTTTTTTCCATCATTTACAATTTTTTTCAAAATAAAGCACAATTTTTTTTATTATCAAATTTTTAAAAAAGATTATTAAAAATTAAAATTAATTTAAAAAGTGTATATTAGCAAAATACTTGAAGATTAAAAAACTTTTTTACTTAGCTATGCAAACAACCTATATTGAAACACAGCAAATATCCTTTCAAGATTTTAAAAATCAGATACTTGGAGACTACAGGTTAGGAAGGATCTCTCGTGAAATGTCTTATCTCGGAAGGAGAGAAGTACTCACTGGAAAAGCTAAATTTGGAATTTTTGGGGATGGAAAAGAACTTCCTCAGCTTGCAATGGCGAAAGTTTTCAGAAATGGAGACTTCCGTTCAGGATATTACAGGGATCAGACTTTTGCATTGGCAATAGATGCCTTAACAGTAGAAAGTTTCTTTGCACAGATGTATGCAGATACCAGTGTGGAAAGAGAGCCTGCATCAGCGGGAAGACAAATGAACGGGCATTTTGCAACAAGAAGTTTAAATGAAGACGGAAGCTGGAAAGATTTGACAGCTCAGAAAAATATTTCTTCCGATATTTCCCCTACAGCCGGACAAATGCCAAGATTATTGGGATTAGCTCAGGCTTCAACGATCTATAAAAGCGTAAAATTTGACGGTTCAGAAAAATTCTCAAGAGAAGGTAACGAAATTGCTTTCGGAACTATTGGGGATGCTTCTACAGCAGAAGGACACTTCTGGGAAACTCTGAATGCAGCATGTGCTCTTCAGGTTCCTATGATTGTTTCTATCTGGGATGACGGATACGGAATTTCAGTTCCTACGAAAAATCAGAGAGCAAAAGCTGATATCAGTGAAATGCTAAGTGGTTTCCAGAGAAAAGAAGGAGAAAACCAGGGATGTGAGATTATCCAGGTAAGAGCTTGGGATTATCCTGCATTATTAGATGCTTATGCTAAGGCAGAACATTTTGCAAGAACAGAAAGTGTACCGGTGGTAGTGCACGTGGTAGACGTTACTCAGCCTCAGGGACACTCTACATCCGGATCTCACGAAAGATATAAAAACGAAGAACGTCTGGCTTGGGAAGCAGAGTATGACGGGCTGGCAAAATTCAAAGAGTGGATTCTGAACTATTCTATCGAAATAGATGGAAAAGAGGAAGTAATTGCTACTGCTGAAGAATTGGATGCTATTGACGAAGAAGCGAAAAAAGCAGCAAAAACAGGTCAGAAAGTAGCTTGGGAAAACTATCAGAAAGCCATTTCAGTACTTATTCAGTCTATTTTACCTTTAGTAGAAAACCTTAAAGGACAAAATGCTGAAGTGGAAACTTATATTGCTCACTTCAACAAATTAGTTTCAAAAGCTAAGAAAGATATTTTCCATTTGGTAAGACAGACTTTACTGGCAACAAGAGGAACAAATTCTGCAGAAAGAAATCAATTGATGCAGAAATACAATGAAGTATCTGCTGTTGAAAAAGACAACTATTCTTCTCACTTATATTCTCAGTCTGAATGGAAGGCTGAAAACGTTCAGGAAATCAAACCTGTATATTCTGACAGCTCTGAAGATGTAGATGGAAGAGTAGTGATCAGAAACAACTTCGACAAAATTTTTGAGAAATATCCTGAAACTTTAATCTTTGGAGAGGATACCGGAAATATCGGTGACGTAAACCAGGGATTGGAAGGAATGCAGGAAAAATATGGTGCTTTACGTATCGCTGATACAGGAATTCGTGAAGCAACGATCCTTGGACAGGGAATTGGTATGGCGATGAGAGGTTTAAGACCAATCGCTGAAATCCAATACTTAGACTATGTTCTTTACTGTTTACAGGGAATGAGTGATGATCTGGCAACGGTACATTACAGAACAAAAGGAGGTCAGAAAGCTCCATTAATTATCAGAACGAGAGGTCACAGATTAGAAGGAATCTGGCACTCTGGCTCTCCAATGGCGGGTATTCTGAACCTTTCAAAAGGAATTTTAGTATTAGTACCTAGAAATCTTACAAAAGCAGCAGGATTCTACAACACTATGCTTCAGGCTGACGAACCTGCCATCATCGTAGAATGTCTGAATGGATACAGATTAAAAGAAAAACAACCGGATAACTTAGGTGAATTCACAGTTCCTGTAGGGAAAATTGAAGTAACTAAAGAAGGAAAAGATGTTACTTTGGTAACTTACGGTTCTACATGGAGAATTGTAACAGAAGCTGCCAACGAATTGGAAAAACTAGGAATTTCTGCAGAAGTAATCGATATTCAGTCATTGATTCCTTTCGATTTATCTCACGAAATTGCTGAAAGTGTTAAGAAAACCAACAGATTAGTCGTGATTGACGAAGATGTGGAAGGAGGAACTACAGGGTTCATCCTACAGCAGATCCTTGAAAAGCAGAAAGCATTCAGATATCTGGATTCAGATCCGTTGACGATCTCTGCTAATGATCACAGACCAGCATATGCAAGTGATGGTGATTATTTCAGCAAACCGTCTACAGACGATATGGTAGAAAAAATCTACGCAATGTTTAATGAAACAAATCCTCAGAAATATCCTGCGATATTCTAATTGGGATTTTAGATACATTTAAAAACCGCTTCCTTTTGGGAGTGGTTTTTTTGTTTATATTTACTTGAATCCTTCAGTGATAAACCATGAAAATTAGACTCTTATATTTGATCTTAATATTAATAATTATAGGTTGTAAGAAAGCGAATAAAAAAGAAGTTTTACTGGCAGACAGAGAAGCTCCTTTAGGCTGGATTTATTTGAAAATGTATGATGATAACAGTTTCGAATTCATTTCCCAGGGAATGATGCGGGATAAAGATGTGTACAGCGGAAATTATAGCTTAAAAAATGATACCCTTTATTTTAAATACAAAGATTCAATTCCTAAAGCAGGTTCAAAAGCTGTGATAGAGAAAGGGTTTGTATATTACCTTAATGGCGATTACCATGAAAGTGTTCAAATACAACTTAATAAATTATCTATTCAAAAATAAAAACAGCCATAGATTTATAGCTCCTTCTTGATTAATCTACCTCAGCCAAAGTAATCCTCAATTTATTCAAAGTATTCATCAAAGTTATACTTGCGGTAAGCTCCACAATTTCTCTTTCCGTAAATTGCTCAGTCAGTTTTGCTTTGATATGTTGCCAATCATCTTTACTGTCAATGACAGCTTCAGCCCATTCTAAAACAAGCTTTTGCTGATCATTAAAGGCATTCGTGTGTTTCCAGCCCGGGAGCCTGTTAATGGTATCTTGCTCAAACCCAAAATCAGATAATTCTTTAGCATGATAACTGCAGCAATAAGCACAGCCATTGATTTGTGAGACGCGTAACTCTACCAAAGCGATCAGTTTTTCATCAATACCGGATTTTCGGATGCTGTGGTGGGCTTTGTATAAATTTCCAATGGTTTCTTTTGCAATTTCTTTGTAATTCATAGTGAAATATTTTCTGCAAATTTGCATCAGAAATGGCTTTGAACCTATATGCTTACCTTTTCGTTATATACTTACCTTTTTGAAAGTGCTCAATTAAAACATGAAAGAAATAACTTCATTTTTGAAGTCCCGAAAATGGGCACTTATTATTTCGATACTATATGTAGGAACCGGAACATTGGCAGTATGTTCAGCTTATGGCAGCGATCCATTATATGGTGAATGGACTTTATATGCTTTAATAGTAACATTTCCTGTCTCAATTTTGAGTTTCGGATGTAGATATGCTGATCCAAGTATATGGCCTGTATTATTGATTCAGTTTATTATGTTTTTAATTACATTTTTTATTTTATCCTTATTTATAAAAAGTAAGCCGGATAATTAATAAATAATGTTCAGTATTGTTTTAAAAAGCAAAAAAGCCATCAAACATTGACAGCCTTTTTATTTTTTATATCTTCATTCAAAAAAGAACAATCTTTATCTTCATGCTGTCCCTTCATCTGATATTTTGCTTCCCACTCTTCCAGTAAATACAGAATAGGTAATAAAGCCAATCCTTTTTCTGTAAGAGAATATTCCACTCGCGGAGGCAGTTCTTTAAACTCTTCACGGATAACCAGACCATCAGTTTCCATCTCCCTCAATTGATCAGTCAATACCTTTCTGGAAATGACATTAATGCGTACTGCCAGCTCTCCAAAACGTAACTTCCTGTCTTTAATAACAAGAACAATAATAGGCTTCCATTTGCTTCCCAAAGCGGCCATTGCCTTGCCCAGAGGGCAGCTGTATTGCATTAATTCATTCTTTTTCATAAGGAGATCTTTATTTTAAACAGCATATAAAACCAAAGTTTCATATGTTACTTTAATGTTACTAATGTAAGTTACTGCGAAGTTACCACTATTTTTTTAATAAAAGATACAAAAGTGAACTATTATTAGTTACTTTGTGTAACAATTATAAAATATAAATTTAAATATGAGTACATCATCATTATTTAAACCGTTTCAATACAAGAATTTACAGCTTAAAAATAGAATAGTAATGGCTCCTATGACCAGAGCACAATCTGACAATGGAGTTCCCACTCAGAATATTGCAGACTATTACGGAAGGAGAGCTGCTTCAGAAGTAGGATTAATTCTTTCTGAGGGAACTGTGATCAACAGACCTGGATCAAAGAACTTACAGAATATCCCTGATTTCTATGGTACAGAAGCATTAAATGGCTGGAAAAATGTCATCGATACTGTACATCAGAATGGAGGTAAAATGGGACCTCAGATCTGGCATGTAGGAGATACAAGAATGTCGGAAGACTATCCGTTAGTTCAAATGGAAAAAGCTTCAACAATGACGATTGAAGATATTCAGGATACCATTGCACAGTTTGCAGCATCCGCAAAATCAGCAAAAGATCTTGGTTTCGATTGTATTGAAATCCATGGAGCACATGGATACCTTATTGACCAGTTTTTCTGGGAAGTGACCAATACAAGGACTGACGAATACGGAGGTAAAACATTAAAAGACAGAAGCAGATTTGCTGTAGAAGTAGTAAAAGCGATCAGAGCAGCAGTAGGAGAGGACTTTACCATTATTATCCGTCTTTCACAGTGGAAGCAGCAGGATTATAAAACAAGACTGGCATTCACTCCAAACGAAATGGAAGACTGGTTATTACCATTAAAAGAGGCTGGTGTAGATATTTTCCATTGTTCACAGCGTCGTTTCTGGGAACCGGAATTTGAAGGTTCTGATTTAAACTTTGCAGGATGGGCTAAAAAAATTACCGGACAGCCAACCATTACAGTAGGTTCTGTAGGCTTGAACGGAGATTTCCTGAATGCTTTTGCAGGGCAAGGAACAGAAAAAAGAGACCTTACAGAATTGATCAGAAGACTTGACAATGAAGAGTTTGATCTTGTTGCAGTAGGAAGAGCAATCTTACAGGATCATCAGTGGGTACAGAAGATCAAAGAAGGAAACACTGAAGCTCTTCTGGATTTCTCAGCAGAAAGTATGGGCGTTTTATTTTAATATCAATAAGGAATGGTGAATTCGCTTCGCGGTGGTTTTTTAACAGCATAATTTATTCACCTGCGAAATAGAATTAACGATGCAAACTGGTATTAAATCAGCATAATTCACTTTATTTTATATTTAATTTTCACCTATTTATTAAAGAACCCGATTTCAGAAACTCTGAAATCGGGTTTTTATTTACTTCTTTATAAACAATTTCTAAAAGCTTTGAATTCCTTTTTATAAGAATCTGCATCCTGTTGCAGCGGGTTCGCATGACCAATAAGCAGGAACACCATTTTCAGCTTTATGTCGGCATGCAACAGTATCGCCTTCGCATTGTGGAGCATTTCCTCCAATGATGTTCTTTAATGTCGATTTTGTTAATTTCTTTAGATTTTTCATGTTAATTAGTTTGTTGATTCATGCAAATATAATATTTTTTGTAAATCAAACAATACTTTGCACTAAAATGGGAAATATATTTTTTCAAATAACATATTCTAAAAACAAACCCGCTTCCGGAATTTCCAGAAGCGGGTTTTAACAGATTTAAATATCTAAAACTGCCTTAAAAAATGGCAGAAATGATTTCTTTATCTTATAAACCAATATTTTTAGTTGGCTTCAATTGTTTTAAGATGCTTTTTGGAATTGCATTTTTGTGAACAAGGATTGCTGTTGATTTGTATTCAACATAAGGTCTTGTTACGTAAAGATATCCGGCGAAATCATTGGTTACACCCCATGAGTTTTTCACCATATAATATTCTTTACCTGTCTGGTCTTTTGCCAAACCTACGATATGCATACCGTGGTCATCCGTTGTAGAAAGATTGTTAAGTGCTTTCTGACGCATGTCTTCACTGATGGTTTTATCTTTTTTAGGCTCAGTAAACAAAGTTTGTTTGTTCTCTGCAGTGATCTGGTCAAGATCCATATCCGGAACGTAAGCTACCCCGTTTTTATAAGAGAAATAAGGCTCAGAAACATCCGTTGCCCAACCTACAGAATATCCTTTTGTTACAGCATTGTCAATGATTGCAGTAAGGTCTTTCATCGGAACATTCCAGTCAGAATCGTGGCTCCAGTTATCAGGAATGGGAACTACAAATTTTTCATAGTAAGCATAATCTTTATAAGAAGATAATTCTACATAATCTTCAGGATTGATTCCTACTACTTCTTTAGCAAATGTTTTCGGAGTGTAGTTTTTCCCTTCATATGTGAAGTTAGCAGGTACTTTTCCTAAATATTCATCAAGAATAGCATCTACCGAATCCATCCAGTTATCTGTCAGTTTCCCTTTTGAAGAAGCCTGAACAAGGCTGTCAAGAACAGGTTTTAGTTTCCCTTGCATTTCCTTGAAGTTGTTGGTAGTCTGTCCAGCTTTTAATCCTGTATACACATCCTGAGGAACAGCTCCATACTTCTTATACATATTGATTACGTCGTGAAGTTCTCCTCCATCTCCCCAGCTGATAGCACCATTATTCAAAACGTATAATTTGGCTTTATCGTGGTAAGAATTTCTCGCTGTAAAGATTTCAGCAAGATCTACAGGTTTTTTGCCCATTCTCTGCATTTCAGATTCAAGGAAAGAGTTTCCGGAGTAGCTCCAGCAAGTTCCTGATGAACCCTGGTTCTTTACAGAAGTCGCGCCAACGTCTTTTAACGTTGTGAACTGAAAATTAGCATTTTGTGATTGGTTGTTTTTTAACTTATTGATTAAGTCATCTTGGGCAAACATCATACTTCCTGCAGACAAAACAAAAAGTAATGATGCAATTTTGGCATTTTTCATTACTATAAAAAGATTATTTATATTAAGAGTCGTTGATAATAGAGATTTGTTACACATGGAAAAGTTAAATTTGAAATTAAAAAAATCACAAAAAAGATTGAAATTATAGAGGCCAATTTACCCTTTTGCTCAAAAAAAGTTGATCATGTTTCCAACCCTTTCAAAAGTTTCCGCATCTATAATAATATAACTCCTGACTATGGAACAAGAATTATTATTGGAATGTCAGCGTAACAACCGCAATGCCCAGCGGAAAGTTTACGAGAAAATGGCGGGCAGGCTTTACTCAGTCTGCAGACGCTATTTGAAAAACGATGAAGATATAGAAGAAGTATTAGCCGATACATTCTACAAGATCTTCACGAAAATCACCCAGCTTCATAATGCAGATACCTTTGAAGCATGGGCAAGAAAAATTACGGTGAATGAATGCCTTCAGAAATTAAGATCCAACAAAGGACTGTTTATTTCTCTGGAAGAAAACTTCATTGATCATTCTGAAGGAACTACAGAAAACCTTTCCCTGGAAAAAGATATTCTGAGCTTATTGAATTTTCTCCCGGAAGGCTGCAGAGCCATCTTTAATCTTTTCGCTATTGAAGGATATCCTCATAAGGAAATAGCAATCATGCTTTCCATAAGCGAGGGAACATCAAAATCCCAACTCAATTTTGCAAGAAAAAAGTTGCAGGAACTTCTCGTAAATCAAAACATTTAAACTTTTACAACAATGGAAAATAATCATATAGATCAACAATTCAATGAAGCCTCCAGGCTTTCAGAAGAGCCAACTGTTTTTCCTGGTTTTGAGAAAGTATGGGGAAAGATTGAAGAGAAATTAGATAAAAAAGAAGAGAAAAAGAAAATCATTCCTCTTTGGCTACCCTATAGTATTGCTGCAAGTCTGATGATCGGTTTAGGGGCTTTTTACTTTATGGATAAAAAAGAGGTTGCAGAACCTTTACCATCTGCAATTGCAGAAAATAAAGTTTCAAAAAGTCCTGGTAATAAAGTTGATATTGCAAAAATAGACAGCATTACAAAGCATAATATCCAAAAAGAAAAAAATATTGTTAAGCCGGCAGAAAATATTGCAGTGAATACAATTCAGTTACCACCGAAATATTCTGTTGAGCTTCCTCCTCTTCCTCCGTCTTCGGATCATGTATATCAACCGGCAATCTCCGAAAATCAGTTAGTAAGAGAGAAAAGCGACATCGTATATGATGATAGGAAAGCTAATTACATTTCTTCCGGACAACGAAAAGATAGCAATAGAGTCACGAGTATTGATGAAGTTGTAATGGTTGGTTTTGGACAAAGGAAGGTAGTAAATTCAGTGACAGCATCCAGTACCGTTACAAGCTCTGTCAGTAATTTGCCTCAACCCACTACTTATTCTTCATTGGCAGGAAGGGTTGCAGGAATTCAAATCAATGGATCAGGAAATCAGGGGAGTAACATAGCTCCTGGAGATTTCAATAATTTTCAGCTGAGGATTAGAGGGACAGCTTCTATAAAACCAGAAAATCAGGCTTTGTTTGTTGTCAATGGAATGGTGACAAAAGATGAGGATTTCAGAAAATTAGATCCTAAAAAAATTGAAAGCATGAATGTTTTAAAAGGTGTTTCTGCTACAGCAATTTACGGAAATAAAGCAGCAAATGGAGTGATCGTGGTAACCACTAAAGATCCATCAAGAAGGGAAAGAAAAAGATTGAAAAAGCTGCAGGAAAAAATCAATAAACAACAGCCGATTACACAGGTTGCCCCCAATAATGAAAGTTATGATGCTTTTGTTGAAAATCCTTTTGAACTGACGCGCAACCAGCCGTTATCCACCTTCTCTATTGATGTTGATAATGCTTCTTATTCCAATGTGAGAAGAATGATCAATACTGGTCAGGGAGTCGATAAAAATGCTGTAAGAATCGAAGAAATGGTGAATTATTTCAAATATGATTATCCTCAGCCTAAAAATGAAGATCCTTTTTCAATCAATACAGAATACAACGATTCACCATGGAACCCTAAACATAAATTACTTAAAATAGGGCTTCAGGGAAAAAATCTTCCCACGGACAAACTGCCTGCATCCAACCTTGTATTTCTTATTGACGTTTCAGGCTCAATGAATGAGGAAAATAAATTACCATTATTAAAATCTTCCTTTAAAGTGCTGCTGAATCAGCTCAGACCAAAAGATAAAGTAGGGATTGTAGTCTATGCGGGAAGTGCAGGAATGGTTCTACCTCCTACTTCAGCAGGAGAAAAAGATAAAATTATTGAAGCACTGGATTATCTTCAGGCTGGCGGAAGTACAGCAGGAGGAGCTGGAATTGAGCTTGCTTATAAGCTGGCGGAGGAAAACTTTGTAAAAGATGGAAATAACCGTGTTATTATTGCAACCGACGGAGACTTCAATGTAGGAATGTCTTCAACCTCAGATCTTAAAATGCTGATTGAAGATAAAAGAAAATCAGGCGTTTTCCTCACTTGCTTAGGTTTCGGGATGGGCAACTATAAAGACAATACGCTGGAAACCCTTGCCGATAAGGGAAACGGCAATTATGCTTATATTGATAATATGCAGGAAGCGAATAAGTTTCTGGGGAAAGAATTTGCAGGAAGTATGTATGCTATCGCAAAGGATGTAAAAATCCAGATTGAATTTAATCCTGAATATGTAAAATCATATCGCCTGATTGGTTACGAGAATAGAAAACTGAAAAATGAAGACTTTGCCAATGATAAAATCGATGCTGGAGAATTGGGAAGCGGACATACCGTTACCGCGTTGTATGAAGTGATTCCTGCAGATGTAAAATCGGATTTCGCTCCTAAAGAAAGTAATCTGAAATATACCCGGAATACTTCATCGAGAGAATTTGGAGATGAACTGGCAACAATTAAATTCAGATATAAAAAACCTGACGGAGATACCAGTCTTGAAATAAGTCAGATTGTTAAAAATACAGATAATAGAATATCTTCTGCAAGTCCGGATTTTAAATTTGCATCTTCCGTAGCCTGGTTTGGGTTAGTATTAAGAAACTCAGAACTGATTACAAAAAAAGATCTTTCCGATATTGAAAACCTGGCTAAACAGGGAAAAAGTAAGGATGAAGAAGGCTATCGTTCAGAATTTATAAGGCTGATAGAGAGCTATAAAACAATTCAAAAGTAATTTTTAAGAGAAGAAATCTGTTTTATTTAACAATTATTAACAGGATTGAATTAATTTTAATAATTTCCTGTCGAAATTTTTAAAGATGAAAAAAATTGTAATAACCATGCTAGGGCTTGTTGCATTGACAAGCTGTAAAACTCAAAAAAATACTGAAAAAGCCAATGAACCAAAGACTTACAGTGTCAGGAAAGATAAAGATCAGGATGGGATTCCTAATCAATTAGATAAATGTCCTGATATTGCCGGTCCGGTAGAAAATGAGGGCTGTCCGTGGGTAGAGTCGGATGGAGACGGTGTTATTGATAAAGATGATGCGTGCCCTACAGTGCCCGGACCTCCGGAAAATAATGGCTGTCCGTGGCCGGACACAGATGGAGATGGTATTTTGGATAAAGACGATGCCTGTCCTACGGTTCCGGGATTACCGGAATATAATGGCTGCCCGAAACCAAAGTCAGTTACTGCAATGGAAGTAGTAAGTTCCAGATCGATATCCTATGAATCAGGAAGAGTTTATGACCATCAGGTTGGTGACAAAAAAAATGTTAAAAAGACTACAAAAAAGGTAGATCAGGATATTGATTATAACAATGAAGAATATGCAGCGTTAGTTGAAAATGCATTTGAATTAACCCGTAATCAACCTGTTTCTACATTCTCTATTGATGTAGACAATGCATCCTATTCCAATGTCAGAAGAATGATCAGTTATGGATCTAAGGTTGATAAAAACTCAGTGAGGGTAGAAGAGATGATTAATTATTTTAGATATGATTATCCACAGCCTGCCAATGGCGATCCTTTTTCAATTAATACAGAATACAGTGAATCTCCATGGAATCCTAAACATAAACTGCTCAAAATAGGACTTCAGGGGAAAAATATTCCGATGGATCGTCTGCCTGCATCCAATATTGTTTTCCTTATCGATGTTTCAGGGTCAATGGATGCAGAAAATAAACTTCCCTTGCTGAAGTCTTCTCTTAAAGTTTTACTGAACCAGCTCAGACCTAAGGATAAGGTTGGGATTGTAGTCTATGCGGGAAGTGCAGGAGTGGTTTTACCCCCAACGTCAGCAGGTGAAAAAGAAAAAATTATTAAAGCGTTGGATAATCTTCAGGCCGGAGGAAGCACAGCCGGAGGAGCTGGAATTGAACTTGCTTATAAACTAGCGAAGCAAAACTTTATAAAAGGAGGAAATAACAGAGTTGTTCTGGCAACAGACGGTGATTTTAATGTGGGAGCTTCTTCTACCACCGATATTGAAGCGTTAATAACAGAAAAAAGGAAAACCGGAATCTTCCTTACCTGCCTTGGCTATGGAATGGGAAATTACAAAGACAATACCATGGAAATTCTGGCGGACAAAGGAAATGGAAATTATGCCTATATTGATAATATGCAGGAAGCCAATAAATTCTTGGGAAGAGAATTTGCAGGAAATATTTATACCATTGCCAAAGATGTAAAAGTGCAGATTGAATTTAATCCTAAATATGTAAAATCACACCGACTGATTGGTTATGAAAACAGAAAACTAAGAAATGAAGACTTTGTAAATGATAAGATTGATGCAGGAGAACTAGGAAGCGGACATACAGTAACTGCTTTATATGAAGTTATCCCGTCAAATGTAGAGTCTGAATTTATCCCACAAGAAACAAAATTGAAATATTCTGAAATTTCTAAGAAGAAGAACTTTGGAGATGAAATGGCAACGGTAAAATTCAGGTACAAAAAATCTGATGGAGACAAAAGCATTGAGATAACTAAAGTGATTAAAAAAGAAGATAAATCTTCAGTAAGTCCGGATTTTAAATTTGCCTCTTCCGTAGCCTGGTTCGGGTTAGTATTAAGAAACTCAGAACTGATTACAAAAAAAGATCTTTCCGATATTGAAAACCTTGCTAAACAGGGAAAAAGTAAGGATGAAGAAGGCTACCGGTCAGAATTTTTAAAGCTGATAGAAAGCTATAAAACAATTCAAAAGTAATTCATAAAAAAGAAATTTCCCCGGAAATTTCTTTTTTTATATTTTTAAGCATACTAACAACCGATGAAAAAGAATTATTTGCTGTTATTGCCATTTACGATTACCCTATTACAGGCACAAAATTCACAACTCTATTACTCTGGTAAATTTTTAACAACTAAAGATAAGGAGCAGAATTTTTTAAAGGTTTATAATAAAAACAGCGGTATTTATGAACTAACTGATGAGGAAGGATTTGCTATTATTGCGGCTAAACCTTATGATACCCTTGTATGGAATCAAGGGAAAAATACCCATGTTATTTCTTCTTATGAACTCAGAGAATTAAAAGCGATTCTGGAAAATCAGACAGGAAGTAAAAGTGTTGAAAATATTTACAGTAAAGCCTATGACAGTCTTGTTTCAAAGGAAATTAAAGACGATTTCAGTATTGAAAAAACTAAAAACCTCCTAAGTAAAAGATCTCACTCATATTTTGATAAAATAAGAAAATTAAAACAAAAGAACGATAGTGTTTATGTTTTAAAAAGGATCAATGAGACAACATTACTCTTTAACGGAAGCTTTACCACATCTTTTGATATTAAAAGCAGGAATGCTGTTCCGGAGACTCAAAATAAGTATGTTCAGGGAAGATCAGAAAACGGAAATCTTGTTTGGAAAGGCCCTGAAACGAATGAAATGTTCAGTTTTGGACCAGATATATCAACTCTTGGATTTAATGGATTACCTTATGAGTACGACCAGAATGGAAAACTGATTCCGTGGGTTAATGCGCTTCAGCGTGCGCAAAGATACGATAACAACCTTTTTAAAACTACGGTAGGTTATAATAACCAGTTGAATGTAAATGCTTTTATAAAACAGGGGAACAATGAAAAACTTCGTCTTTCACTGAATCTGGGACAGCAAAAGAACCAGATGTATTTTATTGATCAGTTTGATATTACCAATACCCTTAAAGCAAAACTTAACGCAGATTTGGGTAGATATTACATTAATCTAGCTTTCAATTATGAAGAAAATAGAGCAACCAATACCAATAGAATAGGTTTGTTCAACAGAGCTTACCAAAACTCATTGTTAACGCCGGTTTCTTTTTCAAATGAACAAAATACTTTGCTGAATAATGGCTCACAGAGAAGCTACAGCAAATATGCAGACAATCCTTCATTCCTTTTTGAGCAGGATAGCAAATACCATTTTAAGAATCAGGACAGGCAGTTGAGTCTTAATGTAGCGAGAGACTGGAATAACTTTAAACTGAATATCACTCAGGCCTATGAAAATATTACTATCTGGAATCAGGACCAATATAAACCTTCTACTTATGGTTTCCTCAGCGGTGTATCGAATGAAAGGATTCAAAACAACAGCTCTTATCATTCCAATATACAGGGCTCTTATTCATTGGGAGACTATGACTTTAGAAATACTTTCAGTCTGAATTTTATTTTAAATGATAAAAAATCCGACATTTATAACAGCCTGACTCATCAAAAATATCTCTATCAGAGAACTTCACAGGATCATATTTTTAATTATAATATGAATATCCGCGATTATGATTTTGAAGCAGGTTTTAATCTTGGGAATTCATTTTATATCTCCAATACTTCCCTTAAAAATAATTATTGGCTTCCAAAGGCTAACTTTTATTTGACGTTCAATGGGATCTTCAATTGGTATAATTACAATTTTAAATTATTGGGAAGCTACACACAATTAAGCTCCGAGCCGGAAATTACAAGATCCTATGCTTCGTATTCTACTACTTTGCTGAATGCAGAAAATTACAATCAATATTTTCCGGTACAGGAAGTGGAAAGCTTCAGAGGTTTATCCAATATCAATACTAGAGAATGGAAAATTGGAACCAGGCTGAATCTTGGGTATAAAATGAGTGTAGAAGGAGAGTATTTTAATAAAAAAAATAAAGATGATATATTTCCTGTTTTTGAAAACAATCAGCTGATATTAAAGAATATAGCAGATCATACGTACAGCGGGTATGAATTCAATTTTGCTTACGAAAAGTTGCAGCTTGGATATGATTTGTATATCACCAATAAAATTTCATTCTTTAAATACAAAGATATTGTAGACCGCATGGCTCCCGGATATCAGAACCATGCTGTTTCAGGATTCAAAGATATTTATAAAACACTATCAGAAGGACAGGTTTTGGGGGCTGTGATGGGAAGTTACTTTGAAAGAAATGCAGCCGGACAATTGATCATTGATGAGTTTGGATTTCCTAAAAAAGCAGACGGAATGAAAATTATTGCAGATCCTACACCGGATTTTGTGATGAAATTCAACCACAGTTTTGCCTATAAAAATTGGTCCTTAGATATCAATTGGGAATGGAAAAAAGGGGGCCACCTCTGGAACGGAACACAGGCTGTTCTCGATTACTACGGTCGTTCTTATGGCTCGGGAGAAGAAAGGAATATCAAAAATTATATTTTCGAAGGCGTACAGGCCAATGGAACTGTCAACCAGATTCCTGTTGATTTCTATGATCCTGGCCGGAATGTTCTGGAAAACAGATGGTCGAAGTACGGTTATTTAGGGGTGGCTGAAAATTATGTTCAAAAGGCAGATTATATAAGAATCAACAATATATCACTTTCCTCAGATTTCCCGATTAACCATAATAAACAGACTCTCAGACTGACTTTTTATGTAAATAATATTATGCTTTGGCAGGCCAATAAAGGCGTAGATCCTAATCAGAATTTCTACGATTTGAGTAATGGAAGAGGACTGGATTTTTTTAATCTTCCTTCCTTTAAAACATTTGGCTGTATTGTTTCTCTTAAATTTTAACTCATGAATCTCAAGTTTATATCACCCTATATCATCCTGCTGTGCTTATTATTTTCAGGCTTTTCTGTGAAGGGGCAGCAACCATTTCAGGATTTTGAAAAAGAAAAGACCTACATTCAGACCAATCATGTTTTTTATAAACCTGGGGAGCACATGTATTTTAAAATATATGTTGTTAAAGGAAACAATAATTTACCAGTCGAAGAAAGCAGAGTCGTAAATTTTGAAATAACAGATCCTGCAGGAAGTGTTGTGAGAAAATTAAAATACGAAATTACCAATGGATATGCCCGGGGAGACTTCTATTTTGCTGAAGACATGAAGGGTGGCATCTATAAAATCAGAGCTTTTACCAACTGGATGCAGAATGAAGAAGGCAAAAATGTATTTGAGAAAGAAATTACCCTTCAGAAAATAGTATCACCAAGGATTTTAGTGAAGCTTGATTTTCCTAAAAAAGGATATGGCCCGGGAGATGAGGTAAGTGCCTATTTTTCAATGAGAAGTCTTAGCAATCTTCCGATTCCTTTTTATGAAGCGGATTACACAGTAATGCACAACGGAGAAACCATTTCAGAAGGAAAACTTATTACCGATAAAGAAGGTAAAAAACTGTTGAGATTTAAGCTTCCTGAGATCTTGGAATCCTCTGATGCTCTTTTGAATATCAAAGTGAATTTTGACGGGTTTACCGAATCCATTTCCAGAAATATTCCTATTGTTCTGAATAATCTGGATGTGAAATTCTTACCGGAAGGCGGAACTTTTATCAATGGAATAGAACAGAATATCGCTTTTAAAATTCTGGATGAGTTTGAAAAACCTGTAGATGCTGTTCTGGCAGTTTACAATCAGAATCACGAAAAAATAAAAGAAATTTCAGCCTACAATTTCGGAATGGGAAGCTTCCGGTTTAGCCCTAAAATAGGAGAAAATTATTATGCGAAAGTTGTAAAGCCGGAAAATATTACCCAGACTTTTAATCTCCCCGTAGCAAAAAATGAAGGACTGGTTTTGAATATTCAGAATGAAAATAAAAACCTGAATTTTACCATTTTTTCTACCCAGGAAAAAACAATTACCCTGCTGGGAAGTTTCCGCGGAAAAGAAGTTTACAGCAAAATCATTTCGCTGAAAAAAGGAATGAATTCTTTGGAAATTGCAGAAAAGGATTTCCCCACAGGAATCTGCAGGTTTACCGTTCTGGAAAACAGTATGCTGCTTGCAGAACGGATTGTTTTTGCCAATAAAGTAAACCAGCTGAATATAAAAGTTACTCCTGTAAAGAAACATTATCTGCCGAGAGAAAAAGTAATGCTGAATATTGAAACTACAGATGAAAATAATAAACCCGTTCCCGCTAATCTTGGAATAAGTGTAGTAGATGATAAGCTATGGACATATGCTGATGATAAGCAGAATCATATTATTTCCTGGCTTTTGATGGAGTCTGAGCTCAAAGGGAAAATTGAAAAACCTCAGTTTTATTTCGATAAAAAAGAAGAAAAAGCAGATAAAAGCTTAGATCTTGTGATGCTGACAAACGGTTATCGATATTTTGAACCTATTCCGGAAATTCTGAAGACCAATAAATACAAATACCTTCCTGAAAAGAAAAACACAATCTATGGCGTGGTAGAAGATGAAAACAAAAAGCCGGTGAAAGCAGATGTTTTTCTTTTGGATACAGATAATAAAAAAATTCTCAAGCAGACTGTTGCAGAAAATGGAAAGTTCTATTTTTCGGATTTAAATGCTGATTATTCATACAAAATTATTGCAAAATCTTTTCAGCCCAAACATCAGTTGAAAATCAGAATTCTGTCTTATAATCTGGATATTAATCCTTTAGTAAAACAGAAATTGACCAACATAGACGTAGAAGAAATTGTAAAGGAAGCTGAAAGAAAAGAAGAAGTAAAAACAGAAAATAAAAACAAAACCAGTCAGTTAAATCCCCCACGAAGATCAAAAACTGATACAATCAGAAGGAATGCAAGTATTGAAGAAGTAGTTGTGCTGGGGTACAGTGTAAAGAAAGATCAATTAGCGGTTGCTTCTACAACAGTAGCTTCTTCTATGGAAATGCAGAATGCCAGTGTAACTTCTCTGTTGAGTGGAAAAGTTGCCGGAGTAGTGGTAACAAACACCGGACAGCCGGGAGCAGGAGAACAGATCAATATTAGAGGAACAGCCTCCATGACCAATAAGAACCCTCTATTCATTGTGGATGGTATTCCTGTCGAAAACTTTAATACGACGATCAATCCAAATGATATCAGCAGTATTACCGTTTTGAAAGATGCTGCTGCTACTGCTATTTATGGAAGCAGAGCTGTGAATGGAGTAGTGGTCGTCAACTCATCCAAAAATAGAAAATCAGAAATAAGTTTTGATATTACTCCGAAATCTTATCTCGCCATACAAGCCTTGCCTTATGGAAAACTTATCTCATATGCCGGGGCAAGAGAATTTGTTTATCCTGAATATAAAACAACCAATACCTCTTACCGTTTTGATTACAGAGAAGCGCTTTACTGGAATCCGGTAGTAGAGACGGATAAAAATGGGAAGGCAAAAGTAGAGTTTTATAATTCAGATGCCAATTCCACTTTCAGAATTATGACAGAAGGAATTGCTGCATCAGGACTTGTAGGGAGAGATGAAACAACGTATGCTGCCCAGAGTTTGATTTCAATAGATGCCAAAATTCCACAATATCTGACAAGAACAGATCAGATGATAATTCCTGTGGTAATTAAAAATAATTCTCCTGAAACGCGCAAAATGACCATGGATGTAATTGTTCCGAACCATGTAAAACTCATCAGTTCCGATAGTCTTATCACTCTGAAGCCATTGGAATCAGGAAGATTATTTGTAAGAATACAGACCGATGAGATAGTGAATTCCAATATTCAATTTACCATAAGATCCGGAGATTTCAGAGAAACAATGATTCTTCCGTTTAAAGTTGAAGAAAAAGGATTTCCCCATCAGTTTTCCATTATCAATAACAAAACAGAAGAGATAAAAATCAATATTCCAGAGTATATCAATGGAAGCTTATTTTCCTCATATTATGTGTTTGAAAGCACTGCTTTGCAATTGTTTGACAATCTGGCACAATTGAAGAAAGAGCCTTACGGATGCTTTGAACAGCTTTCATCAACGGTGTATCCTAATATTTTTATTCTGGATTATTTGAAATCAAGTAAAAAAATAAATACAGCAACAGAGAATGAAGTCATTAAAAATATGAAAAAAGGCTTCCAGAAAATGTTGAGCTATAAAAATAAAGATGGAGGATTCGGGTATTTCAACAGCGAGGAATCGGATGTGTCACTTTCAGCGTTTGCATTATTAGAATTTACCGAATTAAAGAAGTATGTAAATCCGGACGCTAAGCTTATCCATGGGCTCTCCACATTTATTCTGTCGAAAAAGAATGCAAACGGATTATTCGAAGTTAGAAAGCCTTATGAATCCAAAAAAGATTTTTCTGAATTTTCCTGGTCTAGAAATATGTATGTTGTATATGCTCTGTCCAAACTTGGGTTTAAAAATGAAATTGAAGATTCCTTTCAGGTAACGCTCAAAAGAGCTTTAGTTACAAAAGATTCTTATCAGCTGGCTTTGCTTGCCAATGCTGCGGCTCACTTAGGAAAACAAAAGGAATATGATAACCTGATGCAGATGCTGAACCAGCAGTATGAAACGAAGAATATAAAATCTAAAATCACTTTTACAGGTTCATGGGGAATGTCTGCGGATGCAGAAACACTTTCATTATATATAATGGCGCTTCAGAAAGATGAGAAGTTCAATGAGTTGAAAATTGCTGAAGTAGCTGATCAACTTATTGGTCTCAATGGATATTACGGATTCGGTTCTACACAGGCCACAACACTGGCAATACAGGCATTATCTGATTTTTTCTCTAAAAATGGAAAATTGTACGGAACTGAAAAACCTGATATCAGGATTAATAATGCAAAAGTCTCACCTATGATAAGTGCTTCATCAGCATTTAAAGCCGGAGAAAATACTATTAATGTTCACTATCCAAATAAAAATGGACTTCCATATAAGTTTGAATATCAATATTATACATTGCAAGCTCCGGAAAGCAAAGATATTCCTATTACCATGGAGACAAAATTAAAATCCGGAATATCTAAAGTAGGGGAGACTAAGAGAATGACCATTACCGTAAAAAACAAAATAAACGGAGAGCTGCCAATGACCATAGCAAAAATTGGTGTACCAGCAGGACTGACTCTGCAAAATGCCTTACTGAAAGATATGGTTGATAAAAAACAGGTTTCTTACTATGAGGTTTTTGATAACTATCTGGTTTTATATTGGGAACATTTTAATGACGAGGAAACAAAAACCGTTAATCTTGACCTTAAAGTAGAATTTGCAGGAACTTACACAGGAAAATCAAGTAATGTTTATCTCTATTATATGCCGGAAGCAAAATATTGGAGCCAAGGGATTACAACCAGTATTGAACCTTAATTTTTATAAGTTAAAACAGGTATTCTAAGGAGATCTGTTTTAATTTTAAAATTAATTTTCAAAAATTATTGAAAATTCAAAAAATATAATTACATTTGTTACAGAAATTAAAAACGGAAACAAGATGCAACTTTCAGAAGCAAAAGAAAAATACATTCAGACCTGGGGAACCTTTGCTACCAATTGGGGAATCAACCGTACGATGGCACAGGTGCATGCATTGCTTCTGGCGAGCGGAAAACCTCTTTCTACTGATGAAGTCATGGAACAGCTGGAAATTTCAAGAGGAAATGCCAATATGAATCTCCGTGCTCTGATAGACTGGGGAATCGTGAAAAAAGAATTTGTAAAAGGCGACCGTAAAGAATATTTCGTAGCAGAAAAAGATGTCTGGTATCTGTTCAAACAAATTACAAAAGAAAGAAGAAAAAGAGAGATTGAACCAGTCATTTCCTTTCTTGAAGAATTAAAAAATATTGAGGATAAAGATTCAGAAGAAGCACAGGAATTTATCAAGCTGATGAATGATTTCAGTTCTGTAACCGGAAAAATCAACAACATCATGGATCTGGCGATAAAAAGTGATGACCACTGGCTGGTAGGGAAGATTACCAATCTGTTGAAATAAAGAACAAAAGAGGATGAAAATCCTTTTTTATTTCAATCTAATTTTCAAAAATTACTGAAAATATAAAACTTATAATATCATGAAGAATTTTTTAAAACGTTATCTCTATTTAAGTCTCTTTCTGACTATTGTTTTAATTGTTGCCGTATGGTTTTTTCTTGTTGCCAAAGGTGAATATGGAGTGACAATGTTCCTCACCATTCCGGTTTCTATTGGATTTATCATCGGATATGTAAAGTATTTTAAAAAAATTGGATTAATGAATGTTCTGAAGACTATCTTAAAAATAGTTTTAGGATTAGTCATTTTCTCTCTGATTTTAATAGGAGCTGGTGTAGAAGGAGCTATTTGCATTATTATGGCTATTCCATTTATTGGCTTTGCGATGTTCGTGGGCTTCAATATTGGTTTTATCATAGGAGTATTTGACGAAAAACGGCATGCCGGAAGTGTTATAGTATTTATTCTTTTTATCAATCCTGCATCTTATATTTTCGATACCTATACAAAACCTATTGAGGAAACTATTACAACAGAAATGATTGTGAATTCTTCCAATGAAAAAGTTTGGAAACTTTTAAATACACAAATCAATTTTGATACTCCTGATTTTATACTGTTTGAAAAAGGAGTCAGTTATCCAAAGAATATAAAACTTGTTAATGACAACGGAAAATTGGGCTATAGCTGTCAGACCAATAATGATGAATTACAACTTAATATCAATGAATTTATTGAAAATAAAAAAGTGAAATTCTTTTTGGAAAATCAGACTGTTCCAATGAAAGAAATAACACCTTATCAAAATATTGATGCTAAGCATTTGCACGATTATTTTATTGTGAAATATGGCGAAATTACTTTAGATAAGCTATCAGAAAATAGAACAAAGATCATTGCAAAAACAAAATACAGTTACAAAATTGCCCCCACCTGGTATTGGAAAAATTGGTCCGGCTATATCATTGATAAAATGCAAAACCATGTATTACAATCTATAAAAACACAATCTGAAAATGAATGATCTGCAAAAATATTTTGACAACCTGCAACCCAGGTATTATGTTAATGAAATTGCATCTTTAGGGTTTACCAGACTGTTTAGGAAAATGGCTGTTCAAAAGGTGAAAAGCTACGGGGATAAAAGAGTTTTGGACTTGATGAGCGGGCAGGGAGAAAATTTAGAATTTATACAGGCACACAATGATAATACAGAAATTGTAGCACTGGATTTCTCATCAGCAATGCATATGAAACTGGCTGCAACATTCAAAAACAAATTGTCAATACAACAGATCCGGAACGATTTTTTCGAAAGCCAGATTCCCGATCATTCTATGGATATTATCCTTTGCTCTTACGGGACAAAGACGATAGAAGAAGATCAGAAACGGATTTTTGCAGATAGACTTTCAAATATCATTGATGAGAAGGGCGAAATTATCATCGTAGAATTTGTAAAACCTAAAACAAAGTGGAGGTTCAATTGTGTGAAATGGTATATAGAGGTTCTTGTGACAAAGGTTTTTGGGAATGAATTTGGAAAATTGTTCCATTATATCAATAAAAATGAAAGCCTGGAAGATCTTAAATATCAGTTTATCAAAAACGGACTCTCCATTATATCGCACAAAAGATATCTGGATTTGGTTGAAATTCTTCATGTGAAAAGAAACTAGTTTTTTATTTGAACCCATATTTCAAAAATTACTGAAAATTTTAAATGAATAATAATTATGAGAAATTTAATCATTCACTTATTCCTGATTATTTATTTCAGACGAAAAGGATCACTTTAAACTATAAAATTTTAAACCTTAAAAAAATGTCAACCATCTATTTAAATACAGTCATCAAAGCAGATATTCACTATGTTTTTGATCTGGCAAGAAATATTGATCTGCATCAGCAGTCCACCTCAAAATCTCATGAAAAAGCCATTGCAGGACGTACTTCAGGACTGATTGAAGAAAATGAAACCGTAACCTGGCGGGCAAAACATCTGGGAGTATATCAAAACCTCACTACAAAAATTGTCAGCATGGAAAAACCGTTTCAGTTTATTGATGTCATGCAGAAAGGAGCTTTCAAGTCCATGCGCCACCATCATATTTTTAAATCTGTAAACGGAAATACCCTGATGACAGATATTTTTGAATTTGAATCTCCGCTGGGCATCATTGGAAAGCTATTTAATGCTGTTTTTCTAAGAACGTATCTCAAAAACTTTCTGATTCAAAGAAATGAAATGATCAAAACCATTGCAGAATCTTCTGTCCGTGACGGAATTGCGATTTTTTAACCTAAAAAACATAGTTATGAACTTTTTAAAAGCAGAATGGCGAAAACTGGCCATCATCAATTACGAGATTAATCCTGAAATTTTGCAGCCCTATCTTCCAAAAGGAACAGAGCTTGATTTTTATAAAGGCAAATGTTATGTAAGCCTGGTTGGATTTATGTTTTTAAATACCAGACTACTGGGAGTTCCTATTCCTTTTCACCGAAACTTTGAAGAAGTGAATCTAAGGTTTTATGTAAAGAAAAAAGAAAATGGAATCTGGAAAAGAGGAGTCGTGTTTATTAAAGAAATTGTTCCAAAGCCTGCACTAAGCCTGGTCGCTAATTCTATTTACAAAGAAAATTATCATACCATGCCTATGAAAAATCAGATTGAAAAAAGAGAAGATGAACTGCTGATCCGATATTCATGGAAAGATAAAAGCTGGCATTCTATTCAGATTATGGCTGAAAATACAGCGAAACCAATGGAGGAAAACTCAGAATTTGAATTTATTACAGAACATTATTTTGGCTTTACAAAAAAGGAAAATACAACCTCAGAATACGAAGTCTGCCATCCAAAATGGGAATGCTATACTGTAAAAGAATATCAATTAGAAGTAGATTTTCAAAAGATTTATGGAAATAATTTCGAAGACCTGAACCATCAGAAACCTGTTTCCGTAATGCTTGCCGAAGGCTCAGAAATTCAGGTCAAAACCAAAAAATACATTCATTAAAAAGAATAAGATTAAAGAACATCTTTCTCTCTCCAGGATCATCTGTGCAAATTAGTGAAATCTGTGGGCAAACCATAAACTTTGAACTTTGAACCCAAAACATTAAATCTCAAACCATGAAAATAATCATAGCCGGAGGCTCCGGATTTCTCGGTGAAAACCTGGAAAAATACTTTACAACAAAAGGAAATCAGGTCTACATTCTTACCCGCAATCCTCAACGTAAAAATGAAATCTATTGGAATGCCCAAACAATAAGTGAATGGAAAAATAACCTTGAAAAAGCAGATGTTCTCATCAACCTGACAGGGAAGTCTGTAGATTGCCGCTATCATGAGAAAAATAAACAGGAAATCTATTCCTCAAGAATCAACAGTACAAGAATATTACAGAAAGCAGTAGATCAATGTTCTCATAAACCAAAAGTATGGCTGAATGCCAGTTCTGCAACCATTTATGTTCACTCTGAAAAGAACTTAAACACAGAAGAAAACGGAATTGTGGGAGACGACTTTTCTATGAATATCTGCAAAAGCTGGGAAGAAGAATTTTTTGCAGGTAAAAATGAAGAAATACGAAAAGTTGCCCTTCGAACTTCCATTGTTCTTGGAAATAATGGCGGTGCTTTTCCGAAGCTGAAAATGATTACAAAACTGGGCTTAGGTGGAAAGCAGGGAAGAGGAAATCAGATGGTAAGCTGGGTTCATATCGAAGATTTCTGTAGAGCAGTGGATTGGATTATTCAGGATGAGAATCTTTCAGGAACAGTGAATATAACTGCTCCGACTCCTCTTTCCAATCAAAGCATGATGAGAAAACTAAGACATAAAACAAAAGTTCCTTTTGGACTCAATGCTCCCGTCTGGCAGCTGGAAATAGCCTCCATATTCCTGAATACGGAAACGGAATTATTATTAAAAAGCAGAAACGTCTATCCGGAAAAACTTATAAAAAGTGGATTTAAGTTTTCATATTCTACATTTGATAAAGCGATTCTTAATCTCTTGGAATCCTAATGTTTGCGGGTTTCCTAAAGGATAATTAAATTAGCGGAAAACTATTCCATATGCTGGTTATATCCAAAATAAAACCCTTTTTTCTTTCATTCCTTTTTATAAGTTCAATTGCTTTTTCACAAGCTCATAATGTATCAGAAGGTTATCAGAAGCCTACAGACCCTTTGGTTGTCCAGAATCTGGAGCAGTGGCAGGATATGAAATTCGGACTGTTTATGCATTGGGGAACCTACAGCCAGTGGGGGATTGTTGAGAGCTGGAGCTTATGCCCGGAAGATGAATCATGGACACAGCGAAAACCAGAATACGGAAAATCTTACTACCAATATGTGAAGAATTACGAAAATCTTCAGACAACTTTCAATCCAACTCAGTTCAATCCTCAGAAATGGGCTGAAGCAGTAAAAAAGGCTGGAATGAAATATGTAGTTTTTACAACCAAGCATCATGATGGTTTTGCTATGTTTGATACCCGCCAGTCGGATTATAAAATCACTTCTCCTAAAACTCCTTTTTCAAAAAATCCAAAATCCGATGTGACGAAAGAGATTTTCAATACATTCAGAAAAGAAGGATTTAAAATTGGTGCTTATTATTCAAAACCTGATTGGCATTCCGATGATTATTGGTGGTCTTATTTTCCACCCAAAGACAGAAATGTCAATTATGATCCAAAGAAATATCCTGAAAGATGGGAGAAATTTAAAAAATTCACTTTCAATCAGCTGAACGAAATTACTTCCAATTATGGGAAAGTTGATATTCTTTGGCTGGATGGCGGCTGGGTACGTCCTTTTCACACTATAGACCCCAAAGTAGAATGGCAGCGCACCATCAAAGTAGAGCAGGATATCGATATGGATAAAATAGGAACAATGGCCAGAAAAAATCAGCCAGGGATTATTATTGTCGATCGTACTGTTTCCGGAAAATGGGAAAACTATGTAACTCCTGAGCAGGCAGTTCCGGAACATGCTCTTTCCATTCCCTGGGAAAGCTGCATCACAATGGGAGATTCCTTTTCCTATGTTCCTAATGACAACTATAAAACCTCTCAAAAGATCATTGAAACTCTTGTGAAAATCATTTCAAGAGGAGGAAATTACCTTATGAATATTGCGCCCGGACCTAACGGAGATTATGATCCGATAGTTTATGAAAGGTTACAGCAGATTTCCAATTGGATGGAGAAAAATCAGTCTGCGGTTTTTGCAACAAGAAGCATTGCGCCTTATCACGACGGAAATTTTTATTATACGCAAAGCAAAAATCATAAGACGGTAAATGTTTTCCATCTGGATGAACAATCAGAATATAAAGCTCCTTCAAAACTTACTTTTTCCCTTCCGGAAAATTTTAAACCCAAATCTTTGAAAATATTAGGTATTTCTTCAAAAATTCAATGGAAAAAATCAGGGAATTCAATTGAAATTAATTTGCCGAAAGAAAGAGATCAGTTAAAATATTCAACCGTAATTCAAATCGTTCAATAATGAGATGTATTTATTTTAAACTTACCGGAGCCGCATTATTGTTGAATGTTGTGATTACATTTGCTCAGAAACCATTATATAAAGATTCAAAACAACCCATTGAAACCAGAGTTCAGGATCTGCTGAAGAGAATGACACCAGAAGAAAAATTCTGGCAGTGCTTTATGATTCCCGGAGATCTGGATCATGTTCCGCAAGGACAATATTCCCATGGGATTTTCGGATTACAGGTAAGTGCAGGAAATCAGGGCGGTGGTGCAGCGGGACAGCTATTGAAGTATAATGCCAGTGAAGACGCAGAAAGATTGGTTAAAAAAATCAATGCCATTCAGAAATATTTCGTGGAAGAATCAAGATTGGGAATTCCTATTATTCCTTTTGATGAAGCTTTACATGGATTGGTTAGGGAAGGTGCTACTGCTTTTCCGCAGGCAATCGGTCTGGCAGCTACTTTTAATCCGGAATTAATGACCAAGGTTTCAATAGCTATTGCAAGAGAATCAAAACTGAGGGGAATTCGTCAAATCCTGACCCCGGTAGTCAACCTGGCCAATGATGTAAGATGGGGAAGAACAGAGGAAACCTATGGTGAAGACCCCTTTTTAACTTCTGTAATGGGAGTAAGCTTTGTCAGTTCATTTGAAAACCAGGGAATCATTACCACACCTAAACACTTTTTAGCCAATGTAGGAGAAGGAGGAAGAGACTCATATCCGATCCATTGGAGCAGAAGATATCTGGAAGAAACTCATTTAATTCCTTTTCACAATGCTTTTACAAAAGGAAAAAGCCGTTCTGTAATGACTTCTTATAATTTGCTAGATGGAAGATCTTCAACTGCAAACCATTGGCTGTTAACGGAAAAATTAAAAAAAGGATGGAATTTCAAAGGCTTTGTTATCAGTGATGCAAGTGCGGTTGGTGGAGCAAATGTGCTGCATTTTACAGCAAAAGATTATGATGATGCCTCTGCACAGGCAATGAATGCAGGTCTTGATGTTATTTTTCAGACAGAATATAAACATTATCAGCTCTTCATTCCTCCGTTTTTGGATGGAAGGATTTCAAAAGAAAGAATAGACGACGCTGTATCCAGAGTGTTGAGAGCCAAATTTGAGCTTGGGCTATTTGAAACCCCCTATGTTTCTGCTAAGGAAATTGAAGATTTAAAAAAGCTTACTCACAAACCTTTGGCAGAAAAAGCAGCGGCAGAGTCTTTTGTATTACTTCAGAACAATAGTCAGACACTTCCTGTTCCAGGGAATGTTAAAAAGATTCTTGTAGTGGGAACAGATGCTGTGGATGCAAGATTAGGAGGGTATTCAGGGCCTGGAAACAAAAAAGTAAATATCCTGGATGGCCTTAAAAATTATGTGAAAAATACAGACACTGAAGTTATCTATTCAAAAGGAATTGATTGGAATGTAAAAGACTTTGCCACTATTTCAAATGAATATTTATCCTCCGAAAACAAAAAAGGATTAACGGGAAACTATTTTTCTAATACGGATTTAAAAGGCAATCCCGCTTTCGGAAAACAGGATGAACAAGTCAATTTCAAATGGACTTTATATTCTCCTGATCCGGAAAAATTGCAGCCTGACAATTATAGTATTCGATGGACCGGAAAACTGGAAGCTCCAAGCTCCGGCAAATTTGAAGTAGGCTTGCGTGGGAATGATGGCTTTAGGTTATACCTGGGTGGGAAATTAGTCATTGATCAATGGGAAAAGCTGAGTTATTCTACAAAAACAGTTGATGTGGACTTCGTAAAAGGGAAAAAATATGATATTAAGATTGAATTCCATGAAAATCGAGGTGAAGCTAATCTGGAATTGATCTGGAACTATGGCTTGCACCATTATCAGAAAGGTTTTAAAGAAGCTTTGGATCTTGCTCAGAAAGCAGATTACATTATCATTACTGCTGGAATTCATGAAGGCGAATTTCAGGACAGATCATCACTAAGTTTGCCTGGAAATCAGGAAGCGTTTATTCATGAGGTTTCTAAACTGAAGAAACCTGTAACTGTGGTTCTGATAGGTGGCTCTGCTATAAAAACAACAGCGTGGAAAGACGAGGTAGGAGCCATCTTGGACATTTGGTATCCGGGAGAAGAAGGCGGAAATGCTGTGGCAAAAACACTTTTCGGGGCAGAGAATCCATCAGGTAAACTGCCTGTCACTTTTCCGGTTCAGGAAGGTCAGTTGCCTTTAACTTATAATCATCATCCAACAGGAAGAGGAAATGATTATCATGATCTGAGTGGAGAACCATTATATCCGTTTGGCTTCGGACTCAGTTATACCTCTTTTGAAATTTCTGAGCTGCAATTGAGCAAAACTCAGTATTCGGAAAATGAAACCATTGTAGCTAAAGTCAACGTGAAAAATACAGGTTCAAAAACCGGAAGTGAAGTCGTTCAGCTCTATGTAAAAGATGTATTGGCTTCAGTTTCAAGACCCGTTATTGAGCTCAAAGGATTTCAGAAAATAGCATTGCAGCCCGGAGAATCAAAATCTGTTACCATTGAAGTTCCCATAAAATACTTACAGTTTCTGAATGAAAAAATGGAATGGACTGTAGAAAAAGGAACCTACAGGATCATGGTTGGAAACTCATCCAAAAACCTTCCTTTAAAACAGAATATTGAAGTTTTATAAAGTAAAAAAGAGCAGAAATTTCTGCTCTTTTTTTATATATATTATAGAATTTGCTTAATATTTTCTAGCCAATAGAACGTTCAGCAAGAATGTTCCTGTCCAGTTACTGTTATTAGATCCGTTATTTCCTATGAAATCTATACGGGCCACAGATACAGTAAGTCTTGTTCTTCCTGCAGTACCATTATTAGCAAGGCTTACAAAAGACGCTGTAAATACATCCGGGAAACTTGAATTATTTCCTGCAGTAAGGATGGGATACATATTGTTAACGTTGAACGGAGTACCCTGATATTCATAAACCAAGGTCATTCTGCTGGCATTGGCATAGGTGGCAGTGTGAGCATTATCTACAGATGTTTTGCTAATGATCCACCATCTGTCGTTTGCTGCTCCTGTATCATAACCTACATTACCATGACCGGTCCAGTCAGCAACAGGTGCAGTTCCCAGTCTATGAGGAGGAATGAGAACTTGTGTACCATAGATTTCCACGTTGCTCGGTTTTGGAAGAACGGTAAAAGATAAATCCCATGTTCCGCCAGACGTATTGCTGTTGTTGACAACTTCAGCATACGCCCCTGTAGGAATCATAAAAGAAGTAACAGGAGTATTGTCGATTCTCAATGTATTTCCACTGGAAGCCTGTAACGTAATGGCATTCGGGGAAATGTTTTTAATCTTGTAAATTCTCCCTGTATAACTGGTTGTTCCGGTTCCGATGACAGGAAGAGTAAACGTGGCATCTGCAGTACCATTATAAGTAATGTAATGATCAGTAGCCAGAATATTATAGGTGGTGGCGGTGATCTCAGTATAACCAGCCCTTAATGAACCGTTGATTGCAAGTGTACTGTTAGGTGTCATGGTATTAATACCTACTTGTGCATTTAGGGGAACAGCTGCAAATAAGAAGAGCGAAATGTATTTTTTCATATTGTATAAATTTGGATTTAAACAAAAATATAAAAAAAAATAGCTAAAAATCACCTAAGTATGAATATTTTAAATTTTTTTAATAAAAATCACTGGTTGGTGATAGGAATTATTTTTGAAGCTACTTAAATCAATCTGCAAGGGACTTCCAAATCTTCCGTAAGATAATAGCTTGAACACAGGCGGTGGTATCCATCTGCAATAATCAGCTCGTTTTGACCTCTGACCAGCAATATGGGAGAAAGTTTTTTGTTTTTTTCTACTTTTTTAAGGTTTTCTTGCACATGAATATTAGTTTCCGGTAACAAGGTAAGTTTACTGGCTCTTAAAATATCTTTCGACTTCTTTATAATAGTAGGAGCAGCCTTTAATTTTTTAACCAATTTTTGTGCTTCATCAGGTTGAAAAAGAAGCTCAAGATAGTCCTGAGCTGCAGGGAAATCGTGATCTTCCGGTTCTTTCAGCCAGATATTGTCTTTGTTCAGGTGAGTTTTTTTAGCAGAAGTCTTCATAAGTGCTTATTTAAGAGATTAATAAATGTATGAAAAAATAGAACGTATTTTAATAAATCAGTATGAATACAATTTGCTTTTTATTTCTCACCAAAAATCTTGGTATGATATATGCAAGATTCATCATGAACCGGAATGAGTTTCATTAAATGATATTGGATTAATTGAAATCATTCAAAAATATGAACATTATGAAAAAATTATTAATTTCAACAGTATTGTTACTAGGTTTATCTATGAATGTCTATGGACAAAAACGTCCGCCAGAACCACCGCACCCTTCAAAAAGCGAACTGGTCAATATTAAAATGCAAGAGCTTACCAAAAAATATAATTTGGAGAAAAAACTTATCCTTAACCATCCGCTTGCTACCAAACAGATGAAGAGAGATCAGATGAAAGCCTTAAATCAAAGATATGCGACTGAAAAGCGATTACTTAGACAGGCGAAATAATACAGAATTTTTACAGTTATTAAAATAAAAAAAGCTGTTTTTTATATATTGAACTTTGAGAAGTTTTCAATGTGAAGGAAAATTTATTGAAAGAGAATGCGTTTTGTGTTCTCTTTCTTTGTTTAAAATTGAATAAAATAGCTTTGTTAGTGCATTTTAAGATCAATCTGAAGAAACATAAAACATCCAATATTTTTCCTTAAATTCGCATAAAAATTTTTAAAGTAATGAATTACGATATTATTGTCATTGGAAGTGGTCCTGGTGGATATGTTACTGCGATCAGAGCAGCGCAATTAGGTTTCAAAACCGCAATTATCGAGAAAGAAAATTTAGGAGGAATTTGCCTTAACTGGGGATGTATTCCAACTAAAGCTTTATTGAAATCTGCTCAGGTTTTTCATTATATCAACCATGCTGAAGATTATGGTTTGAATAAAGTGGAGGCAAGCTTTGAATTCCCGAATGTGATTCAGAGAAGCCGTGGTGTTGCCAGCAAAATGAGCAAAGGAATCGAATTCTTGATGAAAAAGAATAAGATTGACGTAATTCTTGGTACTGCAAAAGTACAGAAAGGTAAAAAAGTTTCTGTTACAGATAAAGAAGGTAAAGTAACTGAATATACAGGTACTCACATCATTATCGCTACAGGAGCTCGTTCAAGAGAATTACCAAACTTACCGCAGGATGGTAAAAAAGTAATCGGATACAGACAGGCATTATCTCTTCCTGAGCAGCCGAAATCTATGATCGTTGTAGGTTCTGGAGCTATCGGAGTAGAGTTTGCTGACTTTTATAACACAATGGGAACTAAAGTAACTGTTGTTGAATTTATGCCAAACATCGTACCTGTAGAAGACGAAGAAATCTCTAAACACTTAGAAAAATCTCTTAAAAAGACAGGAATCGAAATTATGACAAACGCTTCTGTAGAAAGTGTTGATACAAGCGGGGAAGGCGTAAAAGCTACTGTGAAAACAGCGAAAGGAAACATCACTCTTGAAGCTGATATCTTATTATCTGCTGTAGGTATTGCTGCTAATATTGAGAACATCGGATTAGAAGAAGTAGGAATCCAGACAGACAAAGGAAGAGTATTGGTAAACGAATGGTACGAAACTTCAGTACCTGGTTACTATGCGATCGGAGATATCATCCCGACTCAGGCATTGGCTCACGTTGCTTCTGCAGAAGGAATCACTTGTGTTGAGAAAATCAAAGGAATGCACGTTGAGAAAATCGACTATGGCAATATTCCTGGATGTACATATTGTCACCCTGAAGTAGCTTCTGTAGGTCTTACTGAAAAGCAGGCTAAAGAAAAAGGATACGAAATCAAAGTTGGTAAATTCCCTCTTTCTGCAAGTGGTAAAGCTACTGCAAACGGAAATACTGATGGATTTATCAAAGTGATTTTTGATGCTAAATATGGTGAGTGGTTAGGATGCCACATGATCGGTGAAGGGGTAACTGATATGGTTGCTGAAGCTGTTGTAGCTAGAAAACTAGAGACTACAGGTCATGAGATCATCAAGTCTATCCACCCGCACCCAACAGTTTCTGAAGCAATTATGGAAGCTGCTGCTGCTGCTTACGGTGAAGTGATTCACATTTAATCTGAAGTATACAGAAATCTATATTATAAAAAGCCCGGAGAAATCCGGGCTTCTTTTGTTGATGCTGAAAAAAAATACATAAACCTCCCAGGTTTCAAAAACCTGGGAGGTTTGATACTTAATACACCTTAATTAAATACTAACCACATCGAAGAGTATAACTTTTTAGATTGAATTTTTGTCCCATTATTATAGATTTTATTAAAATAATTTTAAAATCAGCATATTTATAAAAATTAACTTAATTATATCAGGCTGTTTTCTTACATTTATTCTATGAATTTTGAGAGAGTAGGACTTGTTTTATCAGGAGGTGGTACCAAAGGAATCGCTCATGCAGGAGTATTAAAATTCTTAAGGGAAAAAGGAATTGAAGTAGATATCCTTTCCTGCTGCAGCGCAGGCTCTATTGTAGGATGCCTTCACGCTATAGGAAAAACCCCTGAGGAAATCCTGGAGTTTTTCAATTCCGTCTATTTTTTCAACTGGAAACATTTCACATTCAATCAGCCTGGACTTGTATCTTCGGTAATTTTCAGAAACTATCTGAAACCTATTTTCCATGAAATGAAACTGGGTGATTTAGATATCGAAGTGAAAATTGTGGCCACAGAGCTTGTTGCCGGAACCCAGAAGATTTTTGATAAAGATTTTGAGATTGTTGATGCCATTATTGCTTCATGCTCTATTCCCGGAATAACGACACCTTACATCATTGGTGATGAAATGTATTGTGATGGAGGAGTATTGAATAATTTTCCGGCAGATATCATCAGGGAAGACTGTGATAAACTGATTGGTGTATTTGTATCGCCACCCAACGAAGCAAAGATCAAGGATCTGAACTCCATTAAAGCTATCGTTTCCCGTTCTTACGATCTTTTGTCCTACAGGATTGAAAAAATAAAATTTGATTACTGTGACTGGTTCATTTCTTCCCAAAAATTATCTTCCTACGGAACTTTTGAACGAAGAAAAGACAGATTGGAAGAGATCTTCAATATCGGTTACAAAGCGGCAAAAGAAAGTTACGAAGAAAGTATTTTTTTCACAGAATTAAGACAATCCGGAACATAAAAAAATCCTGTATCAATCAATACAGGATTTTTATTTTATAAGAAAGAAAAGATTTTGAGGTCTTAAAGAGAAGTTATAGAATGACTATAACAACTTCCAGCTTCTCTCCTCCATCTTCCAGCTTTAATTTTTCACTACATATCCGTCCTGGCGAACAATTTCACGGTCGTTAGCATCATTTACAACTAATGTATAAGGTGCTTTTTTCGGAGAATCTGTAAGATAATTTCTCCAGATCTGATAACTGTGGCCCTCATTATTGAAGTTAATATAGTAGTTTCCTCCTGTACCATCAGGAATCAGTTCACCATCACTGATGATCATGCTTGGTTTTGCCGTAATCTTTGCGTTGGCATTCCACGACTGGTAAAGGTACTTGCCATTCGGTTGTTTGTCGATTCTGATCTTGAACTTTTTGGTTTTGATAATGACAGTCTTCGGTACCTGCTGAAGGGCAGAAGAAGTTATAAAACCATCTGTTTTAGGTACCGGAACTTCTTTGGCATAAGCGAAAGAAAACTGAGCTAAGCAGAAAGTCCCTAATAAAATATGCTTTATCATATTGAGTGGTTATTGGTTAATATTTCAGACTCTATCAAATATAGAGCCATTTTTCATTAAAGAGAGAGTTTATAGATCTGAAAAAGAAGTTCTTAAGACTTTTGTATATTGGTTCTTAAAAATAATGATATTGATTTTCAGTTGATTACTATTTTGTTTGCGAAATAGTATCAAATTCTGAAACAACTGAATACTTTTCTTATGTACATTTGTACCATCAAAGGATCTCGTTCCTTTATTATCAAAATGAAACTAATTAACTTTAAGTTTTTTCTATTAAAAGTATCAGAAATCATCTTCACGATTTTTAATACATCTCCTCCTGTAATTTCTTAATTTTTTTCGAAAGAATTATCACATAATTCGTACTCTGTTTTTCGTATTCTGAAGAATCAGAGCGCAATCCCTGTTTTAAAATTTAATTAAAAAACAAAAACAAACTATGGAATTAGATTTTCATGGCTGGATGATTCCGGTCGTAATGGCGCTTTTGTGCGTACTTTTTTACAAATTCATTTTGAGAATTTTCTTTGGATTGATTATTGTTCCTCAGGACAAAATTGGTTTGGTGACCAAAAAATTTGTGTTGGTAGGAAAACAGGAACTTCCGGAAGGCAGAATTATTGCTACCAACGGAGAAGCGGGTTTTCAAGCTCAGACATTAGCTCCGGGAGTGTATTTTGGAAAATGGATCTGGCAATATTCTATCGATTTTCAACCTTTTACAGTGATTCCGACCGGCAAAATAGGTTTGCTGCTGGCAAAAGATGGGATAGAACTGGAAACAGGAAGAATTTTAGCCAGAAAAGTGGACTGCGATTCTTTTCAGGATGCTGAAGCCTTTTTAAAAAATGGAGGAAGAAAAGGCCGTCAGACTGCAATTATTGCCCCGGGATCATACAGAATCAATACCTTATTATTTGAAATAGAATTAACGGATATGACTCAAATTCCTGACAATGCAGTCGGAATTATCACCACAATGGAAGGAAGTCCTTTGGAAGAAGGTCAGATTGCGGGTAAAATTATCAATGATCATAATAAGTTTCAGGATGTAGACACTTTTTTAAATAACGGAGGATATAAAGGTCTTCAGGAGCAGGTAATCCTTGCAGGTTCCTATTTTCTGAACCCTTGGTTTACAAAAGTTGAAATGGTAAAAATGACGGAAATTCCGATTGGTCATGTTGGAGTCATCATCAGCTATGTAGGTGAAGAGGGAAAAGACCTCAGCGGAATTGATTTTAAACATGGAAATATCGTTGAGAAAGGTCATAAAGGAGTTTGGGCAGAACCCATTGGCCCTGGAAAATATCCTATTAATCCTTATATCATGAAGGTTGAGCTTGTTCCTACCACCAACCTGGTATTGAACTGGGCTTATGAAAGAAGCGAATCTCATCAACTTGATAAAAATCTTTCAACGATTACCGTACGAAGTAAAGACGGTTTCCCTTTCAATCTTGATGTTTCCCAAATTATTCATATTCCTACTTATGAAGCTCCAAAAGTAATTGCCCGTTTCGGGAATATGATTAATCTTGTCAGCCAGGTATTAGAGCCAACCATTGGGAATTATTTTAGAAACTCCGCTCAGGACAGTGATGTAATTGCCTTTTTAGGAACCAGAAAAGAAAGACAACAGTCTGCAAAAGACCATATCAGCAGTGTTTTGGAACAGTATAATGTCAACGCTGTCGATACTTTAATTGGAGCTATTGTTCCTCCGGAAAGTTTAATGAAGACTTTAACAGACAGAAAACTGGCGGAAGAGCAGAAAATAACTTATGAAACTGAAATGCTGGCGCAGGAAACCCGTCAGGCACTGGAAAAAGAAACGGCTGTTGCGGATATGCAGAAAGAAATTGTAAAAGCAGATCAGGGCGTTGTGATTGCAGAAAGAATCGCAGATGCATCAGTGAAAAAAGCAACCGGAGATGCCAATTCTGTAAGGTTGCAGGCGAATGCAGAAGGAGACAGATTGAAACTGCTGGCAACCGGAGAAGCAGAGAAAACAAGACTTCTTGCAAAAGCCGAAGCAGAAAAAATAGAGTTGCTGGCCAAAGCAAGTGCCGAACAGATTTCCTTGACGGGTAATGCTGAAGCAGAAAAAATTCTGGCTATCGGTAAATCTAATGCAGAATCTTACAAACTGTCTGTAGAAGCAATGGGTGGCAATAATTTTACTCAATTAAAAATCATGGAAAATATTGCGAATCAGAATGTAAGAATTATGCCTGAAGTATTAATCGGAGGAAGCGGAGATTCTGCGAATGGAGGAATCAGTGGACTTTTAGGACTTCAGTTGTTGGAACAGGTTCAAAAGAAAAGTATTGAAACAGTTGCTGCTCCTGAAGAGAAGACAGACAACAACTCTTAACTCAATTGACAAATAACTTAAACTTAACTCAAATTTTGAATTTTTTAAAATGATTTATATCGTTCAGCTCATTATAGCACTACTGATTATTAGTTTTTTTGTTTTCTCCATTATTGAAATCTATTGTGAAATTGTGAAAAAAAGTTCTAAGGCCTTTTTTGGTATGTTTATTAGCTTGATTTTATTTTTTTTAATGATTACAGTACGCAATCATTGGGTTAAAAATGAACTTGTAGAAAATATAAATGCTTCAAAAATAGAACAGAGTAATTCATCTTTTTCAATAAAAGAATTGTCCAATATTCACATTGTAAGCGAGAAAATGAGAGTGACTGACAAAGATATTATTGTAGTATTAATGCCTCAAAAAGATACGCTTTACATGAACCAGGATTTTCATGATAAAAATAAATTCTGGGTTCACTATAAAAAGTATGAGATTTTAAAATTTACAGCACCTGTAGGATATATAATAAAAAACTAAAAAAATCGCCCGAAAATATTTTCGGGCGATCTATTATTCTTTAAGAGGTATAACTTGCAAAAGCATCTTCCAGGCTTTCAAATTTGCCTTTAAACTCGTCAATAGGGCAGTCCTGAAGAATATTTCCTTTATGGATAAGAATGACTCTTGAGCAAAGCGCTTCCACTTCCTGCATGATGTGTGTAGAAAGTAAAACTGTTTTTGCCTGACCAATTTCTTTTACCACATTACGGATTTCAATAATCTGGTTGGGATCCAGACCATTGGTAGGTTCATCCAGAATCAGTAAATCCGGCTGATGAATAATGGCCTGTGCAAGCCCTACACGCTGTTTGTATCCTTTAGATAATTGTCCGATCTTTTTTGATTTTTCAGGAGTAATTCCTACCAGTTTGATCACCTCATCTACTCTGGATTCAGAAATTTTGTGGATGTTGGCAACAAACTGAAGGTATTCTTTCACATACATCTCCAGATAAAGCGGATTATTCTCAGGAAGAAAACCGATTTTCTTTTTGCTTTCAATCTCATGATCTGAGATATTCATTCCATTAAAAATAATTTCTCCCTGATCAATTTTCAGTGCACCGACAATAGATTTCATCAGGGTAGATTTTCCGGCACCGTTTGGGCCAAGAAGACCAATGATCTCATTTTTATCAATAGAAATGTTGATATTGTCAAGGGCAGTCTGCTCACCAAATTTTTTGGTTAAATTGATTATCTGAAGTGGCATAAGTTTTACTATCTTTTTGCAAAAATAAAATAAAAAAACTCATCCGATAGAATGAGTTTCGCAATATTTATAAAATATAATTATTTTCTTGATTTTTTCTTGGCTCCGCCTGATGCAGGAGTTGCTGTAGAGGCTGTATTTGTAGCTCCTTTATTACCCGTTGGGTTTATCGTAGCAGGTTTGTCATACATAGCATACTTTCCATTGGTTCTTCCAAAGATTTTTTCCACCTGTTTTTGGTTTAAAAACTGGGATTTTCCGATGTATTTTCTGTTTTTGTTGATCACCTGGATAAACTGCATGGTTTGTTGACCATAGTTTTTTTCATAATGAAGTTCTATGATATCATTGGGCAGTTCCAATACAACATTTTCTTCTGGAGTGGAAACAAAACCATCCATAATAAGTTTATATAATCCGGCTACATCTCCATTAAGATTCTGGAATGAAAAAGATCGGATTGTGTTCAGGTTGCTGGTATTCAGATCCTGGTAATTGATTGTAAATTTATCTTCCTTTTTATAGAGACCAACGGAATTATCTTTACCAATTTCCACCAAACTTTCATTTTTCAACACTTTGATCTGTGAGAAAACTGAAATACCGAACATACATGTAATAAGTAGAATTATTTTTCTCATGGAATGAATTTTAATGTTTTATAACTTGGTGCACATAAAGTTACTCATAAAAAAGCTAAAAAACAATTTTATTCGTTAAAGCAAAAGTAACACTTTTTTTTAATATTTATACGTGATCATCTGCTGATGCTATGGATTTCATTGTTTATATAAAAGTTTGGTAATCATGAGATTAATTCTCTTTTGTTATAGTGCTGTGATGTCTGTTTGAGATAGGTTTTTGATTGTTAAAAAGATGTAATGTATTGAAAAACAGATTGAAAATCCTTTAAGTAAGATTGAATTAAAAATTAATTTAAAATAAATGTTAAAAATGTAATTTTATGATTTAAAATTAAAGAACTTATAACAGTTTGTTTTTAGAAACAGTGGCTATAAAGGAATCGAACTCCTTTCTGTAGCTTCTGCCAACAGGGATCTGGTGCTTGCTGACAATCAGTTCGTTATTATTAAAAGCAGTTACGAAAGCAGCATTAATGATAAAAGATCGGTGGATTCTTACAAAGCCTTTACCAGATAAGGTTTTCTCAATATCTGTTATTTTACTTTTTGAAATAAAGCTTCCCTGGGTTGCTAGTACCACTTTGATATCATTTCCCTGGCTTTCAAAATAGATGATCTCTGAAAGGGAAAGTTTGCGGTGCATTCCCTCTGTTTTAATGAGGATGAAATCTTCTCTTTGGTCAACAGTATTTCTTAACAGGCGTTCTACAGCTTTGAAAAAACGTTCGAAGGTAATGGGCTTCAGGAGATAATCTACAGCTTCGAGTTCGAATCCTTCAATAGCAAAATCACGATAGGCTGTGGTGAAAATGGTTTTAGGCTTTTGAGGTAAGGACTTCAAAAAATCGATTCCATTGAGATGAGGCATCTGAATATCCAGAAACATCAGATCAACGGACTGATTTTGCAATATTTTATAAGCCTGAATAGCATTTTCTGCTTTTCCCGTAAGTTTCAGATCGTCAATCTTGGAGATATGGTTTTCCAGTAATGATGCGGCTAAAGGCTCGTCATCTACAATAATGCAGTTAATCATAATGGGAAGGCGTTGTTATTTCAACTTTAAAAATATTATTTTCCTGTGAGATCTGAAAAGTAAAATGTTCCTGATAATGATAATAAAGCTGTCTTTTTATATTTTGCAATCCGATTCCTTTCTCATTAGATGTGGGTGAATCTGAGAAGGTATTTTCAATTTTAAAAACAGATTGCTGAGGATTCGTTTCTATTTCAATCGTCATTCCCGTTGTTCCTGAACTTTTTCCTGCTCCATGTTTAAAAGCATTTTCTACCAGAGTGAGATAGAGAAGTGGCGGAATGGTATTCGCCGATTGTAAGACCATGTTTAGGTTAATTTTTAATCTTTCATCATGGTATCGAAGTTTTTCCAATGCAATGTAATGATTAATAATATCCAGTTCATCAGAAACCTGCACCCACTTTTTTTGTCCTTTGTATAAAATATAATCCAGAATATCCGAAAGCTGGCTGATGGATTGGGATGTTTGATCAGAATGGCTGATGGACAGAGAGTAAATATTATTCAAAGTATTGAAGAGAAAATGAGGGTTGAGCTGAGATTTGAGAGATTGCAGTTCCAGCTCTGTTTTTTCCTTCTGAAGTTTGATGGTGCGTTCCTTTTCATCTTTATACCGTATGATAAACATGATTGAAATAAAGATAAATGCGCCGCTGATAATCGGAAAGGTATAATGAAGCAGCAGGTAAGGAATATCTGTGAAAATTTCAAAAGGGGTGTCTTTCAATAATTCATTGATGAATAGAGGTTCTGCAATATAAACAATAAAAAACCGGTTAATGACAGAAATAATATAAAGGCTGAGAAGAATAGACAGTATTAATTTAACATACTTTTTCTGATCAAAAAAATGACGAATGAGAACAAAATAAATAAAATTGGCTCCTGCAATCTGGAAAATCCAATGGCAAAAATTATAAATAATCAATCCTTTGGTAGCTTCACTATCATATTCTCCAGACATTCTTACTGTTCCGAATAAAAATAAAGCCGGCCAGAAGAACAGCTGGAAGTATAGATTTTGTCTGATCTGAATTTCTGACAGAGTTTTCATCATCCTCAAAAATATAAAATCTTAAGTAACCTTAGGAAAATGTTATGCTAATGGTATTAAAATAATGACATACAACATTATTCACGGTATGAACTGCATATTTTGTCGTTGATACTGAATAGGCAGTTGTCCGGATATTCCATCCGAAATCACCCTGAAATTCACCCACATTTGCATGAAAAAATAATGAAGGAATATTCAGAAAGGCTTTACGGATTAGATCATCTCAGAGCTATTGCAATTTTATTGGTGCTCATGTATCATTATCGGGCATTCAAACATCCTGACTGGATAGACAGTATCGGAAGGTTTGGCTGGACAGGTGTAGATTTGTTTTTTGTTTTAAGTGGTTTTCTGATCTCAGGGCAATTGTTCAAAGAAATAAAGAATAAAGGAAATGTCAGTCTGAAAGTATTCTATATAAAACGGTTTTTCAGGATTTTTCCGGCTTACTTTTTTACTATTTTCCTTTATTTTACATTCCCTTTTTTCAGAGAGCGTGAAACTTTATCTCCGTTATGGAAGTTTATTACTTTTACCCAAAACTATGGATTGGATGTTATCAACCGTGGAACCTTTTCCCATGCATGGTCTTTATGTATCGAAGAGCAGTTTTATCTTATTCTTCCCCTGTTTCTTTTAATGATGTCATCTACAAAATTATTCAGATATCTGACAGTTCTGATGATGACTGTTATCGGACTTTCTATTGTATTCAGGTTGATGGTATGGAATGAATATATATCAGGGCTGGATACAGCTTCCACTGATTTCTGGAAACTATGGTATATGCAAATATATTACCCCACTCATACAAGGCTGGATGGTTTAGGGATAGGTGTTTTGATCGGATATTTGATGCAGTATTCATCACAATTCAAAAAAATAGTAAATAACAACGGAAACAGACTTTTCTTTTTGGGAATTGTATTGTTGGGAATATCTTTCTGGATATGTAATGAGCAGGCTTCAAAAACAGCTTCCATATTCGGGTTTACGTTGGTAGCTATAAGTTTTGGAGTAATTCTTATGGCTGCAGTTTCTCAATCATCTTTCCTGTATCGGACAAAATCTTATCTCACTGCTCAACTGGCAGCTTTGTCTTATGCTGTTTACCTGTCGCATAAGGGAATTATTCATCTCACGCAGGAAGGATTTGATTATTTTAAATTTGAAACATCAGATAATATAAGTCTTATGGTTTGTCTCTTAGCCTGCGTACTTGGAGGTTTATTCTACAGATTTGTGATAGAAAAACCTTTCTCTATTGTTAAAACAAGAATTTTAAAAAGAATTGTATAATCTCTACATCTTTAGGGTAGATGTTAAAGTAGTATCCTTGCTAAAAATCTTTGATTTTTTTTTGCGCCTTAAAATTTACATCGAATTAAAAAAGCTTTGCGCCTTTGCGTTTTCCAATTAAACTCTTCTTATTTATTTTTTTTGGAAAATCGCAAAGGCACAAAAAAGTTGTTATAAGACGAAGATTTTATCTGCGATAAAATTGAATGCTGTGTATTCTAAAAGCCTTTGGTGGGTACTTTTTTAAGTGTTAGGGTTATTTAGCAGTGATTGCCTTCAGAACTGTATTTTTTATTGCAGCTTCTTTGAAACTCCAGTATTCACGGTTTTCAGGCATCTGATTTTCGAGGATGATCAAAGTTGTATCTGTGGAAGGAAAGTAGGTGTTAAGACAGGTAAACCCATCACCAAGACCAGTCACGGCAAAATAATCCAGACCTGCTTCTTTGATAAACCTTACATTATACCCGAATCCCATGCTTTCTTTTCCAAATACGTCATGCTGAGAGCGGGTAGAAGGGGTCATCATCTGTTTTTGAAACTCCGGAGACAACAGTTTTCCTTTAAATAAGGCCTGATCCCACTTTGCGAGATCCTGTACGGTAGAAATGATTCCTGCAGCAGGAACGATATCCTCATTCAGAAAAGACTCTTTCACTTTTTTAAACTGATTGTTTTCATTCATATAACCGGGAACGGGAGATTGGTTATTTTTTTGGTTATAAACAAAAGTCTGATTCATTTTCAGTTTTTTAAAAAGAGAATTAGCCAGTTCAGTGAAACTTTTTCCTGTTGTATTTTTAAGAATTTCCCCAAGCATCATATAAGAGAGATTATCATATTTAAACTGAGAACCGGCTTTGAAAGCTGAAGATTTTTCCAGTTTGGTAATTCCGTGAGTATGGTTCAGGAGATGATGGATTGTTACTGTATCTGCCCAGGTTTGGGTAATAGCAGGAAGATATTTTTTGGTAGGAGTATGAAGATCCAGTTTTCCCTGTTCGGCAGCCTGTAGAACTAAAACAGCGGTTACCTGCTTAGAGTTTGACATGATTTCAAACTGATCATCTGCTTTCAAAGGAATCTTTTTTTCAAAATCCTTATAACCGTTGGATTTCAGATATTGTACTTTTCCTTTTTGTGCGACCAAAACAACGCCATTGAATTTTATTGGGCTGGTAGCAGTGATAATGCTGTCAATTTTATGGGCATATGTGGTTTTTTTCTGAGCCGAAGCGGTAAAAGATAGCAAGGTGAAAGATATACCGGTGAAAAATAATTGTGTTTTGGTCATTATTAATGTTTTTATAGCTGAAAATTGAGATGGAGAATGAAAACTACTCTCATTGAAATCATTTTGCAACTGAGCACTTCAAAAAGATTTGAGTTCCCAAATATATCTTTTTCTTTTGATTGTACAAGGAAGTATTTTCGTCAATTATTATGAGTATAAGCATAAACCTGTCAGATAAATATTATTATTTTTATCACAAGTTTTTGAATTATATAATATTATTTACAGTGCCCTCTCTTATGGAAAATATGAAGCGTAAAAATGAAGTTTCTTCTTTGAAAGAAAATAAAAAACATTTAATTAATTCTTCTGTAATGTACAGCCGATTTGTACTTATGGCTTTGATGATGTTCTGTTTTATGTATATCATTATGTACACGATGATAGACAACCCGAGAAATTTTATTTCAAATATTAATAATTTATACATGACTCTCATGATGGTTTCAGCCATGTTACTTATTGAATTATGGGTCATGCGAAAGAGGTATAGGAACAGAACGCTTAATTGGATCATTGTAAGTATTGGAGTGGTGACAAGTCTGTTTTCCTGGTTTGGAATCAGAGAACAGGTGAATGTGGATGACAGGCAGTTTGTAAAAAGTATGATTCCTCATCATGCAGCAGCCTTATTGATATCTGAAAAGGTACACCTCAGTGATCCACAGCTGATTATCCTTCAGAGAAACATTTTTAAAACCCAATCTGCAGAAATTAAGCTGATGAAAAGAAAACTCCGGGAGTTTGAAAGAAGGTAGAGTAGGAGACAGGAAATAACAAGAAGAGTATTCTACTGTTATTTTATTCAGGATATTTTAATAATTTAGTTCTTATGAAAATTAAAATTATCTGCCTTTTTGGACTTCTTTTCTCCATTATTTCCTGTAAAAAAAATAAAGAATATCCTAAATATGTTGAATTGGAATCGGGAAATGGAAGTTATTCACTTTATATAAAAGATGGAAATTTCGAATTTTTAAAAACAGAACATGTAAGCTATGATCAGATTGTAACAGCACCTTTTTCTGAAGGTAAATATAAGATAACAGGTGATGAACTGATTTTGAATAGTGATAAAGGGAAAAAATATATTTTCAAAATCGGGAATGACTCTGAACTGATCCCTGAAAAAGTGGATTCACTGAAAGACCTGAAAGGATTATATCCTGTTCAGATTCTTCATAACAATAAAATGCCGAAAGAAATGGGACGTCTGGATTCTTTGGGAAGAAAAAATGCGTTGTGGCTTTACTTTAATGAAAAAGGAAAGGTGGTTAACCAGAGGTTGTATAAAAATGGAGAGCTGGTAAAAGATCATTACAAGTCTGATATTGTTATAAAATAAATAATCAGCAAGAGACTTAGGAAATAAACAGTATTCAATTTTATCACAGATAAAATCTTTGCGCCTTATAGCAGCCTTTTTAATAGGATTTTGCGCCTTTGTGATTTTCCAATTATATCTTTCGTATTTGTGTTTTTTTGGAAAATCGCAAAGATGCAAAGCTTTTTTAATTCTCAGCACCTTACTTTAATCAATAAAAAGGCACCACTTAGAAGTAAATGATGCCTCGTCACTGAATATATTTGAATGTAAAATTGTTTCTGTTTATCTATTCATTCTGCTTGATTTGTGGGTTGTTATTAATCTCTTTATTAGGAATCTGAAACCTGAATTTATCAGGGGTCAGATTGAATCTTCCAAAAGTATGGTTCGTGCCCGTATATATTCTTTCCAAAGGAGTATTCAGCCTTTTCATATCAAACCAGGCGTAGCCTTCACCCCAGAGTTCTATTCTCTTTTGCAGGACAATTTCATTGATCAGCTCATTTCCTGACTTGGTAGATAATGTATAAGCCTGATCTCTTTTTGAAGTAATGTCAAATAAAACCTGTCTGGCCTCCGTCTCTCTTCCTTGTCTGGCAAGGGCTTCAGCCTGAATGTAATACAATGAGGATGCTCTGATGTAAATATAATCTCCCTCAAAAAGGGTAGGATCTTTAAATTTCCAGCTTACATACGGCGGATAATTTTTTGTTTTTCCATTAAAAGTATACGCTGCATTCTGGCTTCCATTGAAGACTTTCTTACGGTAATCCGATGCCGGAATGGCTTCATAAAGACGCTTATCGATCAGCTTACGGATCTGTGCAGCTCCTGCATAGCCTTCATTGGTATTATCAAACATGGAGAAGAAAGAAGCGTAATAATTTCCGATACTCATTGTGGAAATCGTATTATGAAAACCCCATATTACCTCAGGATTATTAATGTTGGAAAATCCGGTAGAGGTATAATCATCTTCGGTCATAAGGACAATTCCCTGTTTACCTTCCTGAGCGTATTGAGCTGCTTTGATATAATCTCCTGTTTCCAGAAACACTTCAGATGCAATAGCTTTAGCGGTTCTTTGGTCTATCTGGGCTCTGGAAGGACGGGCATACGTATCCAGAAGCGCAATAGATTCTTCAATATCTTTTTTGATTTGTGAATATACCTCAGCAACAGATGATCTCGGAAGCCCCTGGCTTGGATTAGCTGTTGTAAGAACCAATGGAAGTCCGGGCTCAGACTGGTGACCATTATAATCATTGGCATAAAAACGAACCAGGTAAAAATAGGAATAAGCTCTTAAAGCCAGAAGCTGTCCTGCAATTGCTCTGTTTTTTGCATTGGCATTTTTATCCAGACCATCAAGCAGCTTGTTGATCACAAATATTCTTGCATAAAAAGTAGTCCATACAATCTCAGAAGCAATATTACTGGCATTGGTGGCTTCATAATTATAAAACATACCCAGATGCTGGTTGGTAGACTGGATCACATCGTTTGACATCAGATCAGCACCTGCTTTTATTCCCATGATTCCGAAATCTGAATGAACGGTAGTACCGCCTGCACCATTGCTTCGAAGATCAAGATAGATTCCACCCAGGATTTTTTCCGGGCTGTTGGCATCGCTATTGAGCTGCTCCCCGGAAATATCTCCTTCCGGCAAAGTATTGAGATCATTAGCACAGCTGGTAGCCAAAAAACTTAGGGTTGCAGCTGTTATAAAGTATTTTATTGTGTTCATTCCTGTTCTTTTAAAAATTAAGTTTAAACCCTAAAGAGACACTGGACAGAAGAGAATAACGGTAAGCATCAGAAACTCCTGTCAGTGAAGCTCTTGGATCATATCCTTTTCTCTTTGACCATAGGTATAGATTGTTCCCCGTCACATAAATTTTCAGACCAGATAAACCTGCCTGTTGGGCAAAACCTTCAGGAAGCTGATAGGAAAGGGTTACATCCTGAAGACTGATATAATCCGATTTGATCAGATAAAGTGTTGAATTTCCGTTCTGGTTCGTAGCCGTAAGATCTACTCTTGGTAAGGCAGCCGTTGGATTTTCCGGAGTCCAGGTTTTATCCAGATCCGTTGAATAGTTAGACCCATAGCTGTCAGAATGGAATAAGCTTCTGTAAATATCATCATAACCATATCCACCGAACTGGTAAGCAAAATTCACTGCCAGATTGAATCTTTTATAGCTGAAATCTGTCCCAAATCCACCATATACCTTTGGAATGGCAGACTTTCCGGTGTTATAATCGGTGGCTTCCTTATAATTATTGGTTATTGTTCTTTCTTCCTTTTGAGTGATTGGATTGATGGTGGTACGATACCACAAAGCATCACCATTCTCAGGATTTACCCCTGCAAATTCTTTGAGGAAATACGTGTAACGGTCTCCACCTTCTGTCAGAATAAATAAACCTGAAACAAGTCCTGTATTTCTCTGCTCGGCCGGTAATCTTGTAATCTTGTTTTTGTAATGAGTGGCATTGGCGTAAAAACTCCACTGGAACTCATCACCGCGAAGGATATCAATATTGACATTCGCCTGAACACCTCTGTTCGTCATATCTCCGATATTTCCATACTTCACATAGGAGCCTGCATTGGATGGAGGAAGAGGAAGTGTGTAGATCATATCCGAAACTTTTCTTTCAAAATAATCAGCATTCAGATTGATTCTGTTTTTTAAAAGTGAAATTTCAAAACCGGCATTCAGATTTTTGGAGGTTTCCCATTTCAAATCTTTATTTCCTTGTTTTTTAAGAGATAGAACAGGTTTGTCATTCCCGAAATTATTGATTCCGTAGATATCCTGATAAGCATAGTAGTCTCTGGAAGAGCCGCTTAAAAGGATGTTGTCATTTCCCTGCTGGCCATAAGAAGCTTTTAATTTTAAAGAATTAATCACGCTGTTGTCCTTAAGAAAATCTTCTTTTGCGATATTCCATGCAAGACCTAATCCATAAAAATTTCCCCATCTGCTCTCAGGAGAAAATACAGAAGAACCGTCTCTACGAATGTTAGCATTGAAGAAATATTTACCATCATAATTATACAATAACCTTGTGAAATAGCCTTCTACAGCATATTCATAGCCGCTTCCTGATAATCCGGTAATTTTCACAGCATTATCAAAAGCTTGTGAGTCAGGTAATAAAAGCTGCTGTTTTGATCCTGAAAAGCCATCATCTTTTATTTTATTCAGTTCATGCCCTACAAGGAGATTGAAGCTGTGATTTCCCAGTTTTTTCTGGTAGGTAAGCAACTGTTGGTGGTTCAGTGTATATTTAAAGTTTGAACTTTGCGAAATAGTTCCTCCCACAGAAGAAGAAGTTCCTCCTTCCGTATTTCCGAACTGAAGGTTTCTTGTATTTTCGAGATAAGCACCAAAATTATAGGTAAAATCCAGCCCTTTGATGATTTCATAATTTAAACCAAGATTAAGATTGGTCACATTACTTACGATTTGTGATTTATTCTTCTGAAGGTTACCTACGGGATTTTCAAATACAGCATAAGATCTTGTAGCTCCGTTAGGCCCTTGTCCGTCTCCATAATCATATAAAGCATTTCCATAACTGTCATAAAGCCTCTGATAATTGTTGTCTCTCAGAAAAACAGGATAGAAAGGAGCAATATTTCGGGCAAACTGGAAAGGGTTGGAGAAACCTCCGGTCTCACCGAAATCCTGCTTGCTGTAAGTGTAGGATAAAGCACTGGTTAGTTTCAGTTTTGAAGTGATAGTGTAGTCTACATTAGATCTGATCCCGAATCTTTCAAACCCTGATGAAATCAAATATCCCTTGTCATCAAGATAGTTAAGAGAAGTGTAAGATTTTACCTGATCTCCATTAGCATTGATACCTACCGTAGCTTCTCGCCTTAAAGCAGGTCTGAAAAGCAGTTTTTTCCAATCGTCCTGATATAATAATTTTGCATCAGAATTAAAAGAACCATCCTTTGATATCAGCTGATTAAACGGAACATTATACACATTATACCCAAGTTTTGTCAATGCTGAAAGTCCCACATCGTGAGGAGAAGGGCCTGAAGGAACAGCTCCCGGTTGTTTCAGTCTTGCGATTTCACCAATTCTGGCTCGGTTATAATAAGCTGTATAATAATCCTGAGGAGAAGTATAAACCGAATAATCTTCAATAGATCTGAAATTAACCCCTGTTTTTACATCGGCCTCAATACTTACACCCTTACTTTTTCCTCTTTTGGTGTTCACAATAATAACTCCGTTGGCCCCTCTGGAACCATACAGAGCATTCGAAGAGGCATCTTCCAGAAAAGAAATACTTTCGATATCCGATGCCGCAATACTGTTCAGATTTCCGCTGTACGGAATACCATCCAGTACAATCAGAGGGTCGCTGGATGCGTTGATAGAGCCAATTCCTCTCATTCTGATGGTAGGCTGGGAACCCGGCTGCCCTGAGGAAATCACCTGTACTCCTGCCACTTTTCCTCCAATTCCCTGAAGAATATTTCCATTTTGAAGATTAGAAAGATCCTTAGCCTTCAGCGACTGTACAGATCCTGTAATTTCTTCTTTTTTCTGCTTTCCAAAAGCCACCACCACTACTTCTTTGATGGAGGTTTCCTTGGAAAGACTGTCTTTACTTTGTGCAAAACCATATTCCGCGAACAGCAGTAAGGCCAATACACCAAGCTTGCATTGTTTCTTTTTCATTATATTAATCTAGGTTTAAAACTGAATTGTGTATTACTGCTGATCTCTCCGTAAGAAATAATAATTCCCTACCTCCTTTTTCAGGGAGGATATAAAAACAGAAAATTAAATTTACAGGAGATGTACCCGGATGAAAGAAGCCTTGAATTCCTTGGCTTTAATTCCTACAGTAATGAATGTATCTCTTAAAAAGTTAGCACATCATCATCATGCACATTATATCAAAGCACATGTCTTGAGAAATGCAGTTGTGCTGTGAAAGGGTAGGCATTCCACAACAGTTTTGCTGTGCAGGAGTTGCCACCGTAATGGTGCATAGGTAAGAATTAAAGGTATTCTTATTCATGAGAATAAAGTTTATGATTTTTTTAACTGGGTCAAAATTATTTAATAATTGACAAACCGTGGTAAAAGAGAGGTATGAGAAAAATCATATTAACCTACTAATTTAGTAGACTAATAGTATTTTATAAAATGATATTAATTTATTTATTTGTAAATCAGTAATTTGTGTTTTTGTATAAAATGTTAAAAAATGATAAAAAAGTTGTAGTGGCAATCGTGAATTAAAATTAACACCATAAGTCTATTGATTTTGTAGACTTATTGTTTATTTTATAGCAGTACTAATCATAAGATCTGGCATCAGGAGCTTTATCCTGCTATCCGCTCATACTCCTCGCCCCTGGCTGAAACCACTTCCTGCTGTGGGGTAACCGCTGCTATCAGGGCTAGAATAGAATTATGAATTATGAATTATGAATTATGAATTGCGAATGAAAGAAATATACTCAAACATCAGTGTTTATCTGTGTAATCTGTGGGAAAAATTTAGCCAAAACCAAAAAAAGAAGCCTGCCTTTTGGCAGACTCCTATAAAAACAAGATTGAAAAGAATTTATTGTTTGGTAATATCCGGAACCTCCAAAGGTGTCTGGTCCCAACCGCCGCCTAGTGCTCTGTATACAGCAACACTTGCTTTAAGTTGGTTCACTTTCTTTTCCACCAGCTCAAACCTTGATTCCAGTGCGTCACGTTGGGTCAGTAAAACCTCCATATAATCAGCACGGGCATATTTGAACAGATCATTAGAAATATCAATCGACTTGGTTAAAGCATTCACTTCCTTCGTTTTGATATTCACACTGCTTTCCAGATTATGAATTTTAGACAATTGATTAGCTACCTCAATATAAGCTCCCAGAACAGTCTGCTCATAATGATATACCGCCTGAATCTGTTTCGCACTGGCATTATTATAAGCCGCTTTAATCGCTCTTCGGTTGATCAGTGGAGCTGTAAGTTCTCCCGCAAGAGAGAACAGGAACGACTGAGGTTTGATGATATATAAAGGATTAAATGCCTGGAGTCCAACTCCGGCAGAAAGATCAAGAGAAGGGTAGAACCTTGCTTTGGCTACTTTAATGTCAAGCTTGGCCGCAGCCAGTTCATATTCAGCCTGTTTAATATCCGGACGGTTTTCTAAAAGTTCGGAAGGAATTCCTCCATACACGGCTTGCGGAACAACAGAATCGAACGAATTCTGACTTCTTTCCACAGATTGCGGAAATCTTCCCACCAGATAATTGATCTTATTCTCAGTTTCAACAATCTTCTGTTGGATATCATACTGCATTCCCTGAGTTTTCAGAACCTGGGCTTCAAATCTCTGTACAGCCAGTTCATTGGATCGGGCATTCTTCTTTAAATCTTTGATAATCTCCAGCGCATCATTCTGAATTTTGATATTCTGGTTCAAAATAACCAGCTCATTATCCAGTGCCAACAGTTCATAATAAGAATCAGCAATCTCAGAAATCAGATGAGTTGTCATGAAGTTCTTTCCTTCAATGCTCGCAAGATACCTTTGTACCTGTGCTTTTGTAGCATTATGAAGTTTTCCCCAGATATCGGTTTCCCACTGTGCCTGGGCACCAATTCCAAAGTCAAATAAAGGTTCCGGCATTTCTCTGCCGGGTTCTATTTCGGTATTGGCTTCCATCGCTCCGATATTGGTGTACCGGCTTACTTTGTCTACGCCAGCTCCGGCTTTTAAACCTACAGAAGGAAGATATTCACCTTTCTTGGCTTTGATTTCGTTTTTAGACATTTCAATTTCCTGAAGGACAATATTCAGTTCCTGATTATTCTGAAGAGCCTGACTAATCAGCTCCTGAAGATGAGGATCACTGAAATATTCATTCCACTTCATTTTTCCCGTATTGATAGTGTCATTTTCTGCTGAACCGTATTTCTCAGGAACGGTTTTATTTTCAGCACGTTGTTCTATTTCGATAGGTTTACAGGCAGTAAGACTTAATAAGAAGACTGCCAGACCTGCATATTGATATATTTTTCTTTTATTCATAATGGATCATGTCTTCGCTTAATGGAGATTCATCTTCGTCTTTGATCATTTTTTTACCATCAGACCATTTGGCAAATATGTAGTAGAGCCCCGGAATTACAATCACTCCGAATAGCGTTCCTATCAGCATTCCTCCCAGTGAAGACGCTCCAATGGTGTGGTTTCCGATCGCTCCGGCACCTCTTGCAAAAACAAGCGGAACCAATCCTGCAATAAAGGCAAAAGAGGTCATCAGAATCGGTCTGAAACGGGCTTTGGAGCCTTCTACAGCCGCTTCAAGAATAGAATCTCCGGCCTGACGTCTTTTCACTGCAAATTCTACAATAAGTACTGCATTTTTACCCAGTAATCCGATAATCATAATCAATCCTACCTGTGCATAAATATCATTTTCCAGTCCCATCGCTTTTAATAATAAGAAAGACCCGAAAACTCCCACCGGAAGTGAACAAAGTACGGCAAACGGAATCAGGAAACTTTCATACTGAGCTGCCAGAACCAGATAAACAAATATCAAAACAACAAGGAATACGTAGATCGCTTCATTACCACGTTGTGCCTCATCGTAAGACAATCCTTCCCAGGCTACTTTGTATCCGTGAGGAAGTGTTTTAGCTGCCGTTTCATTGATGGCCTGAATGGCATCCGCTGTTGTATATCCAGAAGCCGGAAGTCCACGGATTGCCGCAGAATTGTACATGTTGTAACGGGTGATTTCGTTAGGTCCCTGTGTCTTTTTCATCGTCATAAATGCTGAATAAGGAACCATTTCATCACGGTCATTTTTTACATATAGATTCATAATATCCGTAGGAAGCCTTCTGAATTCCGGAGACGATTGTACATATACTTTAAAGAACTGTCCGAAACGGATAAAGCCCTGTTCATAGGTACTACCGATCAGAATGTTGAGGTTGTCCATCGCTTTTCCGATAGAAACTCCTTTCTGCATCGCTGCATTATTATCAAATACCAGTTCATACTGAGGATAATTGGCTGCAAAGAAGGTAAATACTCCTGAAAGTTCCTTACGTTTTTTAAGCTGGGCAATGAAATCTTTATTGGCTTTATCAAATTCCTGATAATCAGTCGTTCTGTTCAGATCCAGAAGTCTCATAGAGAAACCTCCCGAAGATCCGAATCCTGGTACAGCGGGTGGTTCGAAGAATTCAATGGTAGCTCCAAGATCTTTTGATTTTTCTTCCAGCTCTTCCATGATTTCCTTTACAGAATGATCACGGTCATTCCAGCTTTTAAGGTTGATCAGACAGGTTCCTGCATTTGATCCACGTCCTTCCGTCATGATTTCGTATCCTGCCAGGGATGATACAGATTCCACACCGTCTACACCCATACAGATTTTCTGCAACGTTCTGGAAACTTTATTCGTTTGTTCCAGCGTAGAACCCGGAGGAGTCTGGATAATGGCATAGATGGTTCCCTGGTCTTCGTTTGGGATAAATCCGCCCGGAAGTACTTTATTAATCATCACAATTCCGGCACAGAAAGCAATCAGGATTCCCCATGTGACTACCTTTCGGCTTACGATTTTTCTAAGGAATGAAGCGTATTTTCCTGTTATTTTATCAAATCCGCTATTAAAAGAGTCTAAAGCTTTGGTGAAAATATTGACTTTCTTAGGCTTTCCATGATGGTTTTTCAATAACATTGCAGCCAAGACCGGAGTCAGTGTAAGCGCTACTACCGCTGAAATCACAATAGAACTTGCCATGGTAATAGAAAACTGACGGTAGAAAGTTCCCACCGGACCAGTCATAAATGAAATAGGAATGAAAACGGCTACCATCACGGCTGTAATGGCAATAATAGCGCCTGCAATTTCACCCATTACTTCTTTTACGGCTTTGTAAGGCGAAATATTACTGTCTTCCATTTTGGCGTGAACGGCTTCTATCACTACAATCGCGTTATCAACCACAATACCGATTGCCAATACCAGTGCGAAAAGGGTAACAAGATTAATGGTTAATCCGAAAAACTGAATGACAAAGAAAGTTCCGATCAAAGAAACCGGCACGGCAATAATAGGAATCAACGTAGAACGCCAGTCGCCAAGGAAAATGAAAACCACGATGGCTACAAGGATAAATGCATCTCTCAAGGTGTGCATTACCTGCTCAATGGAAGCATCCAGGAATTGGGATACGTCATAACTGATTTTATAATCAACTCCCGGAGGAAAGTTTCCTTTCATTTCTGCCAGTTTCGCTTTCACATCTCTGATCACATCATTGGCATTACTTCCATAGTTTTGTTTTAAAACGATAGAAGCGGAAGGATGTCCGTCAAGATTGGAATAAATATCAAAGAACTCACTTCCAAGCTCTACTTTGGCAATATCTTTCAGCTTTACATTTTCTCCTTCCGCATTGGAACGGACAATGATGTTTTCATATTCTTCCGGCTTGTTGTACTGTCCTTTATAAGTCAATACATATTCCAGAGACTGTGCTGCAATACCGGAACTCTGTCCGATTCTTCCCGGACGGCCAATGATACTTTGCTCACCAATAGCCTTCATCACCTCATCTACAGAAATAGAATACGCACGCATACGGTCAGGATTCAGCCATATACGCATGGCATATCTACGGCTACCCAGAATCTGAGACTTTGCAATCCCGTGGATACGGTTGATTTCCGGGATGATATTCACCATAGAGTAGTTGTACAGGAATTTTTCATCCATACTTTTATTCGTACTGTAAAGATTCACGTACATCAGCATACTCGGCTGAATCGGGTTTACCACAACTCCTTCTTTCTGTACAAGTTCGGGTAATAAAGGCATTACCTGATCCACTCTGGTTTTTACCAGAACTACCGCTTCATTGGGATCGGTTCCGGGATCAAAGACAACGTTTACCGTAGCTTCTCCGGCACTGGTGGCATCGGTAGTGATGTAACGCATTCCCTGAACTCCATTAATGGCATTTTCAATCGTAATCAAAGATGATTTTACCAATACATCTGCACTCGCTCCCGGATAAGCAATAGAAACAGCTACTGTGGTAGGGGCAATTTTAGGAAACTGTTCTGTAGGAAGCTGCTTCATGGCAATCCCTCCCATAAACAGGATCACAACCGATATCACAATGGCGAAAACCGGTCGGTGTATTACTTTTTTAAACATAATGCTGCTTTTGGTTACTCGGCGTACAGATCCAGGTTCGACATTACTTTCTCCGGCTTTTGGTACTTTGAACTGATCTTTTGGTTTTCCTGTACCATTCTAAGCCCCTCAAGAAGAATTCTTTCATCCTTTCCAAGCCCTGAAGCCACTACATAAATGTGAGGTAATTCGGCAGCAACTTTTATTTCTCTTGCATGTACTTTGCCGTCTTTACCAATCACATAGACATATTTCTTTTCCAGCTCTTCAAAAGTGGCTTTCTGCGGAATCATCATCGCATTGGCATAAGGTGAAGTAATGACAATATTTCCCGTTTCACCGTATCTCAATAGTCCTTTTGGATTCGGGAAAGTAGCTCTGTAAGCGATATTTCCTGTTTCATTGTCAAAATCAGATTCAATGGTTTGTACAATGCCATCTTGCGTAAACTCTTTGCCATTGGCCATTCTCAGACGTACATGCAATGGATTGTCATCTTTTTTCGCATCCATCTGATTAAGATATTCAGCTTCTGGTACATTGAAGTATACCCACATTTTGCTGTTGTCTGAAAGCTCCGTTACAAGCTCTCCTTCATCTACAAGGCTTCCTTTTCTTACGTGTAATTTTCCTACAATTCCGGTAAAGGGAGCACGGATTTCTGTGAATCTCAAATGAGTATTCATTGAAGAAAGCTCAGCCTGGGCTTTTTCATATCTTGCTTTAGCCATAGCCATTTCCTGAGGAGCAACGATATTTTTGTCAGAAAGATTTTTGGTATTCTGATATTCAATTTCTGCGTATTTGGTTTCCGCTTTGGCACGGTTTACATCAGATTCGTAAAGATTAGGCATGATTTTGAACATCAGTTGCCCTTTCTGTACAAACTGCCCTTCATCTACATAAATAGACTGGATGTATCCTTTTTCCTGGGCACGAAGCTCAATATGATTAATAGAACGGATTTGCGCAACATAATCTTTGTTGACTAAAGTATCTTTTATTAGCGGGCTTGTAACGTTGAATGACGCTGCTTCTGTTTTTTCCTTTTTTTCAGATTGACAGCCTACAAACAAGAAAATAAGGCACAAGTTGATATACATGAGACTTTTCTTGACCATGATAAATTTTGTTTTTATAATAATTTATAATTGAAAAAATAGAGTTACCTGCTCTCAAATTAGGATTTGAAAGCATATAAGGTTTTCGAAAAAATTACTATAAAATCACAGTCGGATGACCCTGTACTGGATGTACAGATCATCATGTAAGGTCTTTAAATGTTCTGATTGAGAAAGTGAAACAGCAATTTGTCTGTTGTGAAATGTAGTGACAAAGCCTGAAATAAGATGCCAGAAGCCATCTTTGAAAAGAGCAATAAGTTCTGTAGAACCTGATGACTCTACATTGTCGTCATTTTCATTATCATTTTCAGAAAGGTTTGCTCTGATTTTGTTGTAACGGGGATGGCTGACATTGTAAGCATCATTGGCTTCATGATTTTTAAGAAAGGCAAAAGATTCTTTGAAGCTTTTTTTCTGATGAACAAGAAGATCAGTGGTAAAATGAAGATCAGAAGAGATATCTGTTGAAATATACTGCTGAATTTGCCCATAGTACCATCCTAAAACGGTAAGCAACGCAAATAACAAACTGTACAAATATTGATAAAATCTTTTCCGCATCCCAGAGGCAAAGGTAGGTAAACTTCAAAATAAGTACAACCATTAAAGATTAAAAAAGTGTTAAAAAGTGTTCTGTTTACCGAAAAAATACATCTATTCATCAAGTTTCCTTTTTTGGCTAAGAAGAAGATAGATTCGGTGAAGTCTTCTTTACAGGTATTTCAGAATTTTGTTCTAACAAAAAATTATAGAAATGAATATTGTTTTAACAGGTTCCATCGGGAACATCGGAAAACCTCTTACAGAAGAGCTTGTAGAGAAAGGACACTCGGTAACAGTGATAAGCAGTACTATAGAAAGAATGTCAGCTATAGAAGCATTGGGAGCAAAAGCGGCGATAGGCAGTATGTTTGATTCTGATTTTCTCACGGATGTATTTACAGGGGCAGATATTGTTTATTTAATGGAAACCATGGAAGCAGCAGGAGATTTTTTTGATAAAGATGTTGATTTTATTGGAAAGATCTGCGAAATTGGCCACCATTACAAAACAGCTGTGGAGCGCTCGGGAGTGAAGAAAATTATCCATCTCAGCAGTATTGGAGCTCACACGGATAAAGGGACGGGGATTATCGTGTTTCATCATCATGTAGAACAGATTCTGAAGCAGCTTCCGGATGAAGTTGCCATCAAATTTATTCGTCCGGTAGGCATTTATTTCAATATGTTTTCATTCATCAATACGATTAAAAACAAAGGCTTTATTATTTCCAATTGGGGAGGAGATCAGAAAGAACCGTGGGTTTCTCCATTGGATATTGCGGCTGTTATTGCAGAAGAAACTGAAAAACCATTTGATGGTAGAATGGTACGATATGTAGCAAGTGATGAGGTTTCTCCTAATGAAATTGCGAAAGTCTTGGGGAATTCAATCGGCAAGCCGGATCTTCAGTGGAAGGTGATCTCAGACCAGGAATTATTGAAAAACTGGCTTGATATCGGCTTTAATGAGCAGGTGGCTAGAGGTTTTGTAGAAACTCAGGCTGCTCAGGGAAGCGGGATTCTGTATGAAGATTATGATCAGCATCAGCCTGTTTTTGGAAAAGTAAAACTGGCCGACTTTGCAAAAGAATTTGCTGAGGTCTATCAAAATGATGAAGTGTAAATAGTGAACCACAAAAGTCACAAAAGTTTTTAAGCATTTTAGTAAGACGAAGAGCATATTCTTACGCTGAAAAGTACACTTAAGAATAAAATAACGCACTGCTTTAACCACAAGCATCTGTGAAAATCTGTGCAATCTGTGGGAAAAATAAACCACAAAAGTCACAAAAGAAATAAATATTTAATTAAAATAAAGAGAAAATTTTGACGTAGAGAAGTCCAAATAAGTTTTGAAAATAATAGTATTAACGTAAATGTTTGTGAAAATCTGTGCAATCTGCGGGAAAAATAAACCACAAAAGTCACAAAAGAAGTAAATATTTAATTAAAATAAAGAGAAAATTTTGACGCAGAGAAGTCCAAATAAGTTTTGAAAATAATAGTATTAACGTAAAAATTTGTGAAAATCTGTGCAATCTGTGGGAAAAATAAACTACAAAAGTCACAAAAGAAATAAATATTTAATTAAAATAAAGAGAAAATTTTGACGTAGAGAAGTCCAAATAAGTTTTGAAAATAATAGTATTAACGTAAATATTTGTGAAAATCTGTGTCATCTGTGCGAAAAAACTCTACAACAACAGTTTACTGCAAAAACAATTTGTAATTTTATAGATATGGAAAGACGGGCTATCAAAAGAATAAAAACCATTACGGAATTTCACCGTTCAAGAGGATTGCCTCCTCCTGAACATCCTTTGATCAGTGTGATTGATTATAAAGAGGTAAAGCGGCCTGCTGACATCGGTGAGTTCAACTGGATGCTGGATTTTTACCAGATTTCTTTAAAAATAGGAATGAATGGAAAGCTGAAGTATGGCCAGCAGGAATATGATTTTGATGAAGGAACGCTGTTTTTTATTTCCCCAAACCAGATTTTCAGAATAGAAGCAGATCTTAATGTGCAGGAAAACCAATCTGGCTGGATGCTGTTGATTCACCCAGATTTTCTATGGCATACTTCACTGGCGAAGATCATAAAGCAGTATGATTTTTTTGATTATTCAGTGAACGAAGCTTTATTCCTTTCAAAAAAAGAAGAAATTACCATCAATGGAATTATAGAAAACATTCAGCAGGAATACCATTCGGTGATTGATAAATTCAGCCAGAATATTATCATTTCCCATATTGAAACCTTACTCAATTATTCCGAAAGATTCTACGAAAGGCAGTTTATCACCAGAAAAACAACCAACCATACCATTCTGAATCGTTTAGAAGTTATGCTGGATGATTATTTCAATGATAATGATCTTGTATCAAAAAGATTACCTACCGTACAGTTTGTTGCAGATCATCTTGGAATTTCTCCCAATTATTTAAGTCGTATGTTAAGAACGCTTACTGGCCAGAGTACCCAGCAGTTTATTCATGATAAACTGATTGAAAAAGCGAAAGAAAAACTTTCTACCACAGATTTATCAGTAAGTGAGATTGCCTATGAACTGGGTTTTGAACATCCACAATCTTTTACCAAATTGTTTAAAAATAAAACCCGTCTTTCTCCATTGGAGTTCAGAACTTCTTTTCAGTAAAGAATTCGAAAATGTTGTCTTTTTTTCTCATTATTAAATGTTGTCCTTAAAAATGTTCTGTCATAATTTACCTACTTCAGAACCTGTAAGTGAGGCCGATCAGAAAACAATTAAAGCATAATAATTACTTGAGGGATATTAATAAAATTAATCTTATTTTTGAATTAGCTTTATTTTGCACAATTTTTGCTATAACAAGCTACTTTTATTTTATCAGTTAAAACATAACTGATAGTACAACCCCTCCAATATTTATTATGATGAAAAAATACCTTATTTATATATTACTTTTTGGAGCACCCTTATTTTGGGGGCAAGGTAAAGTGACTGAAAAAACTGTATACCAACAGAACCTGACGTTATCAGAGACAGAAAATGCAGCAATGGCATTTGATGCTGATATAAAATTGTCCGATGAAGAAATCACTTTGGATAAAAACCTATTTCAGCTTCGCAAACAGTTTCTCAGTGATTCGGAAGCCAAGAAAATATCTTTATATAACAGCTCTTTTAATGAATTAAAACCCTTAATAGAAAGTAGCAAGCTGTTTGAAATTCTTCAGACCATGCCAAAAGGAGGTTTACTGCATACCCACAGCGGTGGAATTACAGATGTAAAATGGATTATTTCGGCTGCCAGAAAATACCAGGAATGCTATGTTTTTGATCAGAAAGATAATGATCAGTACATTTTTGGGCAGCTGGCTTTTTTTGAAAAAGGAAAAGTTCCGCAAGGATTTGTAAGTCTGGATAAAAAGCTGGCCTCAACCACTGGTTTTGAAAAAGAACTGCAGGATCTTCTTACATTGAAACGAGACAATCTTTGCTCTTACACAGATTATTGGATTGAATTTGAAAAACGTTTTAAGCGGATCAGTCTGCTGCTTCCGTACCGTCCTTTCTTTAAGGCATATTATCTGAAAGGATTTCAGGATCTTATAAAAGATAAAGTACAGCACGTAGAAATCAGATATATCTTTGATGAACTTTATGATTTTCAGCATGGAAAATATGCTTTGAAAACTTCCATTACGGATCTGCAGGATATTCTTAAAGAAGTACAGAAATCAGATCCGCAGTTCACCCTGAAACTGATCTATTCAAGCTTTAAATTCTTAGATAATGAAAGTATTGAAAAGCAGCTGGAAACGGCATTTGAAATGAAGAAAGAATTTCCTGATATGATCTCAGGTTTTGATCTTGTGGCAGATGAAGCTGCCGGGCATAATATCAGTTTTTTTGAGAAAAGCTGGGCCAAAATGAGCGGACTTCATAAAAAGTACGGAGTGGAACTGCCTCTTTTCCTTCATGCCGGAGAAAGCAATTCTATCCTGAATAAAAATATTCTGGATGTAGCGCTGCTGAACAATAAAAGAATTGGCCACGGACTGAACCTTATCTATTTTCCAAAAACGATGGAACAGATCAAAAAACAAAATAAACTGGTGGAAGTAAGCCCGATCAGTAATCAGGTTTTAGGATATGTAAGTGATTTAAGAAACCATCCTGCAAGGGTTTTATTGAGCAACGGAGTACAATGTTCTATCAGCAGTGATGATCCGTCTGTGTACGGATACACAGGTCTGAGTTATGATTTCTGGGTTACACAAGTGTATTGGGAACTGGATGTGAAAGCATTGAAAAAACTGGTTTTCAATTCCATTAATTATTCTTCTATGAATAATGGTGAGAAAAAGAAAGCACTCACTTACCTGAACCAGCAATGGGATGATTTTGTTCAGAAAACAAATCAGAAATTAAACTAATCGGAATCATCCTGATAAAAATAAAATCGCATTATTGAGCTCAATAATGCGATTTGTCTTTTAATAGAAACATTCAGATAAATAGCTATTACTTTTTAAACTTTAATCTGGACAATTCCTTTTTTACAGAAGAACCCAGCTTTGATGGACTTACTTGAGTCAGAACCAAAGATTCACAACCATTGAAAATGACAAAACGTTTTATGGTTTCTACGAAAGGCTTAAGCCATAAATTAAGGTCAATAGTAGTGTTTTCAATATGTAAATGAATCAGTTCCAGTTTTTTTTCTTTTCTGTGGGCTTTACAGTCAACCCTTCCGATAAACTGATCTCCAAACAGAATAGGCAGGCAGAAATAACCATATTGTCTTTTTTCCTTTGGAGTATAGCATTCCAGACGAAAATCAAAATCAAAAATCTGTTTGATCCGCTCTCGATGAATAATGGAATTATCAAACGGAGAAAGCAGCCATACACTGGAACTAGCCTGATCAAAAGTTCTTTCCAGTATTTCATTTTGTACAAAAGCAGAAGGTCCTCCTTCAATAGCCACTTTTGAGATTGTACCTTCTTCAAGCATCATCTGTAAAACCTTATTGACATTCGTCTTTACATCATTTCCCTTCCTGAGGTGAGTGATTTGTTTTAATGTTGTAAATCCATACGCTCTCAGATTGGTTCTTACCAGATATTCTGCAAACTCAAATGGAGTAGGTTCTGTAGTATTCGTAGAAGATGGCAAAACTCTTTCAGCTAGATCATATGTTTTCTGCATTCCGGAACGTCCGCTGATCATCAGGTCTCCCTGCATGAAAAGTCTTTCAAGAGCTAGTTTGGCAGGTTTCCAATTCCACCAGCTTCCTGTTTTATGGCTTTCATTCTCAAAATCTCTTGCTCTTTTAGGTCCTTCATTGCGGATGGTGTCTGTCACATATTCCATTACTTTGGGATCAGCATTATAATAACGGGATTCCCCTCTTTTAATCATCAGCATTTGAGGCAAAACATACCGGAAATCTTTCATGGGAAGATAGGACGCAGCATGAAACCAATACTCAAATACTTGACGTTGTTCCACCAATTCTTCCAGATCATTTGCCTGAAAATCGGGAATTCTTGTCCAAAGTGTGTGATGATGGGCCCGCTCCACCATAGATAATGTATCAATCTGAATATATCCGAGATGTTCCAAAGCATTCAGAGCTGCAGCTTTTCCAATCCCGAATGGAGTATCCTGTGTTAATCCCTGACTTTCTAATGTTAGAAGTTTTAAGTGTTCTTGCTTCAGTCTTTTTTCCATATTTTAATTTGAAGAAAACAAGTGTTATGATGTTTTTTCAAATATAATGATTTGCTACAAAATGGATCATTTGTGTAGTGGTATGATGAAATATTTCTTCTCTAAAAAAGTTTGAAAATAAATAGTTCCGAAAAGTTCTATGACAAAAACTCCGGCAAATATCGAAGATATTTGCCGGAGTTTTTGTTAATTTTTTTCAGAAAAACTAAACTGACAATACAATCTTCCCAAACAGAGGCTTTTCTCGTTTCGAGTCCTCTATTCTTTGATGGGCTTTTTGAATATTTTCAAGTGAGTATATACTGTCTATCACAGGTTTCACTTTTCCGGTTTCAATTAATTCAGTGATATGATGCAGTTCATCCCTGCTTTGTCGGGTAAAAACAAAATGATATGTTGCATTTTTTTCCCAGGCATTGATAAGGTTTTGAGGTTTTGGAATATCCACCAGTGTTACCACGGAACCATAATCCGCTAAAGCAAGTGGACTGTCTGAAAGTGTTGCTCCTCCTACGGTATCAATAATCACATTCACACCTTTTCCTTTAGTGTAGATTTGTATTTTTTCAATCCAGTTTTCCTTATGGTGATCAATTACAACATCTGCTCCAAGCTTTTTTAATTTCTTATGCAGAATGCTTTGTCCGGTAGTGTAAACAAAAGCCCCTAATGCCTTCGAGACTTGTATGGCAAGAGTCCCTACGCCACCTGCACCACCAAGGATTAGAATACTGTCTCCCTTTTTTAATTGTGCTCTTACCATCAGCATTTCCCAAACTGTTCCTCCGATAAGCGGAATTGCAGCAGCCTTTTCATAGCTGATGTTATCTGGCATTCTTGATAGTGAAGATTCATCGGTAAGATGATATTCTGTATAACTTCCGGAGCCGCCAAAACGGGGAGAATAATACACCTTATCACCAGTTTTCCAGTTTTTTACAGCTTCACCCACAGCAATAATATCTCCGGCAACATCATGGCCGGTTATAACAGGCAAATCAAAAAGAGCAGCATAATCACCGCGTCTTATCTGAAAATCAAGAGGATTTATAGAAGTTGCCCTTACTTTTACTAGTACTTGAGAAGGATCTGCGATAGAAGGAATAGATGTTTCTGCAAGTTGTAAAACTTCAGGTCCGCCATAGTTTTTAATGACAATTGTCTTCATAATAAAATGTTTCGCTTATTTCTTAAAATTGATTCAATAGTGATAGATACTATCGAGGTAATGTCCCCATAAATTCAAAGATTTCAGCACCTATTTCTTCAGCATGGGTTTCCAGGGCAAAGTGTCCCGTGTCATAAAATTTTAATTTGGCTTCCGGCAGATCTTTTTTATAAGCTTCAGCTCCTGCAGGAAGGAAATAGGGATCTTTGTTTCCCCATACCAGTAATAATTTGGGCTGATACTTTCTGAAATATTCATGAAACTTTGGATATAAAGCCACATTGGTTCTGTAATCTTTGACCAGATCCAGCTGGATTTCTATATTACCTGGTCTGTCAAGGAATTTCTGATCTAGAGTATAAGCTTCCGGTGCTATTAAAGAAAGATCAGATACACCATGCTGGTACTGAAACAGAGTTACTTCTTTAGAAACGAAGCCTTTTAATGCAAGGCGGTTGGCTTCTGTTGTATCCTGCCAGTATTTTTGGATCGGATTCCATTCATTGCTTAATCCTTCTTCATAGGCATTTCCGTTTTGTGAAACGATCCCTGTGATTTTTTCAGGATTGTTCATGGCAAGACGCAAACCTACCGGAGCACCATAATCAAAAATGTAAATCGCAAAACGTTTCATATTCAGCTTTTCTACAAATGTCTGTACCGTTCCTGCAAGATTGTCGAAGGTATAAGAGAACTCCTTATGATCCGGAGCATCAGAATAGCCAAATCCCGGCAGATCCGGAGCTATGACATGGTATTTTTTGCTTAAAATCGGGATCAGATTTCTGAACATATGAGATGAGGTAGGATATCCGTGCAGAAGAAGTATCGTTGGAGCATTGGCCGGACCTGCTTCTCTGTAAAACAGATTTAAATCATTTACTTTGATGTTGCGGTAGTGAACAGGGTGATTTTCCATAATGTGATTATTTACATGTAATTTTTGATTGGTTTGTGCTAATGTCATATTGCCTGCGAACAGGACAAATGATACACCTGCAATGAATTGCCTTGAAATTATTTTCATTTATTTTTTTTGATAGTCCAAAATTAATACGGATATTTGATTATTAAAAACGATTAATTGTAATAAGTTAAATCACTAATAATGATTAATTAAGATGAACATTAATGATTTAAAAATATTTGAAGCGGTAGCTGAAACAGGAAGCTTTACAAAGGCAGCTTCTGTGATGTTTACGGTTCAGTCGAACGTTACGGCAAGAATAAAAAGCCTTGAGGATGAGTTTGATACCAAGCTCTTCTCCCGGACATCCAGAAGGGTAGAGCTTACTTCTGAAGGAATGATCCTGATGCAGTATTCAAAACAGATCCGGCATTTGGTGGAAGAAGCAAAAAATAATATCCAGAGTGGTGATAATATCAGAGGATGTTTGAAAATAGGTTGTATAGAAACAACAATGGCGCTGAAAGTTCCGGAAATCCTCAATACTTTTGATGAAAATTATCCTGATATTGAGCTTGAGTTCAAATCAGATACCAGAGATTCAGTGCTGTCTGATGTTCTGAATTACAACCTGGATGCTGCCTTTGTTTCTGCTCCTGTGAATGTCAAAGGACTGGAAAAAATCTGCATTAAGGAAGAGCAGCTTGTAATTCTTACTTCTTCAAAAGGCCCGAATCTGCAGACATTGATTGAGAAAGAACCATTGAAAATAGTGGTCTTTGATGAAGGATGTATTTTCAGAGAAAGATTAGAATCCTGGTTAAGCCACAAAGGAATTCTTAACTACAAAAGTACAGTTCTGAATTCTATTGAAGGAGTCATTAACTTTGTGGAAGCAGGGTTGGGAGTCAGCATATTGCCGGAAGAAGTGGTCACTAAATATTATGCCGGAAGAGGAATTAAAACCTATGGACTGAATAAGCAGCTGGGAACAATGAATACCATTCTTGTTTTTAGAAAAGACGGACCACAGTCGAAAGCTTTACAGTGTTTTATTGATATGCATTTAGAAGTATAAATTATAAAGGCTATGGCAAAAGCTACTGAGACACTTGATGAGTTTTACAGGAATAAATACGGAGCATTATCAGGAGATTTTCCCCAAAATGACGGACAGTTTAATGTCTTTAGAATTGAAGACAGAATAAGCACCCATACTTCCTAAGAATGTCATTTTTTACCAAATGGTAAATACACCCAAAAGACAATTGCTAACTTTGTTATCATGAAAGAGTTTATAGAATATATTCTGCAGTTTGGTCATTTGAACCAACAGCAAATAGATCTTATCACGAGCAAAGCAAAAGAGATTGAGCTGAGCAAGGAGGAATATTTTGCAGAAGCAGGAAAAGTCCTCAGGCAGGTAGGTTTTATTCTTGACGGGATCATTCGTATCTGCTATTATAACAACAAAGGGGAAGAAATTACCAAGATCTTTATTGAAGAAAAACATTTGCTCTTCAATCTGAAAAATGTACCTTCCACAGAATATATTCAGGCCGCAACAGACTGTACATTGCTGGTATTTTCTAATCAGGATTGGAAAGAAATTTCAGATACCATTATCGACTGGGAAAATATTATTCAAAAAGTGACGAATAAAGCCCTTGCCCAAAAGCTGGAAAGGATAAGTCCGTTAGTATCACAGGATGCTACCACGCGCTATCTGGAATTTATGGAAAAATATCCCACATTGGTCAATCGTATCCCTTTATCTTATATTGCCTCTTATCTGGGAATTACTCAGCAGTCATTAAGCAGAATCAGGAAAAATATCCGGTAATATGCTTTTTACCAAATGGTAAACAGGTTCTTTTTTTATCGGTGCACCTTTGCTGTGTCAATATAAAAGAATAAAAAATGAACCCAACAATTTTCATTACAGGCGCTTCATCAGGATTAGGAAAAGCCGCCGCTAAACTGTTTGCATCAAAAGGCTGGATTGTAATTGCCACCATGAGGCATCCCGAAAAAGAAACTGAACTTACAGAATGGTCTAACATTCGTCTCCTGAAATTAGATATCAACGATCCGAAACAGATTTCCGGAATTGCTTCAGAAGCAGAAAAAATAAGTCCGGTGGATGTAGTCCTGAATAATGCTGCTTACGGACTTATGGGACCTTTTGAAGGAATTTCAGATGAACAGCTTGCCCGTCAGATCAATACCAATTTTTTAGGAACTCTATTGGTGACAAAGGCATTTCTTCCTTATTTAAGAGCTAGAAAAAACGGAACAATTATTACGGTAACTTCATCTACTGCCAATATTCCTTACCCGTTTGTTTCCGTATATGCTGCCACAAAATCTGCATTGGAGAAATGGACAGAAGGAATGCGCTACGAACTGAAAGATTGGGATATTAAGATTAAAACAGTAGTTCCTGCTTACATGCAGACTGATTTTGGAAGCAATGCACAAATGGTTTCCCATCCCGATTATCAGCATATTTTTAATCAATATATAGCAGCCATGAGAGCGGATTCATCTGCAAAACGGGATGCTCCTGAAACCATTGCTGATATTGTTTACGAAGCCGCTACAGACAATAGAGAGCAGCTTCATTATATTGCTGGTGAACTGGCAACCTCTGAATATGAATGGCTGAGAAAAGAAGGAATAGAAACGATAATTAATCAGATGAATGAACGCTTTTTTGGTTAATATGCATTCGCAATTATTGTAGTGTAAATTTTTAGGTGGTATCTATCATTTTTGCTGTTTCAAAGTTGAATGGATAATGGGCAGTTAAAAATGGATGTTTTTTATATTACTTCCTTACAGAGAATAGTTTATGGCCACCTGATTATGAGTCAGGTACTCTGAAAAATGGAAATATTTTGTGAAGGAGATCTGGTGATCTGCTAAGGGTTTGAATCCCTTCTTCCAGGAAAGTTCAGAAGAAGGGGCGATTCCCTCCAACTCCCCGAAAAGAGAAGTCTGGAGTTTGATTTTTAATTACAGTCATGGACAGTTAATCCTCAGCAGTAAGATTATAATGGTGTACTATACTTTAGATATTGCCTGGTAGAATCCTGAGGCATTAACGAATATTCCGCCTTGAGGTTTCCAGCCACGGAGAATGTAATCATTAACTTCCTGTTCTAAATTTTCTAAAATAAAATTGGAGAGTACTTTGTAATTCATGATGATAGATTTTAGTTTTATCGAAGATACAAATAATTCATTCATAGCCTATGCAGACGAATATCGTTTTTTCTTAATCATCAAGTCTGTAAATAAACTCCTCAATCTCCGTTTGTCTGGCATTGGCAAACCCTTTATCGGTGCCGATTTTTACAAAGGCGCATTTTTCCAGAACCTTTTGTGAACCCAGATTATCAAAGGCAACCCGTCCAAAAATGGGCCTTGTGGTCTCAATTGTGAGAAAATCTTTCAAAGCATTTGTAGCAATACCTTTTCCCCAGAAATTCTTATCAATCCAATAGGTGATTTCTGCGTCTCCTTCCATGATAAATTTGGCAATACTTCCAACGATCACTGTACCGGCAATGATCGTTTGGTTATTGATGGTAGGATCAGCCAGTAGTTTTGTGAACTTGGCGATATAGGCTTCTTTATTCGCAGAATCTTTTGATGTAAATGCTGCCAGATGATTGGCTTCATCATCAAGCTGAAACTGAAAAAGAGTTTCTAAATCTTCCACTACAGTCGGCCTGAGTTTGATGTCATATTGAGTATCTTTCATGGTGTGAGACAGGTGTTGGTTGATTTTCAAATATAGAATTTATTTAAGCTATTTAGATAACGGTTAACCTTTAAAAATAAAATTGATCAGGATTTATTTAAAAACACTTTAGACACTTAAGCAGATTTAAAAATAGCAGCCATAAAAATAGCACTTAAGATAAAAATCAAAGATTTTTTAAACTTATGTGGACTTATTATGCAAAATAAAATACTCTAAAGTTTACTTAAGTGTTTAAAAATTTGTGGTTTATATTTTCCCACGGATGACACAGATTTTCACAGATGCTTATGATTAAAATAATGCGTTGTTTTTTATACGTAAAAATGCCTATCGTCTACAGTACAAATACTTGGCTTCAAAATCGGAAATTTATACCCTAAAATCTGCCTTTTTTTCGCCGTTACTTTGGTATGTTCAAAAGAAGCTTCAAAACCCTGAACAACGGCAGCATCCGAAAAGCCAAGAAAAGAGTAGGAACCATACCAATATTATTATCATGAAAAATCCAGAAAATGTTGCTCCCTTTGTAGAAGCATCACAAATTATTACAGAACTGAAAGACAGAGCTAATGATATTCTTTCCAGTGTTTTAAGTACAGACCTGTCTGCGATCACCATCAATGGTAAAGGAAATTTTCCTTATTACTGGCAGGATCCTTCTAATCTGAAGTTTAATAAGAAAACTTATGACTGGATCTCTTCCAACCTTAGAGCTAATACTGAACCAGTACAGCTGGATCAGGTGTTTACCAATTATTTTATTGATGCTTTTTCAAAAGTCAATTATTCTTTATCTGTAGAAGATACCGCTGTACTGAATGATGCGCATACAAGAGCTACAGATCAGCAGATGGCTTTGCTTAATGCCTGGGTAGCGGCTTATAATACGCTTCCTCCAGCTACCGATACCATGCAGCCTATTGATATCATTATGGATAAAATTGCTACTGAATGGGCGAATCCTTCCACTACTTTATACCAGATTCAGAAGAGTGATAACCTTGATGCGTTACTGAATAAGACCCCGGCAAGCGGTAAACCTATTCTCCCTGTCTTAGCCAATTATCTGGACGCACTGGGCGCTACGATATCATTACAGAACAATGTAACGATGAATAACGGTTACCTGTCCAAAGCATTGAAGAATGTACAGAATCCTAAAAAAGAGAATGGCGGACTGCTGCTGAATGATGACAGTATTTTACCGGCTTTTGAAGTGACCACTCCGCTCAACGAAATTTTAAACGGGCTTAAAAATACTTCTCAGACTGCTCAGATCGATATGGAAGTGACCCGTGAATCTGAAAGTCGTTTCAGTGTTTCCGTAGAAGGGAAGACTGGTTTTTCTATTCCTATCTTTGATTTCTTTACCTTAGGAATTGGGGGAAATGCCAATTATTTCAGTGAAGATATTGCAATAAGCAAAAATTCCATCCAAATCTCGATGATGTTTACAGGGGTTACACTTGTGAACTTTGGCCCCAAAGACTTTAATATTGCCAGCAATATGTATTGGGCATGGTTTGACCCAATTCGTAAAGCACAGATCAACAGCAGAGATAAAGAAGAAGAAAAACATATTTCAGGGTATAAGTTTTCTCCGGATCCGGGGATGAAATTCGGACCGGAAGGACCTTTCGGATTACTGAACGGGGTGGCTATTTCCAATTATCCTACGGTAGAGATCACAGTAACGGGTGAAGATTATAAAAGCATTCAGAAAACCTTTGAACAGTCTACTTCTGCCACGCTTTCTTTCTTAGGAATTCCGTTGGCAAGCGTTAAAGAATCTACCTATTCTTCTTCCTACTCTGTAGATCATTCTAAATCTTCCATCAAGATTACACTCAGTCCTCCGCCAAGTTTGGTGGCTGGTAACAACAGAGATTCCATAGCATGGGTTCTGGGTGCAGTTGTGGATTATCCGGCTGAAGTGAGTGATGATGTTGAACTTCTTAACAATGAAGAGTTAGTAGCGAAGGGCGCTTATCCTAACTATCAGCTGTATAAAGATAACTTCGGAACTACTTATTGTTCTGTAAAAAAAGTGAAATCTCACGCCGTAGGTGCTACATGGGTAAGCGAATGTCTTGCCGCCCATCCGGGAACAAGCCCTGCAGGAAAACCATGGACAAGCCCAAAACAATCCGGGGTGATCTGGCCATAATCAACAACAATAAGTATAACAAAATAGACTGTCTCAACAAGGCAGTCTATTTTTATTAGGTTGCTTTCAAAGTATTCTTATTGTGTCAATTTTCAGACTTTTTGCTGGTTCGAAACATGGAAACTATGAAGGATATGAATGTTTAAAAAACTATTTGACCAGAAGGTAAATTCCGACTCCAATGGCTGCATAAGCCGTAACGGTAAGGATATCAGCGATAGGCTGCGAAAACCGTTTTTCTGCAATTCTCTCGCTATTGATCTGGTTCTTATGGAATTTCAGGCTTTTTTTAGCATTACGAACAGGGTGTGCTACCAGACTGTCTCCTTCCCAACGGTCAACAATGACTTTATAACTCTTGTTGTCTACCTCAATTTTAACATTTTTACCGGCAGCCAGTTTCTCCTGAACATTGACCGGTACAGGGGCTGGCTGTGCATTCATGTTTGGAGCGGCAGTGGTTGTCCCCATCATTTGAGAAGAAGTATTATTCGCTATATCGGTATTCTTTTTAGGGCCCTGATTATTGTTGGTTGCCACAGCCGGATCTGCAGGCTTTTTTACCTGATAGGTATAGCAGCTGGTAAGCGTAGATAATATAAGGATGAAATAAAGATTCTTTCGCATAAGCCAAATTTAAGAATTAAACGGAATATTTGGGAGTTTCTTTTGAAAGATGATATTTTTTTATAAAATTCTTACTGTTTTTCATGCAAAAAGTTTCCAGATATTAGTTGGGATAAAGTAAAAAGCAAAATGTTGTTTTTGTTGTGTAAGTTTTATACAAAGGGACTTCAGTTGATTTCCTTGTCAAGGTTTTAAATCTTGATAAGGGGATGTTTGCTATGGATGTAGCAGTACCATAGATTATGCTGATGAAAAAGGACTTTTAGATCATATTGTTGTTTTTAGAATGTTTGATTTATGAGTTTAAGAACCACACGAAAGGATTCGTGCGGTAGCGGAGAGATTCTTCCTTCGTCAGAATGACAGAAGTACAATTATTTGCTTGGGGTTATAGCAAGTGACGGAGAACATTACTTCCTTCTTCCAGCTCCCTGCATCCCAACTCTCACATCCAACAGATAAAAAATCCAGCCAGTATCAATCAAATTTTTATATTTGCATGGGTTGGGCAGGACTCTCAGAAGATCGCCGGAATACCCATCAAAACTTAAAATATAATAACCCAAAACAAAGAAAAATAAGGAATGGATAAGAGTAATTTATTAATTATTATAGCTTCGGTTTCTATATTCATTTCTATACTTCTTGCTGTTTTCCTCGTTACCGTAAAGACGAAACATAAGGTAAGTAATGTTTTATTTGCTGTTTTTCTCATCCTGAATGCTATAGATATTTGTGATCCTTTGTTTTATATGATGGTGGATGGGCCGTCTAACCTCGGAATGTTCAAAAACATGTTTGTTTTCCTGCAAATTCCGGTTTTTTATCTCTATGTATTATCTGTCTGTTATTCGGATTTCAAACTGAAACCTCAGCATTTGCTGCATGCGCTTCCGTTTATTATTACTAATCTTGCTTTAGTGCCTCGTTTCTATGGCGTAGATACTGCCTCCAAAATTTTCTTTATTGAAAACCGCCAGAACATGATGGAACTGAAGTTTAATCATATTCTGTTGCATGTTCAGATGATTATCTATTTTGTTTTGGTTTTCAGGGTGTTAAAGAAATCGAAGACGCTTTATCTTGAAAATTATGCAGGGAAAAATATAAACTCCTATAACTGGTTGTTTCAGTTTACGGTTGTATTGTGCATTGTATATGGCATAGCCCTTTTAAAAAACATCCTTAAGTTTTCGGATTATGCTTATATTTCAGAGGGGATAAAGGCCGGACTTTTATTATTATCCCTTTTCATTATCTGCTGGTATCTTTTCAAAGCACTGAATCATCCTGAACTTTTCAGAAATGTGGATTCAAAATTGAAGCTGGTATCTGAGATGGTTTCGGAAGAGAAAAACAGTGAAGAACCCGTGACAAGTGAGAGTGAGTATAATGAAGAACTTTTGAGATTAAAAAATTATATGGTGGAGAAAAAGCCGTTTCTAAATTCTTCTCTCACCATTCAGGAGGTGTCCAGTGAAATTGAAATTCCAGTGCGCGAATTATCTCTTTTGATCAATCACCAATTAGGGCAACATTTCTATGATTTTGTAAATACTTATCGTATAGAAAATGCAATGGACATCCTAAAAGATGTTACAAAAAATAAGGTAACAGTTCTTGAAATTCTCTATGAAGTGGGATTCAATTCAAAATCTTCTTTTAATACAGCCTTCAAAAAACATACGGGAACTACGCCTACGTTGTATCGTAAAAACCTGTAATATAGTGTTTTGTAATTACTCGTACGCTTTTTTGGGATGATTCGTACGTATTTTTTCTGATCAATGGGGACGATTACTTTTATTCGGTCGCCTACCTTGAGGAGCTTCCACATCTTTGTATCGAAATTAATATTTAACATTAAAAAACGATACAATGAAAACTTCATTACCATTCTTAGCAGGTCTTTTATTTTTAAGCAGCTTTACTTTCGGACAAAAATTTTCTACAAAGATTGATTCTATTATTCAGGATAATTATAAGAAAAATCCATCGGTAGGAATCAGTGTTGGTTTTATCCATAATAACGAAGAACATTATACTTCTTATGGTAATCTGAATGCTGAAAATAAAAATAAGATTGACAAAAACTCTCTGTTCGAAATTGCCTCTATCACCAAAATCTTAACTACCAATTTAATTGCTCAGGCAGTGATAGACCGCAAAATAAAACTGGATGATTATATAGATAATTTCCTTCCCAAAGAATATGTTTTGCATCAAAATCTTAAAAACAAAATCAGAATTTCAGATCTTGCCTCTCACCAATCCGGATTGCCTGATATCGACTTTCCAAAATTAATAGAACTGAATCCTCAGCAGCCTATAAGCAGTGTTACCCAAAATACCTTGACCACTTTAATCAATACCTGTACTGCGCTGAAAGATTATGGTAAATACCGATATTCTACCATTGGTTATACTTTATTGGGACAGATTCTGGAAAAGGCGTATGGTAAGAGCTATGATGCTATTGTTAGAGAAAAATTAACGGATCCCCTGAAAATGACTACTACATTAACGAAAGATTTTAATGTAAAAAACAGAACAACTGGTCACAATCAGGATGGAGGAACTCAGGAATTTTTCAATTGGAATGTTACAGCGCCTGCCGGATTAGTGAAATCTAATTCAGCCGATATGATCAGGTTTTTAAAGGCTGTATTAAATGAAAAAACCAAAGTAGGAAAGGCTTCCATAATAGGAGAGAAAATCTTTTACAAGGATGAAAAAAGAGAAATGGGATTAGGTTTGAATATCTCAACGGATGATCAAAATACACTGTATATAAAATCCGGAGATTCTATGGGACAGTCTTCCATTATATGTTACAACAGAGCTAAAAAGTGGGGGATTATTATCCTTCTTGATCAGAGAAATTCAAAGATGAGACAGGATCTTCTGAATAAAATTTATGATACTGTTCTGCAATAAGTATAGTTAAATAGTGCAGTTTTAATACATAAAGTAATACCATGAAAACTTTTATATACTTACTGGTTCTTGCTATAATAATGACGGGTTGCAAGGCAGGGCATACAACAATGTCTCAAAAAAAAGACTATAGCTTTCTTACAGATAGTTTACATGTTGAAAAACAATTGGACAAGTATAAACTTCCGGGATTTAGTCTTGTAGTTTTTGAAAATTATAAGATTGTCTACTCAAATCAAGCCGGAGTAAAATCAATGAATTCTAAAGAAAAACTGGATGTAAATACTGCTTTTTCTACGGCTTCTATTACAAAACCCATAACAGCGCTTCTTTGTCATATCCTTGAAGAAAAAGGGTTGATTAATTTGAATGATCCGATAGATAAATACTTAAAACGCTGGCATCTGCCAAAAAGTAAGTTTACTGAAAATAACAGCCCAACCTGGAAACAGTTTTTTAACCATACTTCTGGAACAAGCCAAGGTGGATTTTCAGATTATTATGAAGGAGATAAAATTCCCACGATCAAAGAAAGTCTTTTAGGGCAGATCCCGGGATACAGCAAGGAAATTGAATTTCTGTTCACGCCAGGAACTGATTTTGTCTATAGCGGAGGCGGCTATGTGATTGTTCAAATGGCACTAGAAGATACTTTAAATAAATCTATTGCTGAACTTGCTCAGGAATATATCTTTTCACCCCTTAGTATGAAGAATACCACCATGATACAACCTAATGAAAAAGGATTTCCAACGAATGTAGCTTCTGTGCACGATAAAGAGGCAAAAGTTATTAAAACAGGCTTGCCCATTACCCCACAAGTTGGAGCATCAGGAATGTGGTCTACACCTACGGATCTGGCCAAGCTTTCTATTGAGATACAAAATGCTTTGCGCAATAAAAATAACAAAGTAATTTCTCATCAGGTTGCCCAAAAAGTAGCAGAAGTAACGGCTTTGAAAAATGCTGTTGGCGGATGGGGCAATGGATGGCAGAGATCTGTAGCGTATAACAATTATGATTGGCTGATGTGCAGTGGTTCCAATACCGGAGTTGGAGGCAGTATTTTTGCCAGTATGAAAGATGGGAATGGTTTTGTAGTTCTTGCGAATGGTGAAAAGCCCAACCGTATCCCGGTGATCAACCAAACCCGGATCAGGATTCTGAAATTAATGGATTGGAACAATAAACTGGCTGATAAAAGAACTCAGGAGATACCAGTAAGCTTAAAAAAACAACTCATCGGTACCTACAATGACTTTCTTTACGGACAAGGAGCGGATACAAAAATTGTAGAAAGAAACAACCGTCTCTATGTTGAAAATCAATTTTTAGAATATTTTAAAGGAAGTAATGATAATGAATTGGTATATCTGAAAAACGGACTTTTTGCCATTGTAGATTATCCAAATCTATTAAAATTCGATTTCAGTAATGGAAAGCCAGGTGCTGTCATCTTAACAAGAGATGCCCTGGAGACAAAGATTGATATTACCAGCAAAAATAAATAAATACCTATTTCCCATGAAAAAATTAGTGACCGGAATTGTTCTCTTTCATTCTCTGCTGGCTTATGCACAGAAGGATGATAAAACAATGATTCTTTCTGAAATTACCGAAAAAGTGAAGCGCTATTATGTAGATAAAGAAGCTTACAAAAAAGTAGAATCTTCATTTCAAAGTGATCTTAAAAAAGGAACATTTAATACATTGAATAAAAATGATTTTGCATTGCTTATTGGCCAGAAACTGAGATCGGATATTAAAGACTACCATTTTTCTTTCAGATATCTGGAAAATTATAGCCCCGAAAAGGTAGTGGATGAGAAAGAAAAAGAAAAATTGCACGATTTTCACAACAGTCTTGAGAATTTTGGTTTTGAAAGTGTCCGGCGGTTGGAAGGAAATATAGGGTATATTAATTTTAAAGGATTTGCTTCCCCAAAATCCAGTGCCAATACACTAGCTGCTGCCATGAATTTTGTTGCCAATACGAACGCTTTAATTATTGATCTTAGAGAAAATCAAGGGGGAGATAATGGGATGCTTCTGCTATTCTGTAGCTATTTTTTTGATAAGAAAACAGATCTGTATACAACTTATTTCAGGCACAAAGAAAAGACAGTGGTCAACAGTACACAGAAAGATGTGTCAGGAGCAAAATATCTTCATAAGAAAATTTATATCCTGACCAGTACAAGTACTTTTTCAGCAGCAGAAGCGCTTGCTTACTTTCTGCAGCAACATAAACTGGCTGAAGTAATAGGGGAGAAAACTCCGGGTGCGGCCAATCCTGTAGATCATTTTGTTATTCAAAATCAATATTTATTGCTTGTTCCGACAGGAAAAGTAAGTTCATCAATAGATTATAAAAACTGGGAACATATTGGAGTGATCCCTGATCAGGAAGTGAAAGCTAAAGACGCTTTGAAAGCAGCCCATATCACAATTTTAAAACATATTTTAACAACAGAAACAAAAACAGAGCTAACTCGATCCGAAATAAAAAATCTTGTTCATCAACTGGAGCAATAAATGGATAGAAGTTCTTTGCCAAGATCTGCTACAATGGAGCCAGATGTTTTTGAAAGTAAAGTAATAAAAAGGGACAAATCTAAATACAGATTTGTCCCTTTTATTATTTTCAGAACCTTTTTGAAGATTATTTTAAAACCTGCTGGTCATAAAGAATGTTGTCGTCTTCATCAAAGCTTATAATCAGCACTTTAAATTGTTTGGCACTGTCATTATTAAAGAATTTAATTCTTGGAGGAACATAGTCACTGTCAAATAAATTAGGATTCCAGTACAGTGTTTCACGTGTATCATTTTCAATTTTTTCCGGAGCATCATTATCTATCATTTCAATAGGGAATTCTGAAGGTTTATCATATCCTTTGATGATGGATGAATTGTTCTTTTTTACTTCTTTTTCGTTGCTTTTAGCCTGCATATTGCCTTTCATTGTGTAGATGGCTACGGCATCGCCTACCAATCCTGATCCTTTGATGATTTTTACCATTGCAATATTGTTGATGGGAAGAGTGGAAATCATGGTAGGATCGGTAGCTATTTCATCTAAAAAGAGTTTGGCTTGCTGTCCTCGGATATAAGGTACGTTGGCTCCTGAATTATTTCTCTGAAATGTCAGGCCTGCAGCTTTTCCCTGCAGCCAGTCCAAAATATTGGTGTATCCTGACGTATGCTGGTCTTCATTCACGAAATCAAATACAGTAGAATTGACAGAACTGAACATTCCGCTGGAAAGTTGTTTATCAAGATCTGCCTTCGCATCTTTCTTTTTTCCTACCAAAGCAACTTCCTGAATTTGTATATCATTACTCTCTTTCTTTTTTATATTTTTTTGAGTATTGATGGCTCTTGAAATAGTTAAAGGAAGAGCTTTATTTTTATCAGCTTTTACCAATGTGTATTTTGTAGCCGGGAAATTGCCCTTAAATGGGGAAGGTATGACTAACGGTTCTATGGTGACAAACAAATCCTCATTTCCTGATTCCTTATTTTCTGAATTGACAAAGGCTGAAACTTCCAGAGGTTCATCATTGTTGAGGTTCATTAAATAGATATACCCGTTCTGATCTGTTTTGAATTGGCTGAATGCAGGCTGGCTTTGACCAGATTTTGATAATAAATTGATGTTCGTGTTGGGTAGCAGAGCATTATTTTTAATAGGTTTTACTCTGTAAGAAAGGTATTTTTGAGACTGGTTCTTAATGGTAGGTGAAACTCCGCTGAGTACAGCATTCCAATCGAATCTTTTCCATTTTTCAGAAATAAGCAAGGCGTCCAGTGCTTCAGTATTGGCATTTTTAGACAAATATTGTGCAGGACTGTCTATTCTTGTGGTAAAATCTCCCGTTAGCCAAAGACCGCTCAGGATATTTTCTTCTTCCGGTGTCTCAGTACCATTATCTTCGCTTACCACAACCGTATAATTTTTGAAATAAGATTCCGGAGAAAGATCAATACTATTAAAAGCTCTTGGGGTTGGTTTTAAGCTCTGGCCTACTATTTCTGCTTTCTCAACCTTTAAATTACCAGGTTTTATAAAGCAAAGCCTTTGTGCCACCACATTGTCCTGATCATCAAGAATAACCAATTGCAAGATACCGTTAGCACCACTACTGATTTTTGTAGGAATAAGGCTGGATGCTTCATTGGTCAAATGGTTGATGTTGGCTCTGTAAGCAAGATGGTTATTGATGAGCCCAATAATTTTATAACCCTGCAGTTGCTGTTTTAGGTTAACGCCTTTCAACGTGTATTTGATTCCTTCTTTAGAACTGGAAACGTCTATATTGAGACCGCTGTCTGCAGCTTGTGGCAGATCTATAGTTTGGCTCTTTCCTGCATTATCATGAATAATAGCCTGATATTTTTTTCCTGGCGCGGGAGTTATTTTAAAAGACGCAACATTTTTATCAAAAGATTTAAATGTAGTGACAGGAGTGTTGGGATTTTGAGAGTCTATTATTTTTCCGGACCAGTTTTCCGGCAGAGAAGAATGGGAAGATAATCTTACAGCAAATTTTGTAGGCATGCCGTTAATAAAAGTTCCGCCTTCCGGAAATACCTTGGCAGACCAATCGGAACTCTTGGCGATCACCAATGATTCTGTAGAGTTTGGATTGTAAACCGGAATTGTTTTGACAATTTGGAAGTCTTCATTAAAATTGGTCATGTATGGCGTGTAAGCTCTTACAAAATAAACCTGTTCAGGAAGATCTTCTTTCAGTTGAAAATCCCCGCTGCCTTCACCATTCGTAAGAAGTACTGTTTTCCAGTCTATTAATTTTTTATCAGAATTATACAGCTCAACAAATAGAGTAGTGGATAATGCAGAGCGGTTATATCCGTCAAATACAAAACTTTTGAACCAGATTTTATCACCAGCTGCATATTGTGATTTGTCGGTAAGTACATATACTTTTTCCTGCTCGTAATTATCCTCAAGATTGGTAATTGCTTTTTCTAATTTGGTTTGTGCCAGTACAGGCTGTACCATTGAAAGGAGCAATACACAGAACATATTTTTCATAGAAATCTCAGCACATTTTAATTCTTTGCTAATGTAATCATTTAAAGGTTTCTGGAGTTGATATTTAACATGTTATTTCACAAGAGTAAAAAGAATTTAAGGATGTTTTTAAGTCAAAAATCTTGAGATGCAGTGCATGATGAAGTATTGGTGAATGACAATAGGGAATTGTGAATTAAATAGGAACTTGCTGTAAATTAAAATTTTAGAGATGAAAATTTAATCAACATTTAGTGATAAAAAATATTTTGAATGAATATTTTTATTATTTTTATGAAATAAACTAAAACATGAAAATATATGAAATTTATTCACATTCCCAAATTCAACCTGACATAGTACCTTAAAAAAATCCTTTTTAATTTAAATTACAAATAAGCCTCATCTGATGAGAGGCCTGTATTTCTATATATATCAAGATAAAGCATAATTAAAAATCGATACAAACAAAATTAAGCTTAAACAAATCCTTAAATCCAAGTATTCCTATGGAAAAATCACACAATCACATGCATGGCTGCACGCATTGCTCTTGCCACAATCCTGTTTTGGATGTTCTTAAAGAAGAACTTTTCAGTGCAGAAAATATGACAAAACTCAATCCGGGTTCCGGAAAAGCTATCCACGAAAAACCACAAACTCTCATGGTAAGCGGAGGAATCATCCGCCCTATGATTGGAGGATCAACAGCTACCGTTGAATCTGTTGGGATCGCTGATGGAAAAATAGTGGTAACCGGTACAAAAGATCAGGTAGAAGAGTATATGAAACAGCACTATCAAGGGTTTCAAAGAAAAGAATTAACCGGTACCCAAACTTTACTTCCGGGTCTTATAGAACCCCATGTTCATATGGTTCCAACTGCAATGATGCAGGGCTGGCTGGATCTAAGTCCTTTTGAAGGACAGAATTTAAAGGCCATATATGACCTTGCCTCTGTGGGAACCATCATCAACAATCATATTCCTAAAATTCCGGGAGCTGTTATTTTAGGTAGAGGACTGGATCCTTCATTAATGCCTTTTAAGGAAAAAGACGGTAAAAAAGAGTTAATAACCATCGATAATATATTACTTGACAGTATTAATCATACTACACCGATGATGTTGTTAAGTGCTTCCATGCACACCCTTTATCTGAATACCAAGGCGCTGGAATATGTATTTAAACATAACTCTGATATCAGTGACGAATATAAAACCGTTGAAAATTATATTGCTGAGACTAAAGGTCAGCTGCAGGAAGGCTTACAGATGACTCCTGCATTGAAGACGGTAAAGCTGCAGATCATTGCGATGAGCATAGAGATTAACAGATATCTTACCAATCTTTTCAATACAGCCAATTCAAGAGGGGTTACTTTTATGTATGATGCCGGACTGAATAAAGGTTCTGAAACACTTTTAACCAAATATTTTGAGACTCACCCTGAGCTGGTAAGAACAGGAGGTGCTTATCTATGTTCCAGCCAGGAAGATGTGGATAAACTGGAACCTTATAAAGAGCCGGAGCACTATAAACCTGTATATAATGGACATATTAAAGTGGTTTCAGATGGTTCCAACCAAGGTTTGACGGGTTATCAGAGTGCTCCTTATCTGTGTAATCCTGCCAATAATACAGGAGTGTTTAATTTCCCGCAGACAGGTATTCCTGCCCATACGATTCCCCCAAGCTATAATACATTAATCAACAGTGTGGTAGCAGTAAAAGGCTGGCCGCTGATGGTTCATGCTAATGGAGATCAGGCGGTAACATTTGCTATCAATGCTTATCAACGTACACTTGCTCAATATAGAGGCCCGGAGCTTCGTAACCGTATTGAACACTGTTCACTGCTGACGTCAGAGCAAATTACCAATATGCTTCAAATGGGAGTTTCTCCAAGCTTCCTTATCGGCCACGTAGGTTACTGGGGCTATGCTTTTAAAGAAGTCATATTCGGGGAAAAGGCGCAAATGCTTGATCTTTGTGGTTCAACGCTTGCTGCCGGTATGAGAATTACCCTTCATAGCGATAATGAGGTAAGTCCATTGGGTCCTTTAAGAATGATGGAACAATCCATTACCAGAATCATGGAAAAAAATCCTAACGATATTGAAGTTTTAAACAGTGCGGAACGTCTTACCCCTGAACAGGCTTTAATTGCTGTTACTTACGATGCTGCCTGGCAATGTTATGCAGATAAATGGGTGGGATCGTTAGATACAGGCTACTTTGCTGATTTTGTTATTTTGGAACAGGATCCTCTTTCACTAAATACCCCTTCACTGCAGTATATGAAAATGAGAGACATTCCGGTATTGGAGACCTGGGTAGGTGGTATATCTGTGTATCCGAAAAGTAAAAATGTAAAAACAGTAACTGAAGAAGATATTCTTTTTTCAGATAAATCATAAAAGGTTCTGAAAAGGACTTAAATAATTGCTAATCAAATAACCATCAGAGCAGATCATTTCTGCTCTGATTTTGTTTTAAAGATAATTCATCAGAAAAATAAAGGGATACAGGCGGGAATGTTTTAGCCTTAAAAACAAAAAAAGAAAGAGAACGCAATTCTCTTTCTTATTGTATGACTTAGCTAGCTGTAAGGGTTTTCTTTATCTTAAGATTTTGATCCTGATCAGTCAGGCTATAAAGGAGTATAGATGATAGACATAATCGCATTTTCTTCATAAAAAGTGTCGGCACCTCCAGTGATGATGTTGCATTTAACGGTATCTCCCGCATTGAGTTTAAGGGATAAAACCTGATTCACAGAATATTTATTTCCAGCTAATGTAAGACCTCCGGCATTTTGAATATACGCGGTTGTTACAATGGAAAAATTGGCACTTGCGTTACTGAAATCAGATAGCTGGATACTTCCTGAAATCTGATATACTCCAGCTGTATTAACTGTGAAGGTGTTGGTCGCTGCATTCCAGCTGCCTATACTTGCCTGCGGAACGATATCAATCGTATCATAGTTCACTACATTTATTGCATTCCCTCCCGGCAATAGAGTAGTACCGGGTGTTGCAAGTCTCACACTTAAAACCGTAGTTGGGATTTTAAGCTGTGCCGTGACAGCATTGGGCGCAATTTGATAGATGTCACCATTGGCTTGAGAAATTAACAGGTTAGAAGTACCAAGAGTAGATGCTGCCGGGGTTTGTCTGACTCTTGCAGCTCCATTAACATCCAAAGTTTGGGTAGGGGAAGGAGTATTAATTCCTACTTGAGCGAAGAAGATTGATGAAGCCAACACTGTTGTCAGCAAAAGAAGGTTTTTTTTCATTGTAGTCAAGTTTATTTTAAATATTAGGATGCAAAATTATATAATGTAATTGTAAATATTTATAGAATTATTACTATGTCTTTAATTTGGTTAAAGTCTTTATTTTTAGTATATGTTGTGATTATTTAATTATAATGATTGCTTTTAGGAAGTTATTTAAAATTTTTAGCATTATAATTTATTGATTCATTCAATTTGGTTTAAAATGATAATTATGGTAAATTTATTAAAAAGACGGTATGTTTGTGTAATGTATAATATTAAATTGAATTAATATTGAAAAGCAAAATTTGAAATAGATTTATTTTAGAAAACTGTATATTTCAATGTACCTCATCAAAAGAATAAAATAGTATTTGTTGTATAAACAATCTGGGTTATGAGGATAAGAAATAGAATTAACATTTTTGTAAAATATAAGCGGACACATCCAGGTATAGAATGCCATAATTTTTTCTATATTTATAATAAGTAAGTATATGTTTTACTAATGGTTAGAAAAATGGCTTGTGTTTGTATTGTACACTCTAAAGCATGCCTGTAAATAATATAAAAAAAGACAATGCCAATAAACTCGATACCTCCGGACGGAGGCCTTTTATATAAGGAAACAGATATGACTCAGTTTTTCCCTGAGCCTTTAAATGCAATAACTGCCCTATTATTTTTAGCCATCGCCATTTTCTGGACCCTCAAAATGAAAGGTAATTTTAAAAAATATCCTTTTTTAACCTACTGCCTGGTTTTATTATATATTGGTGCCATTGGGGGAACGGTTTACCATTCTTTCAGACAATGGCCGGTATTTATTATGATGGATTGGCTGCCCATTATGCTACTCTGTCTGTCTGCCGGATTTTATTTTGTGGCGCAGAGTACTCGATGGTACTATGCCGTTGCAATGGTTCTGGGATGTCTGGTACTTATGGTGGGTTTGAGAAACTGGATTTTGATTGATAACCCTTCTCTTTTTATTAACGTCAATTATGCAATCATGGCTTCATTGGTAGTTTTCTCGGTACTAAGGTATCTGATCTATACCCAATGGAAAGCTGGCAAATGGGTAGGCTTTGCTGTATTGTCATTTGTGTTTGCACTCACCTTCCGTATCGCTGATAAATGGGAGTGGTTCAGTTTCGGGACACACTTTTTATGGCATACTTTCGGGGCAGTGGCGACGTTTTGTATGTTTAATTATATTTATCTTACACGGGATATCATCAGGAAGGCGTAAGTTTTTATATCTTTCATCAGATCATGACTGGAATTCTTTTTTAATGCAAAGTTCATTGATAATTTCGTTGTATTGTAAGTGAGTTAATTGCTTCGACTTCGTCGCTCATGAAGCGGTGGGTTTATCCATACGCTTCGAGGAATCAACAAAGTTGATTCTACACTTTACTTTCTTAAAAATCATCACTTTCAAAAATAAAAATCTCTGCGTCAAAAATATCATCAGTATATTATCTTTATTCACTAAACTCCTTAAAATTAGGGATTTCCTATCCTTATTTTTATTTGTAAGTTAGTGCCGCAAAATAGTACAGGATAAAAATATACAGAACGATTCTGATGAAGAAGGATTCATATTGTTTTATTCTTCACTGTTTTAAAAAAATGATACACCCAAAAACTAAATTTATTACAATGAAGAAGACACTGATTATTCTATCAATGGGCGCTTTGCTTGCTGCCTGCAACAAAAAGGCCGAACAGAAAACAGAGGCAACTAAGGATACTGTCGCCATAGGAAATACTACAGCCTCAGAAAAATCTCCGGGAGTAACTACTCAATTTGACTTCAACTCTGTGCCGGTTTCCACCGCTGAAGTGGGTGATTTTCCCTTTTTCAGTTTTCCCAAAGGACTGGACTTTCAAAACAAACCGGTACAAAGAAGCTTTGACATGCTGTATTTTCCACTTAACGGCGTAATGACACCCATAGAAGGAAAAGTATGGAAAACATATGTAGTCAATGGGAAAGATAATACAGAAGAATGGTCATTGCCCTATTTTTTGAAAAGTTATGATGAGGCTATTACAAAAGTTGGCGGTGTGAAAATATTTGATGGTAAAGTTTCTCAGCCAGAGCTTGACAGAATAAAAGAAGATGCCAAATACTTTGGCGAGGAAGGTTCTATAGATTATTGGAATGAACCCGTAAAAGTATATGTCATCAGAAGAACAAATGGCGATGATATTTATATTCAGTTCTATGGAAATACAGCTACCGGAGCCATACAGATTCTACAGAAAGCCCCGGTTGAGCAAGGCACAAAATCGTAGAGTAGAGTGATGAAAAAATAAGGTAAAGATATTAGATATCTTTTGCTTAAAAATCCCAACGAAAGCTGGGATTATTTATTTTCAGCTATGAAAATACTCCTGATTTTAAGCTGATGAAATAAGGTTTTTTCTTTGAACTTGCTCCGAAGTCAGGAGACTTCGGAGAGCGGGGTAAGGGCTTTGCAATATATTATATAAGATGAATATTTTGTTCTTTAAAATCCTTTATATCAATTTTTAGAGTTCTATGAAATTCTAAAAGTTTTTTATATGATCCTTTCTCTTTAATTTCTGTGTAGTAGTTATTTTTTCTCAAAATATTTTTAATTATAAAATCAAAAAATATTATAGGGGATATAATTTTATCAATTGGTATTCTGATATCATTAATTGCACCAATTTGAATTTCACATTTGTTATGTGTATCTACTTTACTATCATAATCTATTCTTAAATGCGAGGTGTTTGTATGCTCATACTTATGATCAAATTTAGCTAAAAGCAAATTTTCAATTGATTCATTATTTCCAAGACTTTGTGATTTTTCAAATATTTTTCTCAATTCAGTATCATTGATATTCAATTCAAATTCGTGGTTGAATATTTCCCAAATATCATAATAATAATCTAAAAGAGTCTCATCATATACTTCGTCTAAATAGCTTTCAATATCATCCCCTGTCTCTTTTAATTTAATTGGATAGGGGTAGTAGGCCATTTTTATTTTGGAAATTTCTTGATCTTTAAATTCGTAATAAAACTGAATACAGCCAAGGTTATCTTTTAATAAGTAGCTATATTGCCTATTTTTAATGATATTTTCGTATTCTTTACTGTATAAATTTTTGTAAATTCCAGATTTATAATTTTTCCAGCTAATAATATCTTCAGATATTCTTTCAAAGTTGTTTGTAATAATTATATCTTTATGTAAGTCTTTGATAACATCCAATAATTTAAGAATTTCATCAATTTTCATTACTAGTTTTGTTTCTTAATTTCGCTATTAGTTTAGGGTCATTCAATAGCTTTTCAATCAATAAAGCATTTAAATCATCATTTTTTAGAATTTCATCTATTTGACTATCGTACTTTTCTAAGTTTTTATTACTGGTTAAAATAGAATACCTCCTTTCAATAGATTCTATTGAAGGAAATTTGAAATCAAATTTAGGATAATCTTCTAGTATATCATTAATCTCTTTTTTTACTTTCTGATCTTCATCATTTGTTGAGTATATATAACACCATCCTCTGGTTCTTGTTATTGAGACAAACATAGAATTCCTAAGTCTAAATGTACTATCATTTAGTATTTTTTGTGAATTAATAATAAATACAACATTTGTTTCATTACCTTTTGCACGAAAAGGAGTGGTTAGAGTAACAAATCCTTTTTCTTTAAATGAATCATTACGTTCAATGTATCCAGGAGTAATACACTTTATATCTTTATAATCTAAAGCTTGTCGAATATATTGAAAATTAGCTTTTGAGTTTTTTGTATCTATATCAATAATTAAAATCTCTTCTGGTTCAACCGATTGATTTTTAACTATCCACTCAACTCTATGAATGACATTATCTAATTGTTCTTGTGAATTATTACTAGAAATAATTTGAATGAGTTTTTCTTCATTATCCCTATCCTGTAATAATTTTTCTAAATTATTTTTGCTATTAGATTCTGGTCGCTCTAGAATCACATCATCTCCCTCACTAAATGCTACTTTATCTGGTGATAATAGGTTGTAGCCCCTCGCTTCCCAATCAACTTTATATAACATAGGTACTTTGTTATCAGTATATAGTCCCAAGGCTAAGCCATGTGCTACCATTAAAGATATTCTAGGATTTCTATATGAATTTGGTAAGACAAAATCTTTTTTTATATTACCTTTATAAGTTCCATTTAAAATTTCATTCGGCATATTGGGTGAGCTCATATGATTAAGACCAAACAATTCTTCTGGTTCTTTTATTTTAATATCAGTAAGAGATTGAAATTCATCGTATGCCCATACAATTCTTTTTTGGTTAGAGTCTTCCGCATATTTTGTTAAATAGAAAATTGTTTCAAAGAAAGATGGTGAAAAATCTTGGGCCTCATCCACTAATACCATGTCGTATACTGGTTTTATATTTGCCTTATAATTCTTAATTATATCAGTAAATATTGCACCTAAAGGATCACTAGATGTTCGGACATTCATAAAATTTAAAGGTTGAATCCCTATAGATTTTGCTGTATTGTAATAAAGACCAGGTTTATTACTCCCCCCCCAAGCATGTAAAATATGAAGTTTACTGAAATCTGGCATCTTTCCAGTTTCATTAAAGTAATATTTACTAATCAATTCTTCGACTTGATTATACATACTTTGAGTATTAAATACAAATAGAATATTAAATTCTGGGAAAAATTTATGAGCGAGAGCAGCTTTCATGCATAGAATGATAGTCTTTCCTGTACCAGCTAAACCTCTAATTCTTTGTGGGCCATTTGGGATCTGTAAGGCAATTTGCCTTTGTGTTGAATCAAGTTTAAAAGTTAGATCTAATGATTTTTTTATAAAATCATTCATATTCTTTAATTCAGGTTCAAATTTCTTTTTATTTTTTTTACTAAAAATATCTGAGCCATCAAATATTGAATCAATAATATCAATAAATTTATTTTCTATTTCTACATTTTTAGAGAATAGTAAATCTTTATATTCATACCAACTATCACTACAAAGAAAATCATTAACGAGAGGCATTTCATGACTAGAGTTAAGCTTGTCAATTTCTGCTTGTGTATTTTGAGAAAATATGATAAGTTTATTAATTGTAAGATCAAAATTGAATATATCCTTCCTTATATTATAAAGAATTTTATTATTTTTTAATTTATTTTTTAATTCTTTTTCAAATAAATCAATAATTATATCTTTTGAAGAAATGTAATCCCCATTTATATTTTTCCAGTATTCATTTTCTTCATCAAATTCAACGATGTTAGTATTGACAAAGTCTAACAAAACTATACCATATTCCTTACTTCTTATTATTATTGAAGGTGTTTCATCAAGCTCTTTTCCAAATGAAGGAGTTTTATAACCCATTATTAAATCTAAATCTTCAAAGTTTGTTGATATGTCATTCCAAATATCAAGTAAAATTTGATCTTTTTCATTTTCAATATTTCCAGCGATGAATTCCATAATTTTAAAATATACAAATGTATTAATGTGTCTTACATTCCAAATATAATCAATTATTTTAGTAACTATAAAAAAATCCCAACTCTCGTCAGGATTATTCATTTATAAGTTTAAAGAAATCAGATAAACTAATTTTTCTTGCTTCACATATTTTAAAAAGTGTTTCAACGGGTATTCTGTAAGTTTCTTCACTTTTAATTTTTCTAATGGTGCTTTCTTCTACACCATGATTTTTGGCAAAAGAATTTTGTGACTTGCCTTCTTGGAGCCAAGGTATCAACCATTTCTTTGTAATGTATGAACAAATCTTTTCGTTTATATCTGTCATAGAACAAATGAAATAATTAAATAATAAAAAATTACGGTCGATCGACCGTAATTAAATTTCTTTTCCTACATTTATAAAAAAATACAAACATGAAAAAAAGCAGAACAAACTTCGATTCCCGGTTTCGGGCAGATAAGAAACACTCCGGACTACAGCTGATGGAAAATTTCTTTCAATTCAACGAGCTGGATGTTTCCAAAGAAAGGCTCAGCAACATTATGAATTATGCGGTAAAGAGAAATAGTTGGATCAATGAAGATCCTGCGGTGATTTTTGAGTTTCATCAGTCGGTGAGGTCGTTAATCAGGGCAGGCTATCTCATGATGCTGAAGGAAAGGAAATGGACGGTCGATACGCAGCCGGAAAAGATTTCCCCTTGGGTTCTTGGTCTGCTTTCGGAGAAGGAATACCGGAATCCTCTGTTGGTTTTCAAAAAAGCCTTCAGCGCCTACACCCTCAAAGAATTTGATTATTTTATGTCCGGAATCGTCTATTTTTCAATGGGCGTCTATGAAAATCTGCCGGAAAGGAATATCGTGATGCCGTACATCCATACGGTGAAAATGCTGGATGCTGCACACCTTATTCTTCGGAGAAAGAGAGAAAAGAAAATGGCTGACACCCATTCAGGATAAGTGGGTTGTATATAAATTATTGATTCAGATAGATAATGTTTTGGTGAGGTGTTTTTTTAAACGCAAAGATTATATTTTTGAAACTCTTGATTGTAAGAGAGCAAAGGAAGGAATCAACGAAGTTGATTCATTGAAGCGTATGGATAAGCATGCTGCTTCATCAGCGACAAAGTCGCATTGCTTGCCCACTTACATAAAATGGAATTATTCATAAACTTTGCGCTGATCTTTTTTCAAAAAATAACTTCAAATATTGTGTCTGCTGTGCAAAGCCCAACTTTAAGCTTATTCCAAAGTCAGGAGACATCGGAGAGCAGAGAAAAGAAAATGCTTGATACCTATTAAAAATAAAAATGCCCCTTTTTCAGGGGCATTATATTATTGAGCTTTTACCTGCTCCAGCTTGATGAATATTTTAGAAAGGTTGGGCTGGGCACTGCCGTTAGTGGGCGCTCCTGCCATAATGGTTGCGGTATAAGCGGTTTTCGAAGAAGAATTACTGTCTATCCACGTATATCTTCTATGCTCAGGTCCGCCGCCGGCTCCATCTATAATTCCTACATTCCCCCAGTAAGCATTTCCAACTGCCCCTGTGCCTTGAGGAAACCAGGTGGCAGATGAGTCTGCCATACCACCCCATACTCCTGAAGTAATATTGTTGGTGGTTACCGCAGAGCCAATATAACCGCCATATTCGGTATTATAATTCCAGTATAGATTAACGGTAGCACCTGTATTATTAAATAATTGCACATTAGGAACTGCAGCGGTTGTACCACTTGTCGTATCAAATATTACCCTGATCGAATATTTACCATCCGGGGTAGCAAGAGGGAAAGTATAGGCTTGTTTCCCGTTGGGATCGGTTGTCAGGGTAGGATATCCCATCACAGCTACCGATGCAATATCTGCACGGCTGGTATTTCCCACGGTAGCAGTACAGTTTTGTGCTGCTGTTAAGAAAGGGACGGCAGCACTGGTCATAGGAAGAGTCATATCATTAGCCGTGGTAGGAGTTCCGCTTACCGAGAATACCAGTTCGCCATCCCCAAACTCCAAAGTTCCGGGTCTAAGCTGGAAGGTTAATCCGTTCGCTATAAAAGGAGTTCCTGAATTATATGAACCTCCGTTTCCTCCACTGTAAGTCATTCTCAGGTTTCCGCTGTACGGAGTACCGGCAGTATAAGTAGAAGGATTTAAGTACGCTGTAGTACATTGTAATGCAGAAATAGCCGGAGCCACAGCATTGGTTGCCTGCGTAAGTCTTTGCCAGACAGACCCGTCAAAATAATAATAGCCCATTGCAGTAACATTCACACGTTGTCCTGCCGTATCTCCACCGGTAACGTCTGTAATATAAATTAATGCTCCGCTCTGGTTGCTGCCATACGTGGCCGTATTGGCTGTAAGCTCTGCTCTTGTAAGCCTCGGAGCCTGTAATCCGTATGTTTGGGTATTATCCGTAATCAGCCCTGAAGTATCTCTTTTAGCAGATACATCCACCGTTGTTTTGGGTGAAGTGGTATTGAACCCTACTTGGGCAAATGAGAATCCGGAAATGAAGAGAGCATAGACTTGTGTAAATTTTGTTTTCATATTAAAGTGATTTATGTTGCATGTCAAATATAACTCTTTTTTATGAAAAATAAAATAAAATACCTTTGTGATTGTGAAAAATTAACTAATTTGTAATATTCTATTTGATTTAAATGGTAAATACGGGGTTGGAACTATTGATGTCAAATTCTGTTTTTTGGCTGTATCACATTATTTGATTGAAAAAGATGCGATGTTGATTATGATTTTTATGATGTAAACTTTTCATTTTTGAACCCGTTATTTAGAGTAGAAGCCAGCTTGCATTAAAGTGGAATTATTAATGAGCTTTGTATTGGTTGTTTTTATATTTATTCTGTTATTTTGAGAAAAATTTAATACATTGTTTGAAATTTTTAGGTTGTTTTTCTTTTAATGTTGAAAGAAAGATGATTTACTTATATTTGCCCCGCAAAGCAAATTCATATGTTCAAAAAAGTAATTACTGTATGTGTCCTTAGCTTTTATACGGTTTTTTGTTCGGCTCAACAGGTTCGGCCTTCAAAATCATCTGAAATTTACCGTGAACTCAAAACCCTTAAACACCTGCCTAAAGTTTTATACCTTGCGGCCCATCCCGATGATGAAAATACAGGATTACTTTCCTGGCTGATCAACGATCAAAATGTAGAAACGGGCTATCTGTCTTTAACCAGAGGAGATGGCGGGCAGAACTTATTAGGCACAGAGCAGGGTGCTGCATTGGGTTTAATCAGGACACATGAGCTTTTAGAGGCAAGAAAGTTAGACGGCGCTCAACAGTTTTTTACCCGTGCAATTGATTTCGGGTTTTCTAAAAATACTACCGACACTTTTAAACAATGGGATGAAAATAGCATCATAGCGGATGTAGTCTGGGTAATCCGTAAATTTCGTCCGGACGTTATCATTTGTCGTTTTCCTCCTACTGCTGCGGCAGGACACGGACAACATGCGGCTTCGGCTGTGGTGGCGGAAAAAGCTTTTAAGCTGGCAGGCAATAAAACGGCTTTTCCGGATCAATTGAAATATGTCAATGCGTGGCAGCCAAAACGTGTATTGTGGAATACTTTCCGCTTTGGTGGGGTGAATACAACCGCTGAAAATCAACTGAAAGTGACCGTTGGGCAATATGATGCACAACTGGGAATGGGCTATGGTGAATTGGCCGGATTAAGCAGAAGTTTGCATAAAAGCCAGGGTGCAGGAACGCAGTCTGTAGCCGGGATCAGAACAGAATATTTTTCCCATGTGATCGGTGAGCCCGCAAAAACAACACTTTTCGATGGTGTAGTTAAAACCTGGACTTCACAAGGAAACGCTGATATTGACCAATCATTAGATCAGATTATTTCTGCTTTCAATTTCAATAATCCAGACCTCAGCTTACCTGCTTTGCTTGCTTTACGAAAAAAGGTCATGGCACTCAAAGATGGAGATCTGAAAAACGATAAAATTAAATCTCTTGACCATATCATTTTAAGCTGTGCCGGGTTTATGGGTGAGGTTGTTACCAATCAGGCTGAAGCGGTTGCCGGAGATCATTACAATTTCAGGTTAAATCTGATATCAAGAGCTGCAAATCCTGTTATTTTAGAAGATGTACAATGGTTAACTCAATCAGAAAATTTCAATAGAAAACTCTCAAAAGATTCTTTAATTACCATTCAGCATGATATTCAGATTCCTGCAGATGCAGCACTCACAGAACCTTACTGGTTGGCAAAACCTCCCGTGAATGCAGCCACTTTTTCCGTTCCCAATGATACTTTAATCGGTTTACCGGAGGCAGAATCACCGCTGAATGTTTTACTGGGTTTAAAAATCGGTTCGGAAAAGTTTCAGGTTAAACTTCCTTTATCTTTCAAGAAATTAGATCCGGTGCGTGGTGATGTAGTTGAAGCCTTGCGCATTGTTCCTGCATTGGAACTGAAATTTACACAGTCGCTTTACTGGGTTAAAGAAAATGAAGATTTACATTTGAGTTTAAATTTTAAAGTGAATTCCAACAAACCGTTCAATAAAGGTGTTTTGAATCTTATGTATAGCGGAGAACGATTAGGGAGCGCTGATGTAAATTCGCTCAATGGGAAAGATTTTATCGTCGATTACCTTATTCCTAAAACGAAGCTTGCCTCAATACATTCATCTCGTTTGCCATTGGATGCCAGTTTTGTTGCAGATGGAGTAGTTTACAATAAAAAGCAAGTATTAATTCAGTATCCGCATTTACCTTCTTTACAATATTTTGCGCCTGCAACTGCAATCGTAATGAAAGCTGATATTCAGACGAAGATTAAAAAAATTGGTTACATAGAAGGAGCTGGTGATTTCATTCCTGAGTTTCTGCGCATTGCCGGTATTCAGGTAGATGTTCTGAAAGACGAAGATTTTTATGGAAACATAGATGAATCCGATGGAAGCAGTAATCAAAACAAACTATCACAATATGATGCCATCGTATTGGGTGTTCGTGCTAATAACACTGAGAAAAAGCTGGGTCGCTGGATGCCTTTTTTATGGTCCTATACCAAAGCCGGAGGTAATCTGGTGATGCAGTATAATACCAACCAGGATACCACTGTTGACAAATTGGGAATGTACAATTTCAATATTGCCAATAAGCGTGTTACAGAAGAAAATGCTGCAGTTACGTTTTTAAATCCCAATCATAAATTACTGAACTTTCCAAATAAAATTACTGCGGATGATTTTAAAGGCTGGGTACAGGAAAGGGGTGCCTATTTTCCTGCTCAATGGGATGCAGCGTATGAACCGCTTTTTGAAATGCATGATACGGATGAAGAGCCTCTTCAGGGATCAACTTTATATGCTAAATACGGGAAAGGTAATTTTATTTATACACCGTTGGCATTTTTCAGACAGTTGCCTGCAGGAAATGTGGGAGCTGCACGTTTATTTTTAAACTTTTTATCTGCACAGAAAAACTGATGAACAAACAACTTAAAAACTGGAATATCTGGTACATATTATTAGCAGTTGCATTAGTAGTACAGATTGTATTTTATTATGGGTTTACTAAATTCTGGGCATGAGTAATATAGATTGGACCGTTCTTATTGTTACACTTGTGGCGGTGGTCGTTTACGGCGTATTCATCGGCCGTGGCCAAAAAAGCAACGAATCATACCTGAAAGCAGATAACAAAATGCCCTGGTATATTGTCCTTTTAGGGATTATGGCCACGCAGGCAAGTGCCATTACATTTCTTTCAGCACCAGGCCAGGCGTATACGGATGGTATGCGTTTCGTTCAGTATTATTTTGGTTTGCCTTTGGCGATGATTGTGATCTGTATCACCTTCATCCCGATTTTTCAGCGCTTAAATGTTTATACTGCTTATGAATATTTAGAGAACCGTTTTGATAAAAAAACAAGGGTACTCACTTCACTACTTTTTCTTTTTTCCAGAGGTTTATCAACGGGAATTAGTATTTACGCCCCGAGTATCATCTTATCAAGCGTTTTAAACTGGAATATTTATTTAACGAATGTTTTAACAGGCGGTATTCTGTTGATTTACACTTATATTGGAGGAGCAAAAGCGATCGCTCACACCCAGAAATTACAGTTTCTTATTATTCTTGGAACAATGGCTTTTGCAGGGTATTTACTTATTCAAAATATGCCAAATGGAATTGGCTTTAATGATGCCCTCTATCTGGCAGGGAAATCAGGGAAGCTTAATGTGATCACAACAGAATTCGACTGGAAAGATAAATACAATATCTGGAGTGGAATAATTGGTGGTTTTTTTCTGGCGCTTTCTTACTTCGGTACAGACCAAAGCCAGGTCGGGAGGTATATTACCGCCAAAGATAATACCAATGCAAAAATGGGTCTGCTATTGAACGGATTGGTCAAAATTCCGATGCAGTTTGCTATTCTTTTGATTGGTGCTTTGCTTTTCGCTTTCTTTTCTCTAAAACCTGCTCCGATTTATTTTAATGAACGTTCTTATCAACATCTAAAGGAGGCAAAACCTGAACAGGCTGCCATTTTTGAAAAAGAGCATCAGGATTTACAAATAAAATTTAATGCAGAATCGAAAGAAATTTTAAAGCTGAAAGAAACTCATTCTCCACAACTTCAAAAAACAATTCAGGATTTTAAAAATACTCAAACCCAAGTAAAAGAACTTCACGGCAGGGTAGAGGAAGCTATCAATCATTCAAACTATACTACAGAGAAAACGGATACGAATTACATTTTCCTTTATTTCGTAAAAAATACTTTGCCTGTAGGAATGATCGGTTTACTGTTTGCTGTCATTTTTCTGGCCAGCTGGGGTTCCATTTCGGCCGCACTGAATTCCCTTGCTGCCTGCTCATTAAAAGATGTTCATTTACTATTTAAAAAAGAACTTCCTGATGAAAAAACCGAATTGAAGTACAGCCGCCTGCACACTTTAGCCTGGGGTATTTTCTCCATCGGTGTAGCTATGTTTGCTACGCAGATGGGTTCACTTATTGAAGCGGTTAATGTATTGGGCTCTCTTTTCTACGGTCCGATATTGGGAATTTTCCTGGTTGCATTTTATTACAAAAAGATCAATGGCCCGAATGTATTTATTGCTGCCATTTTATCGGAAATTGCTGTGATTACCGTTTATCAGTTTGATATTGTTTCTTTTCTTTGGCTTAATGTAATCGGGGCAGCAGCGGTGATTGTATTTTCAGCAATCGGATTGCTGTTTTATAAGCAGAAAACAGTAAATTCGTAAGCAAATAATAACAAAAACAAACAAATAAAATATTATGAAAACAATGATTAAATCTGCTACTGTACTTTTTGCAGCAGTGACGCTTTCAGTAAACGCCTTTGCACAGGAAACTAAAAAACCTGCAAGCCCTCCGGCAACTGCTACAGGAAAAGTGAAAGATGCAAATATTACAATTGCCTATAGCAGTCCTTCTGTAAAAGGACGTACAATCTGGGGTGGTTTGGAAGCTTATGATAAAGTTTGGCGTGCAGGTGCTAATGAAGCCACTACTTTCGAAACGGATAAAGATATTACCGTTCAGGGTAAAAAACTGCCTGCAGGTAAATACAGCTTTTTCTTAATCCCTAAACAAAGCGGAATCTGGACAGCGATTTTTAACAAAGAGCCGAAACAATGGGGTGCTTATAAATATGAACAAGCTAAAGATGCTTTACGTGTGGATGTAAAAACAAAGGCTTTACCAGCAACACAGGAAGCTTTAGTTTATAAAGTAAATAATAATGGATTTACAATGGATTGGGATAAAATCTCAGTTCCTGTAGAGATCAAATAAATGTAAATATAAGAAATGAAAATCCCGGTTAATCCGGGATTTTTTGTTTGTCATTTTGATATTGTATCAAAGATTACTGTCATTACATCGTAAAAAGTGTAATTCATTTTTGGATAGTCAAAAGTTGGTTGATTTTCAAAATCATTTCCTTTGCATTCTGATTGGTAGGATCAAGTTCCAATGATTTCTGATAATCGCTTTTTGATAAGGTATATTCTTTTTTGTTAAAATAAGCTTCACCACGGCTGTCATACACATTTCCTGACGTTGGAAACTCATTGACATTTAAGTTAAAAATCTTAAGAGCTGCCTCTGATTGGTTGTCTCTTAGAAATTCATAGCCAAGCTCGTTGAGTTCGTTTTCATTGGAGAAGTTGTAGGCATTGGGATTTTTCTTTTTTAGTTCGTGGTACAACGCAATTCCTTTGTCAATATTTTTTAAACATTCCTTTCTGATGGTTAAGGCAATGGATTCTTTTTGAGGCTCTATGGGATAATTTTTCCATTGGTTCAAACTGGCAATACTTAAAAGAATTTCATCGATGAGTTTAAAATTATTACCGTTGGTCATTACAACCAGACCGTTTCCGTCTTCAACACTTCCAATATAATAACACACAAAACCTTCATTCCCACCACTGTGTCCGAAATATTTTGTGCCTTTGAAATCATTCAGAAACACACCGTAATTATTTTCAATTCTCTTTACAGACATTTGCTTTGATAAAACTTTATTCGATTTGCCTGCTAATGACAATTGTGTTTCGATGATATATTTTGCCAGATCATTGGGGTTTGTCCATAAACCGGCTGCTGCTTTTTCAGGATAAATATGATATTTACCTTTTACCTCATTTCCGTTATTATAAGCTGTTGCAAGTAATTTTTCTTTATCTGAAGAAGGCGGTTGATTGTAAGAACTTTCGTTCATCCCTAACGGAGTCAAAACATTTTTCAACATATAATCTTCATATTTTTCTCCTGTAGTATTTTCAAGAATTAATTGTGAAATGGTTGTTCCCCCTCCTGAATATTGAAATTTAAGGTCGGGCTCAAACGCAGACCGCACCGCAGGAGAATTGGCTGGTTTTTGTCCATCGAGAATTTGTAGTAGAGAAGGTAATTCTTTCCCTTTTTGATACCCTCCGAAACCATGAACAGATAAACCCGCTTTATGGCTCAACAGATTGGCAAGAGAAATTTTTTTACCTTTTGAAACCGAATCGTATGGAAATTTCCAGGTTTTTAAGTAATTATTGATGTCATTGTCCAAGCCTAATTTTCCTTGTTCAACCAATTTTAAAAGACCGAGACTGTTGATAGACTTGCTGATAGATGCGGCCTGAAACAGTGTTTGCTGGGTTGTTTTTCGGTTTTCAGCAACGTCTGCATAGCCATAAGCTTTTGTCCATTCTATCTTATAATCTTTTATGACCGCAATGCTTACTGCATTCATATTGTAGAAAGCCATTCTTTCTTTGAGCGTCCATTTTTTTGTTTTCGATGTATCCCAGCTGAGCAGATTGTCTTCGAATGATTTTATTTTATCCTTCACACTTTGCGCGAAAACATTCAACGATAAAGAAAGCAGTAGGATGAGGTGTATTTTTTTCATTTAGAAATATTTAATTGATTGTGTATGTAATAAGACAATTCAAAAGAGGATGTTATTACATTTTGTACCTGTTTTACTTCCCGTTTCCTTCTCCATTTTTTCTATCATTTTTTAGTTCCACCAAGACTTATTGCTTTTTTATAATTATATAATGCTAAATCATATTCTGATTGGTATAGTAAAGTTCTCCCAGACTATCCAATAGATTATTTTGTCTCGTATAAAAAAGGGGAATCGAAAATGATTCCCCTTTTTTATATTATATATTAAGCCTCAATAAATTCCAAAAGATCTTTATTAATGGTTTCATGCTCTGTAGTAGGCATTCCGTGAGGGAAACCCGGATACGTAATCAGTTTTCCGTTTTTCAATAGTTTTGCGGATTTAATGGCAGAGTTTTCGATGGGAACAATTTGGTCATCTTCTCCGTGAAGAACCAAAACAGGAATATCTACAGCTTTTAAATCTTCAGTAAAGTCAGTCTCGGAAAACGCTTTGATTCCGTCATAATGTGCCACAATTCCACCCATCATTCCTTGTCTCCACCAGTTTCTCTGTATCCCGTCTTTTACATTAGCTCCTTCTCTGTTGTATCCGTAGAAAGGGAAAGTCAAATCAAAATAAAACTGGTTTCTGTTATTCAAAGTCTGTTCTCTGATTCCATCAAAAACTTCCATCGGAACACCGTCAGGATTGTTTTCACTTTTTACCATTATCGGTGGAACGGCACTAATTAAAACTGCTTTTTTTGCTCTTCCGTTAGAATATTTGTGAACGTAACGGATCACTTCACCACCTCCTGTAGAGTGACCAATGTGAACGACATCTTTCAAGTCAAGGAATTCAACCAATTCTGCAGCGTCAGATGCATATTGCTCGATGGTGTGATTGTAAATATTCTGGCTGGAACGACCGTGGCCTCTTCTGTCATGTGAAATCACTCTGTACCCTCTCTGAAGGAAGAAAATTACCTGTGCATCCCAATCGTCTGACGATAATGGCCATCCGTGATGAAACATTAATACAGGTCCTTCTCCCTGGTCTTTATAAAAAATCTCTGTTCCGTCTTTTAATTGTAATGTGCTCATTGTTTTGAATTTTTAATGTTTGGTTAATTTATTTGATAAGTATTTGTTTTCTTATTTCTTCAGCAAATGTAGGGTGGATAAAGCAGGTAGAAATTAATCTAGTTTAATTTCGTACATTTTGATAAATTTTTTTTATTCTGATAGCTATTTCTATCTTCCATTCGCTACACTTATAATGCTGCTTTCAAAATCCGTATCGACCTTCTCTTAAAAAGAGATGCTGTTTTCCAATAAATCAAAACGGTTTCTGAAAATAAATAGTTGCTGATTAAATAAAAAATCAGAGCAGAAATGATCTGCTCTGATTGTATTTTTTACTTACTGATAAATGCCTTCTAAAAACAGCATATACCTTCCGGGCTGAAATTCTCCATATGAAAACAGATAGATCACACCATTCTTTTTCAGATAATGAACTTCTAATCCCTCTTCAGATACATATTTTTCAATAAAAGTATTTTTTACATTGAATTGACTTTCTCTGACGATGGTTTCAAAGCTTTCATCATCTATTTCTTTTTTTAAATCTCTTAACGGACTGTTATAAAAATCAATCAATTTAATTTTTTGATTTTCAATTTCAAAGATTTCTTTTAGGCATTCTTGTTCATCGCCATCAAATAATTTTTGCCTGGTTATTTCGTTTTTTCTGATCATATTTTTTTAGTTTAGATCTAATATATTAATTTACTAAAGGATATGTTCTTTAAGCTTGATTTTAAAATTATTGTGCTTCTGAAATCAATTTTTCTATTAACTTCCAATCTACATTTTCATCAAAATGATCCCAATCTGAAATTTGGTTTGGTCTGTTTTCAGGGGGTAAAGGAGATACATAAAATATACATCGGTAAGCAGTTTCCCTAATATTAACTTCAGTATTTTTATTTTCGAGAATTGAATAAAGTGTTTTCATAACTGATGCTTTATTCTGTTTACGATATGTGTTTGCCCAACTTATCAGGGCATCTGATCGTACGTCGTCATCTTTATCATAAGAAAACATTTCCCATGCTTTATCTCTAAATTCATCCATTCCCCAATAAAAGCACAAAACTCTGATGGATGCACTGCGTGCTTGTTCGTTGGGATCGTCACATATTTTTACAATAGTATTCTTTAACTGATTTTTTTCCTGAGGTGTCCAAGAATATTTTTTTCCGCAATCTATTAACAAATCATATAATTCGTTTCCGTCTGATTCATTTTCAAGTAATTGCTGCATTTCTTTTACATTCATGATATTTGTAATTAATTTTTTATTGTTTTATTTATTTCTTCTTTTAATTTACTTAAATCTTTTAGTAAATCTTCAAATTCTTGATAGTTTAATGGATTTTTAGACATTTGGCTTTTTAAAGCTTTCGTAGCATTTATAATACTGTTCATTGCTTGTTCATTTTCAGCCAGATGATCATAAGGAATTCCATTTGAATCTAAAATTTGCTCTCCTCTTTTCTCCTTAATTACAGCAGCTAAATCATCTGGTGTTAGATTTTTTTTAATACTGTTCCGAGCTTTTTCAAGCTTTCTCTTTAAATCCTGTAAATGATGAGAAAAATCCAAATCCCTCCATTTCTTTAAGAAATTATTTCTATAGTTCTGCCAATCAATTAATCTTTGCAGTTCTTCGGGAGTAAGCGGAGGCTTGTTTTTTCCTGTTGAAGTTAATTGGTCCTCTGGATATCCTGTGGTTTTTACTTTTTCAACCTGAACTACTTCTTCCTTGCTATTGATTGGTGTATTTTCTTCTCCTAAGTCTTTAATTCCTGATGTATGTTCACCTTCTGTAATAACTTTTGACTCAGCTAAAGTAGTGTTTTTTGATGTTTTAGCGATAGGTTTTATATATCCTTCTTTTATTAAATCATTGATAGATACCGGCAGTTCATACTGAATACCTCCACCTTTTTCTCCAAACCAAGGAATGATTTCTCCTTCACTGACTAGAGGTATGTCTTTCAATACTTTATATCTTGTATATGGTTTACTATCTGTGCCTTTAGATAAAGCTCTGTCTGTATAAGGAGTACCGTCTTTTCCTGCAAAGGTTCCTCTATCCTGGAAAACTCCATTTTCATCAATCCATCCGCCGTATCTGTCAAAAATGCTTCCTTCTTTTAAGGTAACCTCTATGGTGCCTGTTGCCCCACGGTTCGGAGGCCAGTTTCCATTGAGATTCTTATCCGTAAACAATTGTTCTAATTGTTTCCAGTTTTTATTTTTAAATAAATCATAAGCCTGTTTTGCAATTTCATCAGATGGGAAACCGGTTTCAACGGATTTTAGGAACTGATTAAAATCGGGTTGTTTGTAAGTATTCTCCAGAGCGTGTACTGCTGGTTTATTACTGATCGTATTTTTAGGAACTTTCCCGCCCGTTAAATTCTCAGGCGTATCAATAAATTCACTATGCTGCTCCGGATTGTAAGGTTTTTTTGAGGTTTGTCTTTTTACCTTTGGCAGTTTCTCCAATTCTCCTCCTTTTAAGTTTTTACTGCTTAGTATTACCAATCCTGCAGTTAATGTTAACTGCCCTAAAATTCCAACAATACCCTCTATTTTTTCCGCTGTAGTCAGGTTTTTATTATCATGAATATCTTGTATGCTTTCTAAACCTTTAGAGGTAATCATCACTGCAGCAGTACCATTAAGGGCAAAATCAGTTAAAATGATATACTGAATCCCTGTTGATGATATTTTTATAATAGAGGATGCCTTAGCGATGCTGGATAATGTGCCTGCCATCCCTAAAAAGCTGGAAGCTATCATAATAACATCTAAAGTCAGGGTTTCGTTGGTTAATGTTCCTTTTTGTACTTTATCAATAATGCTGGCGGTTCCGGAAGTAGCACCTGTGGTACCTGCAGCTATAAATAAGTAAGGAGCAATAGGTGCCATCGGCGTAAATGTGGCTACCAATCCTGCTACTGCAAAACCTAAAGAAGCCCAGCCAGCTCCGGTGGAAAGCGATTCCCAAAATGATGCTCCATCAGTAGTGAAATTCCCTTTTAGAGTAGGATAGCCTAATGTATTGGATGGAATTTCATAAGCCAGAATACCATCCGGATAGGTATTTTTGCTGTCAAATTCTTCAAATAAATCTTTTAAATTATTTCCTTCATAAGTACGCTGATGCTGTACACCTGGAGTAAGATCTGTTAATACATAATTGCTTGGATTCTTTTTGCTTTTTCCTATAAATAAATTGAGTGAAAGGGTTTCTGTAGTTTCCTCGTTGATGGCTACGGCATTAATAGCTAATGCTGTTTGGGGAGCAAGGGTATTAAAGCTTTTGTCAATGTTTTTCTTATATTCTCGGATGTTTTTTAGAGCCTGATAATCATCCTTTGGTAGGATAACCTGTCGGTAAGATGCTTCCTGACCTGTCAGATTATTATTTTTGTCTAATACCAGACAATGAATGGTATAAACTCCTGTAAGTGATCCTAAAAAAGCAGCTGTTGTCTGAGAAGAATTCATACTCCAGCCATCTCTACCGAAATATACTCCTCTTTTATAACCATGTACATTGGCATTTTTAGCATATTCTACACCTAGTAATGCACTTGTCCCATCAAACATTTCTTTAGGGGTATTGATTTCTGCAAACCAGAAATAATGATGATCTTTAGGGATAGGCTTTCCTTTAATTGAATAATAAGACTGCGGAATATGATTAATATCTGCAGAACTTACTCTCGCAGGATTTTCACTATATGTTGCAGATTCAATATAGAAATTCGGATCGCTTTTCTGTTCCTTGAATGCTCCTTTTGAAAGATTGAACTCAATAAAGGCTGCCTGTTGTCTGAAATCTGAATAATTTTGAATTTTATTCTTTTTCAAATCACCAGCTGCCGCCTCTTCAAGGGTCTTAACCTGATATTCTTTGGTATGAGCTCTGAATTCTTTTGTTAGAGTATTTTCTATGATGAAGACAAATGTAAAGTTCCCTGATTGATGGGTATTAATAGAAAACTGGCTGATTACTGTTCCATCCTGTCTGAAAGTTTTAGTATCCTTTCTAAAAGGGTATTCAAACAGATTGTACACTCTGCCGTCATTCCGGATCAATACTTTTCGTACAACTTCTGGTTTTTTACTTCCTTCGGTGGTTATAACAGGTGTTTCATATTGATACGTACAATCAAACTCTATAGGTTGTCCTTCTATGGCATACTTTGTTTTAGGCTTAATCCATGATCCTTTACCTGTGACCACAACTTCCTGCAACAGCTCACCTTCGGGATTTGCTGGCTCTGGCACCAGCTGTGATTGCGGCTCCTCATAGTTTGCATATAATAACCGTATCGCTTTAAATAAGTCTTTGTTGCCTAATTCTTCATATAAATCCTGTACTAATCCTACTTTTCGTTTAGGTTTGTATGTTACATCATAATACTGAATAAGCTCGTATCTTTCTTCATAGGAAAGTTTTTCTAAAGCCATAAAAACTTTATCTTCATCAGTTCCTGAAAAAATTCCCAGTGTTCTGTGCTCAAAGGCTTCGTACAGCATTTTTGCGCGTTCAGAAACAGGAAGACCAACTTCTTTCCGACTGTTTAAGAAATTCAATGCTTCATTCATTTTCAGCAAGGTTTCCCTATTAAGAGTACCGGAAGTATTGATATTATTCTTACGTTGAAAATTGATGATTCCGGTCTTTGTTTCGTTCCAGAAAAGATTCTTATTTTCAGGGGTTTTATGCCCTAATTTATTTAGGGCGTTATGAAGGGTTGAAACATGCTGCCCTTTGTCAAATAATTGAATAACAGATACATTTTTTTCTATTTTATTGAATGCCCTGTTTTTAAATGGGTCGTATGTTATCTGGGTAGCTTCCGTTTTGGCGAGAGATATTTTGCTGTCCTGATCAGTGATTTGCTCGTGCTTATCTTTATCCTCTTTACTATTGGTGTTTTGCTTCCCGGACCTGCCAGCCCTGGGTGCAAATGTTTTTTTATGTCTGCTCATGTTATTGGTTATTAGATGAGTTTTTTATTCTTGTTTTTGTACAAATGGGCTGAGACGGGATTGATTTTTTCCAAAGGCCTTTTCGTTTTCTATCATTAAATAAGTGCTTATTAATGAGTAAGTAATGCTGGTTTCATTACGGTCATGTAATGCCATCGCTACATTTTTCATAATGTTTCGGATATTCGCTCCCGTATAGTTATATTCTTTGGTTAAATATTGTAAAAGATCATTACTTTCAAAAGTTATGTTTTTAGGCAAGTAATGCTCCCAAAGGGCTTTTCTGGTAGTCTCTGTAGGACGTATTACATTCACGGAAACATCTATACGACGCTTGAAAGCATCATCCATATTATTTTCAAAATTGGAAGCAAGGATTGTTAATCCGTCAAATTTTTCTATTCGCTGCAATAGATAGGAGACCTCCTGGTTGGCGTAGCGGTCATGGGCATCTTTTACGTCAGAACGTTTTCCAAACAAAGCGTCAGCTTCATCAAAAAACAGCATACAGTTTTTACCCTGCAGTCTGTTGAATAACACTTCAAGATTTTTCTCCGTTTCACCAATGTATTTGCTCACTACCTGTGAGAGATCTACATGGTACATATCAATACCATAGGTGTTGGCAAGAATTCCTGCAAGCATCGTTTTCCCCGTTCCCGGTGCACCGTAGAATAAAGCAATGAAGCCTGGTTTGAAACTATGCTCATTGGTTTTGAAAAAGCCGTTTTCCAATGCACTGATATAATGTCCGATGGGTTTTATCTGATCTCTCACATTATCTTCCAAAATAATATCTTGCATGGTGAGATCAGATTTGTAAAGCCTGCCGGGAAAGTAAGAACCATGATCCAGCTGTGGTTTCTGCCCTGATAAGAAATAATTGAGATAAGCGGTATCCAATTCAATTTTTCCATGAATAAATTCTGTTGAAGAACGATTGTAAATAATATCATTTTTTAATAGTACACTACCGTTGATGAGTTGTGCACCATACTGTGACCACAGTGATAAATCTTTACCTGCCAGCAAAAAAAGTGCGGTTTGAAAAGTGGGCTTTAAACTGCGGCTGATTCTATCATATTCACCACCTGCTTCAATGGCAAATGCATTGCTGTTTTCTTCTATCTGCACAAATGTTTTCAGGATGGATGGATAATGAGCCGAAGCAATGCCCAGCGCTAAGATGATTCTGTCCAGAACAGTAAGCTGGTGGGCATTTATTGTAATAGAATAAGGAGATTGATCATCTGATTCCGGAGTTTCAGGTATTTCATAGCCAATATTCAACTCTTTCTCATCTTCCAGAAATAATTCTTTGCATCGTTTTTCAATAAGCGATTGCAACCATTTCATTTCTTCATTTAAAGAGTTATGATTGACAGGATTGGCTTGAAATAAAGGATTGGTTACTTCTGTTTTTTCATTAATATTTGTTTTTATTAATGGTGAGTGTTCATGGTTATTAGGAGATTTCATAATCTTATTTTGAATTAATAGGGTTGCAGTGAGGGTATTGTTGATGTAAAATCAGCAACTTCAGAGTATTTGGAAAGCTGTAGAGTATTTAGAAAATGTAACCTGTTATTACCAGTTTACGAATATGAATTTTTTCTGCCAGGGGAGTTTTACGAGGCCAATTCCCCAGGAAAGTTTTTCAAGAAGAATATCCTGTGTCTTTCGTTCTACAATAAGGGTATTATCAGAATCAGTGATAGTTAATTTCCCCGGGCGCTGGAAAAACTCATTTTGTAGTAATGCAGCAGATGATTTTTTCATGGGAGCCCAGTTGTACTGTACACTTTCTATGACATTTTTAGCCTGCGATTTATGCTTGCGTGAAAGTTTAATATGCCTGTTAATGGTTTGATGCATTGGAATATTGCACAGGAATTTTTCAAAAATCATATCATATTCAGGAGCATTTGTTTTTCCGGTGGCGATATAATGCAGTAGATGGGCACACAATTCCGGATCAATGAGCTGCTGGGTTTTAGGATCCAGAAGTTCGCAATGCTCAAACAGGGGTTTGATGAATGGATGGATCAAAATAAGCCCTGCATTTTGAATGTATTGTCCCTCGTTCGGATTTACATCCTCCTGAATGATTACATTTTTTTCCTGAATAGGTTCTATTGAGGTTTCTGCATTTTCAGGTTGATCTGCTGCATTCGTTCTGATGTTTTCAGAAATTTCATTTTCTGTAATAAAGGGGAATATCTTAACTATTGTTTTCCTGTTCTGATGATTGTTTTTTGTTATTGATAAACCAATCTGTTCTATTGTTGAAATTTCTTGTAAAAGATACTCCCGGGGATGATTATTGGATGTATTCAGATACTCTGATATGACATTGAAAACCAAATGCCATATTGCAATTCGATCTGTATGACTCAGTTTCGATAAATGACGTATTGTATCAGTCTTCAGGTTGATGATCAGTTTCTTATTTTTCAAAACTGCCATGCATAATTGTGCAATTTGTTCATTGGAAAACTGATTGATAAGCCGGTTTCGGACATTTTCTTTTGACAAAGCAGAGATGATCCTTTTCTGAAAGCCAGTGGCCGAAATAAGGCGATCAAAAACGGCTGGTTCCAAAATAGACATCGTATTGCTCTCCGAACTCCACCAGGGCATAGTTCCTTTTTCTAAAAAATAGATCAATGTTTTGAGCATTTTTTCCTGATTATCCATCAGATAGGATTTAATATCACTTTCTGTTTCCTGATGGGAAGTTTTAACGGGTTTAGTAATTTCTGACAATTCATCTTTAAAGAGTTCGGCTATTTGATCCTTTAACTCCGTATTTAATGCGCTGCTTTTTACTTCCACACTTAATGCTAAACGGGGAATCTGCAGGGTATGATCAGCCAACTTATATTCTAAAGCCTTGATATGCTTTTCTATTTCCGGGAAAACATCAATAGACAAAAAGCTGTTAATATCGTCTTTTATACGAAGTGCCTTTTCCTTGTTGTTGACGGTAATTTCAAGAAAAACTTTCTGAATGATATGATTTTGTTTCACATTAAATAGGTTTAAATGATACAATATTGGGAATCGTCAAACTGTTCTACTTTTTGTCAAATTCTCCGCCCCAGAAACCTGCAGGACAAAGGCTGAATTTTGATCTCTGCTTGGCACTCAATCTGCATCCGCAGCCTCTTACAAATCCATCTTTTGGACCATCTGTCACTTCCAGAGTCTCTGGATTGAGCCATTTCATTGCGTTGCAATTGTTGCCGTTTTTTAAAGGACATGCATTACAAATTTCTTCCCTTAAAGAGAAAATAGCTTCTTCGTTTTGATCGGCTACACCCAATTTTGAACGTAGTTCATTAAAATGACCGCCAATGATTTCATTGCGTTTACTGAAAAGATTTTTAATGTTCATATGATTAATGTTTTTAAAATTATTGGGTCAAAATTAGAAAGAAGAGATCCTATTTTTCGAATTATAAGGCCGCTCTATTCTGTCTTTGCAGTAAAAGACAAAATCATATCCTAAGGATGCAGATTTATATTTTCTGGAAATTACCGGATGTAAAAAAGCTTATCTTTTTCATCAGGAAAGCCTATGTTTTTTTTGAGAACTTATGCTTTAGACAATCAACCAACCTATTCGGTGATGTACCATTCAAAAAATTTAGGACCACTAAAAACAGCCATTTGATTGAGGAATAATCATAAGTTGAAATACAATGATTTTTTTTCAGAATAAAGCTCAGTTGGCAGACTGAAAATTTGATCATCATGGGAGGCGAAAAATCTTCAGGTTAAAATTTTATTTTTTAATATCGTTTTTAACGTATTTATCTTCAGTGTATTAATGGTGTTGTTTTTAGTTTTCTTTGATAAGAATTAAAATCCTATTTACTGCAAAGACTGTATTGAGCGCCCAAAATATTTGTCTTTTGAGGAGGTGTGATTGTATGTTTGCACCATAATAATTAAGAACAGAAATTATGATTAATAAAGTATTAACAGTTTTAAAAAATCAGCTAAATGCTCCGGATGGTTTGTGGGATCCTAACGTTCCTAACGAAATTGAAATTGCTGTTGTTGATGACATTGCAAAACATGATGACAACACTGAAGGACTTAGTAATAAAGTAGTAATTAGTCTGCTCAATATTGAGGAAGAATCAACATTGAAAAACAGATCAAGGTATCAGCCGGTTGTGGTGGAAAATAATCCGGTCCGATATGATAAGGAAAGTACTCCTGCTTACTTAAATCTATATGTAATGATCGCTGCCAACAGAAGTACGTACAGCAAATCTTTACTGAGTATTTCAAAAGTTATTGAAGTATTTCAAGCCAAGAATGTTCTGGAGTATGTTGACCTTGAGCCTGAAAATAATTTCAGTTTCAGAATTGAACTGCATTCCATTCCTTTTGAACAGCTAAGTTACGTCTGGGGTTTATTAGGCGGAAAAATAATGCCTTCTGCTTTATATAAAATAAGTGTGATAAAAATTGCAGCTAAGGAAGTAGTTCCTGTTAAATTAATTAATGACATTAATATACAGAGTATTAAAGTTGATTAATCATAAAAGCAAAAAACTAAAAAACTAAAAACTAATAACCCTTTAAACTTTTAAACATGTTAAATCCAGCAACACCAGGTGTTTCTGTTGAAGAAATTACGAAACTTCCATACTCAGTTGCCTACATAGAAACGGCTATGCCAGCATTTATCGGGTATACCGAACTACTCCCTGTTGGGTATAATGAGCCCTTCATCATCCGTTCTCTTTTAGAATATGAGCAATATTTTGGAAAAGCAAAAGAAGAAAATATCCAGCTACAGGATGTAGAAGGCAAAGGAGCAACTATTGTAGCACCTCAGGTACAATTTTTAATGTATTATTCACTGCAAATGTATTTTGCCAATGGCGGTGGACCGTGTTATATCATTTCTGTAGGGGATTATACATCAGCACAAGTACAATTATCCTCATTGGAAACGGGACTGGCTAAAATCGATCATAAAAAAATTAAAGAACCGATTCTTATTATTTTCCCTGATGCTATTTCGCTTACCAATGAATCTGAATTTTATAGTATTTACAATCAGGCTATTGATAAAGCTAAAGATGAGACTAAAAACAGATTTGTTATACTGGATACCTATTACGGAAATTCTGTTATCCAATCAAACAATTTTACCACGATTGAATCTTTTAGAAGTGAAGTAAACCCGACTAATCATGCTGCAGCTTACTTTCCTCACTTAAAAACCATTTTGAATTATACTTTTGATGAGACTAAAACACCTATAGTACATGCCGGTTTACAAAAAGCAGGACAAGGAAGTGCTCTTTTTTATGCTGGGGAGACTGCTGCTTTAGATGAATTAAAAAGTTTGGCGAGTGCCGAAATCTCAACCGGGTCTGCGGATGCTTACGTCCTTGCCGATTTATTAGGTCAGGCTATTGCGATAGCAGAAGAAGTGAATGAAAATGCTGATGCGGGTGATAAAAAAAATGCTTTAACCGTAGCAATTTCTGAAGCACAGATTGTATTAGAAGCCATTTATGACGGAACAATAGATGATTTTATGATCCCTGATGGCTCAGATGAAAATGCACCTGGTTTCACTGAAGAGTTTACTGATTTAAAAACGGCAATTCTCGAGGTAAAAGACGAAAAAGGAGATGCAGACGGGATTACACTTAAAAATCTGGAATCATCCAATTCGGCATTATACAATCAGGTGAAAAAAGAAATGCAGTCGTTAAAAGTTGTTTTACCGCCATCATCAGCAATAGCAGGAGCATACGGCAGAATAGACAGTACAAGAGGAGTGTGGAAAGCTCCGGCAAATATCAATATCAGCCATGTCATTACCCCGACAGAAAAAATTTCAGATCAGGAACAGGCTACTTTAAACATAGATGCTTTAGGGAAATCAATCAATGCGATCAGAACTTTTACAGGAAAAGGTACTTTAATCTGGGGAGCCAGAACCCTTGAAGGAAAAGATAAAAATGATGAAGGGAAAGATAACGAATGGAAGTATGTACATGTACGCCGCTATTATAATATGATCAGACAATCGGTCAACGATGCCCTCAATAAGTTTATGAATGAGCCCAATATTCCTCACACATGGTTACGGGCAAAAACAATGCTGGAAAATTTTCTTAATCAGCAATGGATGGAGGGTGCATTGGCAGGAAGTACACCGAAAGAAGCTTATGAAGTAACCGTGAAAGGAGTAGAAGGAACTACTATAATGAATGTAGACCTTAAAATAGCATTAGTGCGTCCTGCAGAGTTTATTGTACTCAATTTTTCGCACAAATTGCAACAGTTCTAGAAAGATAAAATCAATAAATCAATCACGAATAAATACCCGAAGTTTTACTTCGAGGAATAATTAATATTAACGTAAAATTTTTTAAAATGAATTACAAAACCCCTGGAGTTTACGTGGAGGAACAAGGAAAATTTCCCCCTTCCGTAGCGCAAGTTGAAACGGCTATCCCTGCTTTTATTGGGTATACAGCGGATGGACCGAAAAATAAACCAACAAGAATTGCTTCGATGTTGGAGTATGAAGAAATTTTTGGAAAAGCAAATCCGGAAATCTTCGCTGTAGCTTTCAAAGATGGTGTTGCAACAGCAATTCCAACCAAGGTAAGCGACTTTAAAATGTATTATGCCATGCAGATGTATTTTGCCAATGGTGGTGGTCCTTGTTATATTGTTTCTGTAGGAGATTATAAAAGTCCAGAGGCTGTAGGTGCTCCTACACCGGCAGAAGCTTTTTTATCCGGTCTTGAATTATTAAAAAAAGAAGACGAACCTACTCTGATCGTTTTTCCGGATCTTCAAAGTTTAGCTCCTTCTGCTGCTGATATTGCTGCTGCTTCTGCTGTTGTTACAACTGTAGTATATGCTAAGAATGTTGCTTCTGCTGCTAAAGGAATTGCAGGTGTTGTTGCAGACGCTGTTGCAGGCGCTAATGTAGATGCTGCTGTTGCTGCTGCCGTTGCTAAGGCAGCTGAGTTTAATGTTGCTAATCCTAACGACTTACAGGTTGCTGGTGCTAAGGGAGGTCAGGCTGTTGTCGCCGCAGTTAAGGTGGCTGCTGCTGTTGCTAATGCTACGGTTGCTACTGTTAAGGCTGCTGCTCAGGCTGTTGCTACTGCTCTTGAAACAGATTTTACTACAGCTTCTACTATGGAGACTGATGCTCTTGCTGCCAGCAGTCTTGTTACTTCCAGAGCTGGTAATTCTGTTGCTATCGGCAAAATCTATGCTTTGTACAATAAAGCTTTAGATCAGGCAGAATTATTAAAAGACAGGTTCGTCATTATGGATATTCTTCAAGACGCTGCTGCTTTTAGAGATAAAGTAACTTCTACAGGTCTGAAATATGGTGCGGCTTATTATCCAAAACTGAAGACTGTTTTAAGCTATGATTTCAAAGATGCCGATGTTTTAGTTACCGGTGCATCTGGTATCACAACTTTAGCCGCATTGAAGATTGCTAATTCTGAAATGTATAATCAGGCTAAACAAGCAATCGAGTCTGCATCAGTAGTACTGGCACCGTCATCAGCAATTGCCGGAGTTTACGCCAAAGCAGACAGTAATTCGGGAGTATGGAAATCACCCGCTAATGTAGGGCTTAGTCTGGTAGATGTACCGGCTGTAAAAATTTCCAATAAAGAACAGGATCTGCTTAATGTAGATGCTACCTCAGGAAAATCAATCAACGCGATCAGAACTTTTGCAGGAAAAGGAACATTAGTTTGGGGAGCAAGAACATTAGACGGAAACAGCAACGAATGGAGATATGTATCTGTACGTAGATTCTTCAACATGGTAGAAGAATCTGTGAAGAAAGCTACAGAACGTTTTGTCTTTGAACCGAATACTGCCAATACATGGACTCGTGTACAGGCTATGATCGAGAATTTCCTTGATCAGCAGTGGAGAGACGGTGCCTTAGCAGGAAGCAAGCCGGAAGAAGCGTATTACGTAAGCGTTGGTCTGCACAAAACAATGTCGGCTCAGGATATTTTAGAAGGAAGAATGAACATCGAAATCGGTATGGCTGCAGTTCGTCCTGCTGAATTTATCGTACTCAATTTTTCACACAAATTACAGGAAGCATAAAATCAATTAAATAACAATTAAAATTAAAAATAAATTATGAGTACATATCCATTAGTAAAGTTTGCCTTTGAAGTAGATTGGGGCGGAACAAAAGTAGGATTTCAGGAAGTCAGCGGTTTAAATGTTGAAGCAGCTTTAATTGAATACAGACATGGCGCAAGTCCTGATTTCAGTAAGATTAAGATGCCTGGAATGAAAACTTTCAGTAACATCACTTTAAAAAGAGGAACTTTTAAAACTGATAACGAATATTTCGACTGGTTCCAAAGTATTCAGCTAAGTACAGTAGAACGCAGATCTATCACGATTTCCCTTTTAGATGAAACAGGAGCTCCTGCAGTAACGTGGAAAGTGAAAAATGCATTCCCGCTTAAATTACAATCAACAGATCTGAAAGCTGAAGGTAATGAGGTGGCTATTGAAACACTGGAAATTGCCCACGAAGGATTAACT